>JAGWAK010000059.1 GCA_021296435.1 Acidimicrobiia bacterium
CATCTCCCTGGCCGGGCGCTCGGAGCTGCACAACCTCATCTGGGTGGTGAACTGCAACCAGCAGCGCCTCGACGGGCCGGTGCGGGGCAACAGCCAGATCATCCAGGAACTCGAGGGCCTGTTCCGCGGCGCCGGCTGGAACGTCATCAAGGTGATCTGGGGATCCCGCTGGGACGACCTGCTGAAACGGGACGACCACGGCCTACTGCTGAACAAGATGAACTCCACCGGCGACGGCGAGTACCAGCGCTACGCCACCGAGTCGGGCGGCTACATCCGCGAGCTCTTCTTCGGCCCCGACCCGCGGCTGCGCGCCATGGTGGCCGACTACGGCGACGAGGATCTCGCCAACCTGCCCCGCGGGGGCCACGACCACCAGAAGCTGTACGCCGCCTACAAGGCGGCCACCGAGAACGTCGGCTCACCGACGGTGATCCTGGCCAAGACCATCAAGGGATGGAGCCTGGGCAAGGGGTTCGAAGGCCGCAACGCCACCCACCAGATCAAGAAGATGACCACCCGCCAGCTGCTCGAACTCCGGGACCGGCTGGGCCTGTGGGAACAGATCCCCGAGAGCGCGCTCGTCGACGACGCTGCCCCGCCGTACTACCGGCCGCCGCCCGACGCCGAGGAGATGGTGTACATGCGCCGGCGCCGCCAGGCCCTCGACGGCCCGCTGCCGTCGCGCATCGTCCGGGACCGCCGGAAACTCCGGCAGCCCGACCGCAAGATCTTCGCCACCTTCGACGAGGGCTCCGGCGACCGGGAGGTCTCCACCACGGCGGCGTTCACGATCCTGCTGCGCTCACTGCTGCGTGAGCGGGACTTCGGCGCCCGCGTGGCCCCGATCGTGGCCGACGAAGCGCGCACCTTCGGCATGGACTCGCTGTTCCGGGAGTTCGAGATCTACGCCCCACACGGGCAGCTCTACGAGCCGGTGGACCACGACCTGCTGCTGTCCTACAGCGAGGACACCGACGGGCAGATCCTGGAAGAGGGAATCACCGAGGCCGGCTCGCTGGCGGAGTGGATCGCCGCGGGCACCAGCTACGCCAACCTCGGCGTGCCGATGGTGCCGATGTACACCTTCTACTCCATGTTCGGCTTCCAGCGGGTAGGCGACTTGATCTGGTCGGCCGCCGACAGCCGGGCCCGGGGCTTCCTACTGGGCGCCACCGCCGGGCGCACCACCCTCATGGGGGAGGGACTGCAGCACCAGGACGGTCACAGCCACCTGCTGGCCGCCTCGGTGCCGGCCTGCCAGTCCTACGATCCGGCCTTCGCCTACGAGATGGCCACGATCATCGCCTGCGGGCTGGAGCGCATGTATCCCCCGGCGGGCGCTGCGCACGGCGACGACATCTTCTACTACCTGACGCTTTACAACGAGAACCACCTGCAGCCCGCCCGCGCCGACCACACCAGCGACGCCGACATCATGAGCGGCCTGTACCGCTGGGATCCCGGGCCGGCGGGCATGCGTCACCGGGCCACGATCCTGTTCTCGGGCCCGGCGCAGGCGGCGGCCCGCCAGGCCCAGGCGGCGCTCGCCGAGCACTACGACACCGGGGCCGAGCTCTGGAGCGCAACCTCCTACAAGAGGCTGCGAGAGGAGGCTCTGGACGCCGAGCGCTGGAACCGCCTGCACCCCACCGAGGCGCCGCGCCTCCCAGCGGTGACCGCCAAGCTGGCCCGCTCGCAGGGCCCGATCGTGGCCGTGAGCGACTACCTCACGCTGGTGCCCGACCAGGTGTCCCGCTGGGCACCCCGGCACTTCTCGGTTCTGGGCACCGACGGCTACGGCCGCAGCGACACGCGCAGCGCGCTGCGGCGCTTCTTCGAGGTGGACGCCGCCCACATAACCGTGGCGGTCCTGTCGGGGCTGGCCGCCAACGGCGAGATCGAGCCCTCCGCGGTGGACGACGCCATCGACCGCTTCGGCGGGGACCACTAAGCGGTCAACCCCGTCGACTACGAGTGCGGCCCGCTGACCTGAGCGGCCCGAACTCGACTGTGGCCTAGACGGCCGCTGACCTCCTGCCGCCGGGACGGCCCCTGCGGCGTGCGTGTGATCCGCCCCCTGCGGTGAGGCCGGCTCGCCCGGCAGCGCTCCCAGAGGGGTAGAACAGCGCCATCGTCAGCCCCGCCAGGGTGTAGGAGCAGATGAGCCAGATCCACGGACGCGGGTAGCGAGTGAGATCCTCAGCTCCGCCGGCACCCAGCAGCGCCACGATGGCGGCCACACCAACGCCGTAGCAGAGCTGCTGAACAGTTCGAGCCGTGGCGTTTCCCATGGCGAACTGGTCGCTGCTCAGGTCCGCCAGGGGTGCGGCCGTGATGCAGGTGATCGCCATCCCCACACCGACCCCCAGCATCAGCATGGACGGCAGGAAGTCCGACCAGTAGTCCGGAACGGCGCCGACGCGCCAGAACTGCCAGGCGAAGGCGGCGACGCATAGCCCGCTACCTGCCGCGGTGAGCCAGCGGTGGCCGAGCCGGTCGGCAGCACGGCCGACCCACCACGAGGCCAGGACCGAGATCAGTGGGCTGGGACTGAGGCCCAGCCCGGTCTTCCAGACCGGCCACTCCCAGAGGCGCTGCAGCAGCAGAGAGTTCAAGAAGAACCCGCCCAGGAAGGCGAATCCGAAGAAGATCGTGGCGAAGGTGGCCACCCGGAACGACCGGATGGAAAACAGCGACAGGTCCAGTACGGGCGACGGGTGGCGCCGCGACCGCCACACCAGGACCGGCAGCAGTACCAGCCCGACACACGCCAGGGTGAGCGTGCGGACGCTGGTGTAACCCCAATGTTCGGCCTGCACCACGG
Source organism: Acidimicrobiia bacterium (assembly GCA_021296435.1). Lineage (GTDB taxonomy): Bacteria > Actinomycetota > Acidimicrobiia > Acidimicrobiales > CATQHL01 > VXNF01. The sequence goes on from JAGWAK010000059.1 coordinate 2,828, forward strand.
CCAGCAGGACGAGAGCCACGCCCAGCACACTGGCGGGCACGCCGATGACGTCGAGACGCCCGGTGTCGGTTGCCACCCGCGTCTCGGTCAGGAAGCGACGGCCCAGGACCACGACGGCGACGCCGAGGGGGACGCTCGCCCAGAAGATGCCCCGCCAGCCGAACAGTTCGATCAGCAATGCGCCGGCGGACGGGCCGACCGCCCCGCCGAAGCCGGCCACCGCCGACCAGATGCCCACGGCCGCCGAGCGCCGCTCCACGGGGAACTCCGGCAGCACCAGCGCCAGGGAGGAGGGGAAGATGGCCGAGCCGCCGAGGGCCTGCACCACCCGGAAGGCGATGAGCGAACCGGCGTCGGGGGCGACGCTGCACAGCAGCGACCCCAGTGTGAAGACCGCCACCGAGATCAGGAACACCCGCTTGCGCCCCAGCCTGTCGGCGGTCCGCCCCGCCAGCAGCAGCAGTGAGGCCACGGTCACGTTGTAGGCCGTGAGGATCCACGAGAGGGTGGCGTCGGTGGTGTCCAGGTCGGCGCCGATGGTGGGGAACGCCACATTCACGATGGAGGCGTCGATCACCACCAGGAAGATGCTGACGCACACCACCCCCAGCACCACCCAAGCCCGCCGCGGCACCTCGGAAGTTGCTGATGCAGCGCGCCGGCGACTCCGCCCCGCGGCGCGGCGCGGGGGCCGCGTCGCACCTCGGGATTCTGTCACCATTGCCTCCCAGCAGGCGTGAAAGCGCAGGCACTGTGCGGCCGATACGCTCGGGGTATGACCGCTGGAACGCTAGCCGTCACCGGCGACAACGCCGCTGACGCGCTCGTCAACAATGAACCTCTGGCTCTCCTGCTGGCCATGCTGCTTGACCAGCAGATTCCCATGGAGTGGGCCTTCAAGTCGCCGTACCGGCTGGCCGAGCGCTTGGGCGGCGAGTTGGACTCCTCGGCCATCGCGGCCATGGATCCGGCCGACCTGGAGGCCGTCTTCGGCACCAAGCCGGCGCTGCACCGCTTCCCGGCGGCCATGGCCCGCCGGGCCCACGAGATGTGCCGCCACATCGCCGACGAATACGGCGGCGACGCCGGCGCGGTCTGGGCCACCGCCGCCAGCGGCCAGGAACTGTACGACCGGGTGCGGGCCCTGCCGGGCTACGGCGACGAGAAGTCCATGATCTTCCTGGCCATCCTGGCCAAGCGTTTCGCCGTCCGCCCCACGGGGTGGGACGGCTACGCCGGCCCCTTCGCCGACGACACTCCCCGCTCGGTCGCCGACATCGACGGCCCCGAAGCCCTCGCACGGGTGCGCGCCTGGAAGAAGGAAAAGAAGGCCGCCGGGCGGTCCAAGCAGGACTGACGCCGACTGCGACACCCTGACCGGAGGAGCACCGGAGGAACGATGGATCGCTACAACCGCCAAGAGCAGGACTACAACCGTGACGAACCGGACCGGCTGGACCCTTCACCCTCTGGGGCTCCTGGCAAGTTCCCGTGGGACGAGACGACGGGCACGGATCAGCCGGCACGAACCTGGGAAGAGCAGCATTCCGCAAGTGAGCAACACGCTGTAGGTACTGCGTCCGGACCTGGATCGCATGAAGGCACACAGGCTGCAGCCGGCTCCTCCGCCGTGGTCAACATCACGGCATCCGGACAGCCCGCGGGGAACGGCATGGCAGTCGCCGGTTTCGTTCTGTCACTTGTGATGTGGATACCAATTCCTTTCCTCAACCTCGTCCTTTGGATTCTGGCGGTCACGTTCTCGTCAATCGGTCTTCGCCGCGCAAACAAGCAAGGACTGCCACATCGCGGTCTCGCCATTGCCGGGTTGTGCATCAGCACCGTCGGTGTGCTGTTTGCGATCGTCGTCATCCTGGCGTTCGTCGGCGCCATAGCCTCGTTGGGCTGACTCCGGGTCACCACCCGGCCATAGCGAGGTTCTCCGCAGACGACTAGTCCGGCGTGGTCGTCGTCTCCGGCACCATGTCGTGGCCGTGGCGGTCCAGCCAGCCCAGCACCAGGGAGATGCAGCGCGGGTCGTAGCGCAGCCGGTGGCCGCCGCCGGAGATGATGCGCAGATCGGCGGCGCCATGGGCGTCCGCGATGGCGCGGGCGTCCAGCGACGGCACCAACTCGTCGTCCGAGCCGTGCACGACCATGAGGGGGCGCGGCGCCAGCCGATCTGAGGCGTCGGCCGTGCTGAACGAGACGAACTGGCCGCGCCACGTCTCGAAGTCAGCCGGGAACGAGTCGCTGCGCACGATGCCCGTCTCGTGGGCGTGGCGCAGCAGGCGCTCGGCGTTCGCCGCCCACTCGTCGAAGTCCGCCGGTGCACCCGCCGACACCGCTCCCGCCACCGCACCGGTGTCGGCGGCGGCCCGGATCGCCACGGCACCGCCGGTGCCGAACCCGGCGACCCAGATACCCCTCGTGCGGGTTCTGGCCGACACGTGCTCGACGGCGGCACGCACGTCCTCCACCCAGCCCAGCAGCGAGAAGTTGCCCTCGGAGAGCCCGCAGCCCCGGTAGTTGAGCACCAGCGCCGACCAACCCATCTCGACGGCGATTCGGTCTGCCAGGACGTGGTAGGAGCGCCCCGCCGTAACGGCTCCGCCGGGCGCCGCCGGCAGGCCGTGACAGATGACGACGGCCGGCCGTGGGTCTCGCAGGACCTCACCGTCGGAGCGAAGCGGCCGGGCCAGGTAGCCCGAGAGCGTCAGCGGCCCTGAGGGGATCTCCTCCACTCACCCGCCCCGCAGGCGGTAGCCGCGGTTGCGCGCCTCGGCCAGCGTGTCGGGCGCGAAGCACAGGTAGCGACCCGAGGCCACCAACTCGTCGATGACCGCACGGGTTGGCTGCCCGGCCGCCGCGGAATCGTCGGTGGGCACCATGTCGAGGTCGTAGACGGTGCCGCTGCGCTTGTCGCCGATGTAGCGGTGGTCGGCAACTCCCTTGGGGCGATACACGCCGACGATGCTAAGGCGGATCGGCCGCACTCGCGGCCCCCGAACCCGGCCGCTGTTCAGGCGGGAGGGTTACTTGTCATCCACCTGTGCGCCGAGGGCGCCGATGGATGCCAGGTACTGCGCGTTCAGCTCCAGCACGACGACGACATCGAGCGCGTCGAGCGCGATGCCCTCGGCCGCGGCGCGCCGCAGCAACTCGTCGAGCGCCTCGTCGGGTTCGCTCTCGCGGGGCGTTCGGGCGAAGCCGCCCGCCATGGCGTCTGCCTCCCCGAAGGCCGCCACGCCCTTGCGGCGCAGGTGATCGAGGTTCCAGGCCAGCAGCAGCGCAACGGCGTCAGCCCTGACCCGCTGGGCGATCTCGCCGGGCAGGCCGCGGTGCACGAACTCCGTCGCCGTGCTCAGGTCGTAGGTGGCCACGGCCTCGGTGTGGGCCAGCCGGGCGCTGACCCTGGCCACCGTGTAGTAGGCGACCGCCATGACAATCACCGCGGCGACGGCGACGAATGCCCAGATCACGTCGAGCCGTGCTTACGGTGGTGCGATCCCGCCGGGCGCGATCGCTCGGTGTGCACGCCGGCGCTCAGAGCCCCACGAGGTCCGCCAGCCGCGCCCGGTGGTGGGCGGAATCGCCGAACATCAACTGGCCGGACTTGGCGCGCTTGAAGTAGAGATGTGCCGGGTGCTCCCAGGTGAAACCGATCCCGCCGTGGATCTGGATGTTCTCCGCAGCGGTCCGGTAGTAGGCGTCGGAGCAGTGCGCCTTGGCCATGGCGGCGGCAATCGGCAGGTCGTCGTCGCCGGCCGCAGCACACCAGCCGGCGTAGTAGGCGGCCGAGCGGGCCGTCTCGCACTCCAGGAGCAGGTCGGCACAGCGATGCTTGATCGCCTGGAAGCTACCGATGGGCCGGCCGAACTGCATCCGCTCCTTCGCATAGCCGACCGCCATGTCCAGGCAGCGCTGCGTTCCCCCGACCTGCTCGGCGGCCAGGGCCACCGCGGCCAGATGCAGCACCTCTCCCAGAACTCTCGTGCCGTCGCCAGCTCTGCCGATGGCAACGGCCGGGGTGCCCGAGAACGCAAGCCGCGCCTGCTTGCGCGTCAGATCGAGCGTCGGGAGCAGGGCGCGCTCCAGACCCTCGGCGTCACCGGCGCAGCGGAACAGGCTCAGCCCTTTCGGACTGCGGGCAGCCACCAGCACGGCGTCAGCGACGTGCCCGTCGAGCACGTAGCTCTTCTCACCCCGGAGCCGCCAGCCCGCTCCGTCGGCGATCGCCACGGTGCCGTGCGCCTCGTTCTCCTCCTCGAAGGCCAGCGTGGCGATGCAGTCACCCGATGCGATGGCGGGCAGCAGTTCCTCGCACGCCGCCTCGTCGCCGCTGCGGTCAAGGGCGCCCGCCGCCAGCACCACCGAGGAGAAGTAGGGGGCGCAGAGCAGCGCCCGGCCCATCTCCTCCAGCACCAGCACCAGCTCGCGGAACGTGAAACCGCCGCCGCCGTGGCGCTCGTCGATGGCGATGCCCTGCAGCCCCAGTTGCTCGGCCATCTGGCGCCAGACCGCCTCGTCGTAGCCCTCGTCGGTGCGCATGAGTTCCCGCACGGCCGACTCGGGAGACTTCTCCTCCAGGAACTGCCGGACGAACCGCCGCAGTTCCTCCTGATCCTCGCTGAACCCCAACCGCACGGCCGGCCTCCCCATCACGACATCTCGTGCAGAACATAGCCGCGCCTGTCTGCAGCGCCCCTTCGGGCGGCGTCCGGTGGGACGACTCTCAGGTCTTGACGACGACCGTTCCGGCGACCTTGTCGTGCCATCCCCGCCTTGAGGCGTCCCGGGTCAATGAGGAGAAGCAGAGGGCCGCGAGAACATACCCGGCGCCGGGGATCGCCAGCAGCACTCCCGGGAGAGCCCACCGCGCGAATGACGCTCCCAAGGTGGGCAGTCCGCCGTTGTCGGCTCGAACCACCCTGATTCCCGTCGCCTTCTTGCCGACGGTCTGGCCCCGGATCGCGATGAGCAGCGGGTCGTAGAGAAGGCTCGCCAGAACGATCAGCAGAGCGGACAGGAAGACACCCTCCACGAGCCCGATCCCGACGCCCAACCCCTCGGCGACGAGCGTCACCAGGACCAGGATCACCCCGCCGACGATGACCGCAACGAGGATCAACAAATCGATGATCTTCGCATTCAAGCGGGCCGAGGGTTCGGCCAGTTCCAGCTGCTCGCCCGTCTCGAGCGTGACCCACCCCGACGACGACCGCCCCGGGCCGAAGGCCGCTCGGGCACCGGCCGCACCGAAGCGACGCCGATGCTCGTCCCCATACGTCATGCCGGTCATGCCCCCGTCGAGAATCCGCGTTCGCCGACTCTAGCTGGGGGGCACGCCCCGGCCGGTGGGCGCCATGATCCCGCATCGCCTCGCCGTGCGGTCAGTGGCGGGAGCGGTTATACAACGTCGGTAGCGACGACAAGGCGGGCGAAGCCGTCACCAGGGAGGCAGGGACATGAGCGAGGTAGCCGCACACGCCGACAGGGCCGGCATCGACCACTACTGCTGGCCGCAGCACGGGATCGAGCGGCAAGCCGCCGATGCCCGGCCCACGTTGCACTACCGGGACACCCAGATGGAGATCCACAAGGTGGTCGTGGGCCCGTTCGACAACAACGTCTTCATCGTGCGCTGCCGGCAGAGCGGCGACGCCGTGCTCATCGACGCCGCCAACGAGCACGAGCTGCTGGTGGATCTGTGCGGGCAACTCGTGGTCCACACCGTGCTGGAAACCCACGGTCACCACGACCACATCGGTTCGGTGCCCGAGATGCGCGACGCCGGCTACAACGTGCACATC
>JAGWAK010000060.1 GCA_021296435.1 Acidimicrobiia bacterium
CTGCGGGTCGCGGCCATCGGTCCTGGGACCGCTGCGGCCCTCGCCGGTATGGACGCGACGGTCTCGCTGCTGCCCGAGCAGTACGTCGCCGAGGCCCTCGTGGCCGCCTTCCCGTCACCGGACCGCTGCGACGGCGCCGGTCGGGTACTCGTCGTCCGGGCCGAGGTGGCACGTGACGTGTTGCCGGTGGGGCTGGCGGCCAAGGGCTGGTCGGTCGACATCGTGGCCGCCTACCGGGCCGAGCCTCGGATCCTGGTGGCCGCCGAGCGCGCTGCTGTGGCCGGCTGCGACACCGTGATCTTCACGTCGCCCTCGGTCGTGGAGGCGTTCTGCGATCAGCCCGAGCCGTTGCCGGTGCCCGAGACGGTGGCCGCCATCGGACCTGTCACGGCCGCCGCCGCCCGTCGCCGGAACCTGACTGTGCATGTCGAGGCCACCGAGCACACCATCGAGGGTCTCGTCGCCGCCCTGGCCGCCCACGCCGTCGCGGCGGACTAGAGCAGGCCGATGTCGGCTGCAGCGGCGACGACTCCCCGGTTGGTGCGCGCTTCGGGGGCCGTCGCGGCGGACTAGAGCCGGCCCATGTCGGCCGCGGCGCGGCGGGCCAGGCTGATCATCGGGCACCGTTCGTAGACTCGGGCGCCGTGGTGTTCCCCCAGCACCGTCCCCGCCGCCTGCGTCGAACCGCCGCGCTGCGACGGCTCGTGGCCGAGACGTCGCTCCGCGTCGACGACCTGGTTGCGCCGCTGTTCGTGCGCCAGGGCATCGACGAGCCGCAGCCGGTGCCGTCGTTGCCGGGCGTGGTGCAGCACACGGTGGCCTCGCTGCGCGGGGAGGTGCAGCGACTGCGCGGCCTGGGCGTGCCGGCGCTGATCCTCTTCGGTGTGCCGGCCCGCAAGGACGCCGAGGGATCGGAGGCCTGGAACCCCGACGGCATCGTGCAGGTGGCCCTGCGGGAGCTGCGCGAGGAGGTGGGCGACGACGTGGTGCTGATGGCCGACCTGTGCGTGGACGAGTACACCGACCACGGACACTGCGGCATCCTCCGCGCCGACGGCTCGGTGGACAACGACGCCACGCTGGCGATCTACCAGCAGGCCGCCATTGCCCAGGCCGCCGCCGGTGCCCACGTGTGCGCCCCCAGCGGCATGATGGACGGCCAGGTGGCGGCGATCCGCAGCGCGCTCGACGGCGCCGGGCACGCCGACGCGGCCATCCTGGCCTATGCCGCCAAGTACGCCTCGGCGCTGTACGGGCCCTTCCGGGACGCCGTGGACGTGACGATCCGCAGCGGTGACCGCAAGGGCTACCAGCAGGACTGGCGCAACGCCCGGGAGGGGCTCAGCGAGGTGCTGGCCGACGTGGCCGAGGGCGCCGACATGGTCATGGTCAAGCCGGCGGTTACCTACCTCGACGTGATCGCCCGCACCCGTGCCGCGGTGTCGGTGCCGCTCGGCGCCTATCACGTCTCCGGCGAATACGCCATGATCGCCGCCGCCGCTCAGCGGGGCTGGATCGACGGCCCGGCGGTGGCTCTCGAGCAGCTCACCGCCGTGAAGCGCGCCGGCGCCGACTTCGTGCTCACCTATTTCGCCGCCGAGATGGCCCAGACGCTCGGTGGCTGAGCCGCAGCCGCCGGCCGCCGGCGCCCCATTGACCAGCGCCGACCTATTCGAGCGCGCCTGCGCCGTGCTACCCGGCGGCGTGAACTCGCCGGTGCGGGCGTTCGGCTCGGTTGGCGGAACCCCCTACTTCGTGGACCGGGGGCGGGGAGCCCACGTCTGGGACGTGGAGGGCAACCGCTACATCGACTACGTCCAGAGCTACGGGCCGGGCATCCTCGGGCACGCCCCGGAGGCGATCGTCCGGGCCGTCGCCGCGGCCGCGGCCGATGGCACGAGCTTCGGCGCCCCCACCGAGCGGGAGGTGCGCCTGGCCAACGAGATGTGCGCCCGCGTGCCGGGACTCGAGATGCTCCGGCTGGTCTCCAGTGGCACCGAGGCCGCCATGTCGGCGGTCCGGCTGGCCCGGGGGGCTACGGGCCGAGACAAGATCATCAAGTTCGCCGGCTGCTATCACGGTCACTCGGACTCGCTGCTGGCGGCGGGCGGCAGCGGGGTCGCCAACCAGGGTCTCAGCGGCTGCGACGGCGTGACGCCGGGTGCCGTCGCCGACACGGTGGTGGCGCCCTACAACGTGCTGCCCGAGGTCGACGAGGAGACCGCCGCGGTGCTTGTCGAACCGGTGGCGGCGAACATGGGCCTGGTGGCGCCGGCGCCCGGCTTCCTGGAGGGGCTCCGGGCGGCGTGCGACCGCACAGGGGCGTTGCTCGTCTTCGACGAGGTGATCACGGGGTTCCGTCTGGCACGCGGTGGGGCCACGGAGTTCTACGGGGTGCGGCCGGACCTGTGGTGCTTCGGCAAGGTGATCGGCGGGGGTCTGCCGGTCGGCGCCTTCGGCGGCAGCCGGGCGCTCATGAGCCATCTGGCCCCACTCGGCGGCGTCTACCAGGCGGGCACGCTGTCGGGCAATCCCCTGGCCACCGCCGCCGGGCTTGCCACGCTGGAGGCGCTCGACGCAACCGCCTACGAGCAACTGGAAGCCAGCGCGGTGCGACTGGCGGCGGGCCTGGAGGAGGCGTTCGCCGCCGCCGGGGTGGACGCAGTGGTTCCTCGGGTCGGCTCGCTGCTGGGCCTGTTCTTCGGCGGCGACACACCCCGGAACTTCGACGAGGCGAACGCCTCGGTGGCCCGCGGTCTCTATGCACCGTTCTTCGGTGCCATGTTGCGCCGCGGCGTGGCGCTGGCACCCGGCCCCTACGAGGCCATCTTCGTCAGCCTGGCCCACCGCGCCGCCGACATCGACGCCACCATCGCCGCCGCCACACAGGCCGCCGCCGAAGTCGCTGCCGCACTCTCCTAGCCCCCGGCACCGTCGCCCTCGGGGGTCGGAGGCGCACTGGCTGATCGCGCCGGTCCGGTGGGCCCGCCGGTGGCTGTCGGCGGCGCGTCTGGCGAAATCGCGCCGGAACCATCCCCCGGCGTCCCCGCCTCCGCTCGTTGTGGTCCGGGCAGGGGCGGGCCGGATCAGGCGGACTCCCCAGATCTCGCGACCATGGGTTCGCTGGCCTCCCACAACCTGGCCCCGTTGTGCGGATCCGCTGCGTCGGGCGAGACCTGCTTGCGGTGCATCATGTGCAGGTACATCCCGGTGGAGTTCCCCGCCTCGGGCGCGCAGCAGAGGTGGACGACGGGGCCGATCGCCTCAGTGGGTGACTGGAAGAACCGCCGCAACCAGGCGTTGAAGATCGGTCTCAGCGCCCTCGGCGCCTCCTTGACGATGTTCGTGGCGACCCCTCCCGGGCACAGCGCGTGCACTGCCACCTCCACGTTCCCGGTCGGGTTCAGGCGGCGGGAGAGCTCAGCGGCGAAGGTGCACAGGACCAACTTGCTCTCGGCGTAGCGCCGCATGCTCTCGGACATCCCGTGCTGCGCGTACGACCCGAAGCGATCGAAGTCGATGGCCGCAGCGGACCGGTGCGAATCCGACGCGACGAAGACAACCCGCGGGGTCTCACCCCCCACCCTCGCGGGGCTGATGACGCCGTCCTGGAGCCACCGGTCGATCATCACCCGGTTTGCCAGGAAGTGGACCGCGAACATGACCTCGTATCCCTGCGGCGTCTTCTGTGACCGGCGTGACATGACGCCGGCGTTCATGAGCGCGATGTCGATGCGGACACCGCGCCGCTGCAGGTCGTCGCAGCAGCGATGCACGGAGCGGAGATCCGAGAGGTCCACGTCGATCAACGCCACGGCATCGGAGCCGGAAAGACGCCCGATCTCATCGGCGACTCCGGTATGGCCCGGCCGGCAGGCCAGCAGCATGTTCCCGCCGCGCCGTGCGAGCTCGATCGCGGCGGCTCGCCCCAACCCGCTGTTGGCGCCGGTGACCAGGCAGGTCTTGCCGTCGATCCGCACCGCCTCCGGGAGCGGGTCGATGCTTGGGGCGCTGAGCTCCCTGAGGTCGCGGGTCGCCTTGGTCATGGCGTTGAACACGTTGCCGTGACCGGTCTTGCGCAATTCTCGTGCCACGGCGATGGGCGTCTGAGGCTTACCGCCGGCTGTCGCTCACGGGCCGGCCGCGGGCTTCTTCGACCGGGATCGCATATTCCTCCCGGTAGGCGGCGAAGGTCTCGTCCACGGTTTGCTCGCTCAAGCCGAAGGCGCCCAGTTGGTAGTTGTGCGGTCCGAAACGGTCCTTCGGATTCGCCTCGAGGCACCGTGCGGCCTGGCGCTCGGCCTCATCGGCAAAGGCGATCCCCACCTGCTCGCAGATCCGCCGGAGCTCGGCGATCGGTTCTCTGGTCAGGTCGTAGTACGAGACGTCGATGAACCGGTCTGGTTCTGCCGACTCGCGGGTCTGCATCGACCGTTGCACCATCCTGCAGGTTTTCCTGAGCCAGTGTTCCCCTATCTCGAGGGGTTCGACGTGATCGCTGAGCATGCCGCGGGCGTGGGCCACCAGGCTGCAGAACGAGGCGACCGTCTTTCGCGGATCGCGGTGGGTCTGCACGATCGCGGCGTCGGGGAACACGGTCCTGAATGCGTCGAGGTGCTCCATGTGCTGGGGGGTCTTGAGCACCCAGGTGCGACCGGGGCGCTGCCAGCAGAGCACCTTCAGGACCCGCTGGAAGTACTCGTAGGTCCACGTGTGGTCCTCACCCTCCAGCCAGCGGGAATAGCTCGGCACATGCATTGTGGCCTCAGCCGACTGGCTCATGAAGGTCAGGTCCATCAACAGGACCTCCTCCTCGGGCTGGTTGTGATCGATCGGATGGATCGCCTGGAAGTCGGGGGCCAGATAGGAGAACGCTCGCTTGGCAAGAACCGCCCGGCGCTCGCGGGTTCTCTTCCCACGTTCGACGTCATCGACATCGGGTACCGGGTGCAGGACTTCCGGCCCCGTGATGCCTCGAATCTCCGGGTGGGAACTCAGCAGGCGTTGCAGCAGCGTGGTTCCAGTGCGCTGCAGTCCGGCGATCAGGACGATGCCGCCCAGGTAGATGTCATCGATCTCGGGATACCGCCGGAGCAGTTCCTGGATCTGCAACCGGTTGACCAGCGCGGCCGAAAGCCGCGACCTCTGTATCAGCCGGCCGGTTGTGGTCAGCCGGGCTTCGTCGTTGATCGAATCGACGAGCACTCTCAGGGCACGGAGGTGTCCGTCGGCGCCGAAGTCCGTCAACCCGGTCTTCCGCCGCGCGGAGTCGAGGAGCGAGTCGACGTCCAGCCACCCGGGTTGCTCGACACTCCGCCCGGCCCTCCCGATCCGGTTGAGCAACCTGATCGCCAGAGGGCGATAGGGGTTGGCGTAGTCCGTCGAGGTCACGCGGTGCCCCCTGCTGCGAGATCGATCTCCCCCTGGGTCACCTTCGGCAGGCTGTCCAGGGAGACCAGCCGGGTCCGGGGTTGTGGATGCTGCTCAGCCCGCACCCACCGGAAACACATGGTGCCCGAGGTGTGGCCTGCGGTCTCGATCCAGTTGGGGAGGCCGGGGTCCTGGTGGGCCACGACCAGGCGCACCGAGCCGTTCTCGGAGTACTGGGCGAGGTGCTTGTTGGTGTGGATCCTGAAGTGGCGGTAGTCCAGCGACTCCATCCAGTAGTTGTTCAACTGGAAGTTCCAGTGCTCGCATTCCGGAGGTGTGACCTCGATCAGCAGGACCTCGTCGGGGGCGATCGCCCAGGGGCTGTGGTAGTAGGTGATCTTCGGGTCGCCACCGGCGGCCCGTGACACCTGCGGATCGAACATCGGCAGTTGATTGCTGTGCTTCTGGAAGTCGCGCGCCCACTTGGTGAACAGGAGCGGTGCGCCGGCCACCAGCGCCCCCGCCTTCCGCAACCCCTCGTCCAGCGCCCTGGCCGTGAGGTGAGAGACGCGGCGTTCGTCGGGGGCGCAGTTGATGCGCTCGATGGTCAACTCTGCGGGGTTCTCGGCGTCGCGGTCACCGAAGGTCTGGCGGACCACCAATGCACCGGTCTCCGGGGTCATGGGAAGCCAGTTGCCGTCGGTGGGGTTGGAGCTCACCACGAGCTCGAAGCAACCGTCGGCGTCCATCTGGATCTCATCGGACTCGATGTATCCGGTGGGGGGAAGGCCACCCCCTTGACCGTAGTGGCCGGATTGGGTGCCGAAACTCAAGTAGGCGATCGTATTGCGCCGCCCGGTGATCCTGTAGTCGTAGCTTCCGTCCAGCGCTGCGGTCAGGTAGAAGTTGTCCGGATTGTCCGCGCCCATCTTCGTGGTCTCGTCGACGACCCGGTGCAGCACGGGGGCACGGGGGTCGGCGTGCTCGACGAACGCCATCAGCCCGGCACGGGCGAGGCGGCTCAGGTAGCGGTATCCCTCGGCCTGATTGAACGGATCGCGGGGAGTCCCGGGGAAACTCAGCGCGGCTCCCGCCGCCTTCAACGCATCACAGAAGTCGTTCCAGGACTCACCGCTGACGACGCGCCGGTCGGCCACGTCGTCGGGCGTCTTGCCGCGAATCCGCCAGGCGAGAAGGGAGATCCTTCGGAACAAGCCGAGGAGGCCGATTGCGAACTTTCCCATGAGGCACCTCGTCGGTCGATTCGTTCGACAATCTACGAGACCGCTTAGTGATGCAGCGGGCCACGCGCTCCGTCATTCCGGTGGAGGCCGGAATCCGCGGTCCAGCGGATCTGACGGCCTTGGCGCCGGTTGCTCAGCTCACTTCTGGGTGGCCGCCAGTGTCGGGGGAGTGGGGCTGCCTATGGGCCGTTGGAGGGAGCGGATTCGCCTGCCGGGTGTCGTACGAACCCGTTCTCGCTGAGATGATCCAGAATCAGGCGGGCGTTGTCCAGCACGGAACTCCGGACGGTGTCCAGCGTGATCTCCGGGTTCTCCGGGGCCTCGTACGGGTCGTCGATGCCCGTGAATCCGGTGATCTCGCCGCGGCGCGCCTTGGCGTACATGCCTTTCGAGTCACGCTCCTCGCAGACGTCGAGGGGCGTGTCCACGAACACCTCGATGAACCGCCCGGAGCCCACCAGGGCGCGCACCGCGTTCCGAGTGGCGCTGTACGGGCTCACGGCCGCGCAGATCGCCACGCCACCGTGACGGACGATCTCAGAGGCGACGAATCCGATCCGCAGGATGTTGGTGTCCCTGTCCTCCTTGGAGAAGCCGAGTCCCTTGGACAGGTGCGTTCGCACGACATCGCCGTCCAGCAGGGTCACCTGCCGGCCATGCTCCATGAGCAGGTCCGTGAGCGCCTCGGCCGTCGTGGACTTGCCCGAGCCGCTGAGGCCGGTGAACCAGACGCACACACCTTGGCGGTGCTTCGGGGGATGGATTTCGGCCAGGATCTCAGCGACCTCCGGGCGGGTGAACCAGCCGGGCAGGGGTCGACCCTGCCCCAGATACTCCTCGCGCACCTGCGTCCCGGAGATCGAGGCAGTCCGTGCGCCTTCGGGAACCGCCGTGACCTCCTCGTACCTGTCGTCGTCGGTGACGTACACCATCTCACTGAAAGTGACGGCCGTGACTCCGGTCTCGTCGCTGAACTCTTCAACGATCTCCTGGGCGTCGTAGGGGCCGTAGAACGGTTTGCCCTCGGAGTCGAGCCCGGGGCTGGCGTGGTCACGGCCGACGATGAGGTGGTTGGCGCCGTAGTTGCGCCGGATGATGGCGTGCCAGAGCGCCTCGCGGGGTCCGGCGAGCCTCATCGCCAGCGGCAAGAGCGACAGGAGCACCCTGTCCTGCTCGTAGTAGTGCCGGGTCAGGGCCTCATAGGTGCGGACGCGCGTGTAGTGGTCCACGTCCCCGGGCTTGGTGAGGCCCACCACGGGGTGCAGCAGGAGGACGCCGTCCACGCTGGCCGCAGCCCGCTTGGTGAGTTCCTCGTGCGCCCTGTGCAGCGGGTTCCGGGTCTGGAAGGCCACCACGCTGGGGTAGCCGTAGCCGGCCAGGGTGGCGCGCGTCCCCGCTGGGGTCTTGCGCAGGCCGGTGAAGTCGTGGTGGGGCGGAATCCGCAGCACCCGCAGCGGGCCGGCGATGTTGATCTTGCCCCAGCGGTGCATCTCCGACACCAGCGGGTGCCGTGGGTCGCGGCTACCGAAGACCTGCGTGGCCGCCTCCGACAGATCCCACTCGTACGCCTCCTGCACACTCATGACGGCAAGCAGCTCGTTGCGGGAGTCGCGCAGCGCCACGTCACCGTCCAGCGCGATGCACGACGGGTCATCGACGGGCAACGTCACCGGGATCGGGAACAGCGTGCCGTCGCCGAGGCGCATCTCGGCGACCGTTCGCGCGTAGTCGTCCTCGCCCATGAACCGGTCGAGTGGCGAGAACGCGCCGATGGCGAGCAGCTCGAGGTCGCAGGTGGCGCGGTCGGACAATTGGATGCTGGGAAGACCGCCGGCGCGTGCCTTCAGTTCGGCAGCCTCCTCTTGCGGGACGATCAGGTCGACCAACTCTCCGCCGTAGGGCGAGATGAGCGTGGATGTCTTGCTCGGGGTTGCTGGGTTGCTCGGGGTTGCTGGGTTGC
>JAGWAK010000061.1:0-5414 GCA_021296435.1 Acidimicrobiia bacterium
TGACGCCCAGCGACACCATCCCCACCGAGGAGGTGAGGGCGGCCACCGAACTCATCAGGTCGGGGTTGGAGAAGAACCCGACCTCGCCCGAGCGGAACTCGAAGACCAGGAACAGGATGACGATGGCGATGAGCGGTGCCAGTTCCTGCTGACCCAGGACGCGCCGACCGGCGCGGAGAACCCGACTGGGTGCTGGTGCGTTGCTCACGCCGTTCGCCTACCTGGGTGCTCGGTGAGCAGTGTGGTGGACGTGCGTGTCGGGGCGCACGCTGGGCGCGCGCCCCGACACGGTTGACCGTGGGGCCGTCCTAACCGGCGTATCCGGCCTCGAACAGCGCCTCGACCTCGTCGACGTTGTCAGCGGTGACCATCAGCGTGCCCGGGTCGATGACCGGCGGGTCGATGAAGCCGAACTTCACCTTGATGTACGCCGAAATGACGCCGTAGAACGTCTGCAGGAACGGCTGCTGTGTGAGGCTCAACTGGACGTTGCCGTCCTTGACGCCCTGGATGACCGTCTGGTCGAGGTTCCACATGACCAGCGGCACGTCGGAGCCCGCATCGGCCTTGGCCTGCGCCGCCGGTGTGCCCGACGTGGTGTCCCACGTGACGATGCCCTGGGTGCCGGGGTTGGCGGCCAGGTAGGTCTTGATGACCTCGAAGTTGGGTGCCGGATCAAGACCCGGGAGCGCCACGATGTCGAGATCACCCTCGCTCCAGCCGGCGTCGGTGAAGACCTGGACGTAGGCGTTCTGGATCTCGAGGTGCTCCGGCGAGTCCGGCAGCGAGTTGAACAGCACGAGCTGGTCGCCCGGGCTCCGGGCCGCGGCGGCCTTGTCGAGCCCGACTGGCGTCCCGGAGAGCCGGCGGACCCTCGCATCGTCGGAGTCCTTGCCCACGTAGTTGTTGTAGAACTGCACCTCGATGCCCTTGTCGAGGGCGTCGATGACGGCTTCCTCGTACTCGGCGGTCCGGTAGTCCACCAGGATGGCGTCCGGGTCTGCAGCGACAGCCGTCACGATGAACTCGTTGACGTTCGCCAGGCTGAAGTCCTCCGGCGCGATGTAGGTGACGTTGGCGTCGGCGAGGGCTTCGCCCGCTGCCAGCGAACCGTTCTGGATCAGGTCCCAGAACGGGTTGTTCAGAACCGATCCCACGACCCAGATCTCGATGGCGTCACCGTCGGCCTGCGTGAGGTCGACCTCCTCCTCGGGTTCGTCCGCGGGCGCCGCTGCGGGTGCCTCAGGCGCTGCCTCCGGCGCTGCTTCCGGGGCGGCTTCGGGCGCTGCGGTGGGTGCGGCCTCAGGTGCGGCCGGTGCTGGTTCCGGTGGTGCGACCGGTGCGGCACCACCGTCACCGTCGTCGCCACCGCAGGCCGCGGCGAGCAATCCGAGTACGGCGAGCAGGGCAACGAGAACGCCAAGCCCTCCCCCGAACCGCGATGAACGTCTGGTCCTCTCACGCATGACGTGATTCCCCCCTGTTGGTAGCTCCGCCGTCACCGCCCGTTGCGATGCAGCGGCCGTGTCTGGGGACACGGTTGCCGGCAGCACGACTCTTCCCCGCGAGTTCTGCTGATCCCCCAAGGGTGTAACCGTGCTGCCCGCGGTTTCGCAGTCTAATTTGCGCCCTGTGGTTGTCAATCGGCCGGTGACGGGGTCCGATCCGGTGGGTTACGACCCGCTGGCGCCCCACGTGATGGACGATCCGTACCCCTACTACCGGCGCCTGCTGGCCGATCATCCTCTCTACTACAGCTCGGCGAGGGACGTCTGGGCGTTGTGCCGCTACGGGGACCTGCGCCCCGCGCTGAAGGACTGGCACACGTTCTCGAGCGCGGAGGGCGTCAACATCGAACCGGGATTCTCCGAGACCATCGGACCGGAGATCCTCAACATGGATCCACCGCGCCACGACCAGTTGCGGCGCCTCGTGGGTCACCACTTCTCGAACAACTCCGTCGGCGCCTACGAGGCGATGGTGCGGGCGTTCGCGCACGAGTTGATTGACGGGCTGTGCGCCGACGGTGGCGGCGACTTCGCCGCGGACTTCTCCCAACGCCTGCCGGTGCTGGTGATCTGCCGGCTCATGGGGATCCCGCTCTCCGACGAGTCGGCCGTCCGGCAGCTCGCCCACGACATGCTGCTGGCATTGTCGGGCACCGACGAGTTCAACGACGTCTCCACTGCCGCGGCCGACGAGTTGAGGCGCTACATGGGCGAACTCGTGGCCGCGCGGCGGGCGACGACGTGATCTCGAGCCTCGCCAACGCCGAAAACGACGGCGCACCAATCGGCGCGGAGGAGATGTTCGCCATGTGCCTCATCATCTACCTGGCGGGCAACACCACCACCAGTTCGCTCGTGTCCAATGGCTTGTACCTGCTGGCGCAGCACCCCGATCAACAGGCTCGGCTGGCCGCCACGCCGGAGGCTGTCCCCAATGCCGTGGAGGAACTGCTGCGCTACGAGTCGCCTGTGCAGTGGACGTCGCGTCTCACAACCGTCGACGTGGAGATGTACGGGCAGGTGGTGCCCGGGGGCAGCCGGGTGATGATGCTGCTGGCCGCCGCCCACCGTGATCCCCGCGTCTTCGATGATCCGAACACGTTCGACGTGTTCCGCCGCCCCCGCCGCCATCTGGGCTTCGGCGACGGCGTCCACCGTTGCGTGGGCGCGCCGCTGGCCCGTCTCGAGGGGCGTGTGGCTCTCGAGGTCATCTTCGAGCGGGTGCCCCATTTCCGCCTCGCCGGCGAGCCCGAGCGCCTGCACATATCCACCGAGCGGGGCCTGGCCAGCCTGCCGTTGGCGGTGTGAGGACAGTGGCTGCGCAACCCGTACCCGCCGCCGAACCCGAGGGGCCCGCATGAACACCCCCGACGCCTCCGAACCGCACGGCAACGCCAAGGTCCGCCTCAGTCGCCTGCGCAGGCGCATCGCCGAGAACGTCTCGGAGTCCCGGCGCACCGCGGCGCACGTCTGGACGGCGGTGGAGGTGGACTACGAGGCGCTGGAGCAGGTCCGCCGCCGGCACCGGAGCGAGTTCCGGGAGCGGGAGGGCTTCTCCCTCACCTACCTGCCGTTCATCGCCACAGCGACCATCGACGCGCTGGCAGCCTTTGCTGAGGTGAACAGCTCCGTGGACTTCGCCGACGGATCCCAGACCATGCACGAAGGCGTGAACCTCGGCGTCGCGGTCGACCTCGACAGGGCCGGTCTCATCGTGGTCGTGATCCACGACGCCGATGACCTGACGCTGGTCGAGTTGGCGCGTGCGATCCACGAGTTGGCCGGCAGGGCCCGTGCGGGCGACCTCCGGCCCGCTCACGTGAGCGGCTCGACGTTCACGATCACCAATCCCGGCTCCTTCGGCTCGTTCATGTCGGCCCCCATCATCAACCAGCCGAACGTGGCCATCCTGGCCACCGACGGTGTGGCGAAGCGTCCAACCGTCGTCGCCGGCGCCGACGGCAGCGACAGCGTGGCGGTGCATCACATCGGTCACCTGGGCCTGTCATGGGACCACCGTGCTTTCGACGGCTCCAGCGCCGCCCTGTTCCTGGGACGCATCCGGGACAGCATCCAGACCTGGGACTGGGAGCGGCACCTCACCGGTGGCGACAGCGCGCCGGAGGGCTGATCTGTGCGGTTCGCCGGGAAGGTCGCAGCTGTCACCGGGGCGGCACGCGGGCTCGGGGAGACGATCGCCCGGCGATTGGCGTCCGAGGGGGCGAGCGTCGTGGTCGCGGACATCGACGGCGCGGGTGCCGCCGCCGTGGCGACCTCGATCGAAGCGGATCGGGGACGCGCTCTGGCGTTCGAGATGGACGTCACGGACGCCGCGGCTGCCCGGGACATGGTCAACGCCGCGGTCGAGGCGTTCGGGTCGCTGGACATCCTCGTCAACAACGCCGCGGTCTTCGGTGCCACCAGCCACGTGCTCGAGATCGACGGCGACGCCTGGGACCGCACCATGCAGGTCAACCTCAAGGGTCCGTTCCTCTGCTCGCAGGCCGCCATCGGTCAGATGCGCGAGCAATCGTCCGGCGGGAGCATCGTCTTCGTCTCGTCGCTCTCCGGTGTCGTGGCGCACGAACACCAGGCCGACTACAACGCCTCCAAGCACGGCGTCATCGGACTGGCGCGCTGTATCGCCCAGGACTGCCGCGAGTGGGGGATCCGCTCGAACGTCGTGGCCCCCACCGGGATGGTCGGGACCGAGATGATGGCTGCGAACGACCCGGTGAACGTCGCTCCCTACGCGGCACAGACCGCCTTCGCCCGCCTGGCGACCACCGACGAGGTGGCGAGCGCGGCCCTCTTCCTGGCCGGCGAAGAGGCGTCGTTCATCACCGGGACCACCCTGATGGTCGACGGCGGCGTCCACGCCATGCAGCCGTCCGCCCGCCAACTCTCCGAGGGCGCCGAGCGCTTCATGTCTCGCCCGGACCAGTCTTGACGCCTGCGGGCGCCGCCCGCCGATGTTGTTAGCGGCGAGGTGATGGCTCGAGCCTCCCCGAGGTGGTCAGGGCGAGAATGAGAAGACGATGTTGTCCTTGCTCGCCTCGATGTCGCCGGCGTCGAGGTGGAGGATCACCGTGACCTTCTGGGATCCGCAGTCCCCGAACTCATCGCAACTGATCGAACCGATGATGCCGCCGTAGTCGCGCACAGAATTCAGGTGCTGGCGCACGCCGGCCCGGTCGATCACCAACGTTCCGCCGTCCAGGATCGAAGCGGCCTTGATCGCCTCGAGCAGCAGCGTTGTGGCGTCGTAGGAATGGCCCCAGTACGGCCCCGAGGGCGACTCCCCGTAGGTCTCCTCGAAGGTGGCGAGCAGGTCGGCGGCGTTCCTGCCGGTGCTCTCGTTGGCGCTGCCGCCGAAGCGCAGGTCGGGACCGGAGAAGTAGATGCCCTCGGACTGTGGCAGCGACATGAAGCCGTCGACCAGCAGCGCCGCGTCCGTCAGGAGCACGACATCCTCGAGACCCGCCACAGAGTGCACCTGCTCGGCGAGGAAGTCCCCGGCGGGCTGGAAGATGGGGAAGAACAGGGAGTCGGGACCGCCGGTGGCGACCTCGGTGAGGACCGGCAGCATGTCGGAGTCTTCCTTGTTCACGGCCGTTACGGCGGTGACCGTGCCTCCCAGAGCCTCGAAGCTGTCGGCGAAGGCCTGGGCGATGGACTGGCTGTACGGGTCGCCGTCGTGAAGAGTCGCTGCGGCTCCGAGTCCGAGTTCGTTGTACACGAAGCGGGCCATCGCCTCGCCCACGACCAGGCCATTGTTGGAGGTGCGGTAGTAGCCGGTGTTGTGATTCGTCCCCGGGTTGCCTTTCAGATCCGAGGTGAGCAGCGGCGACGTGTTGGACGGCGCGATCATCGTCATGCCCGCCCCGGTGATCAGCGGCGCGGCGG
>JAGWAK010000061.1:5449-13916 GCA_021296435.1 Acidimicrobiia bacterium
CGGCGTCGGCGACGATGGTCTGGGCCGCGGCCTGCCCACCGTCGCTCGAACAGAACTCGTCGAGGCCGGCGCCGAGGTGCACCTCGAAGCCGTGGATCGGACCGAAGTCGGAGATGGCCAACTCCACGCCGCGCTGGTTGGCAAGACCCAGCCAGGTGACGTCGCCTGTGATGGCGTTGAGCGAGCGGATCTGGATTGCGTCCCCCTCGGCGACCTCCACGATGCCGAGTGAACCGCCGTCGACGGGGTCCGGGGTCGCAGCGATGGTTGCCTCCTCGCCACCAGCGCACGCTGACGCCAGGACAGAGGTCGCCAACAGCACGCCCCCCACGAAACAGGGTCGAGTCCGCCGTCGCAGTCTGCTCACAGCCCCCATTTTGGTCGATGGTCGTGCAGAGGGCATCGACCTGCATGGACCAGGTGGGAGACAGGTGGAAAGTATTTGTTACTATTGAATGACCGGTGGGGCCGGCTCAGGCTCCTGCCTCTGTGCCCGGACTCGGAGCGGTGGTGCTCCCAGCCCGCCGATCGTGAACCCGGAAATCCGGCGACTATAGGGTGAGCGCCATGCTGCGACGCTCCGCAACGAGTCAGGGTGCGTCGCCGATCGATCGGGGCCCCCGCAGCGAGGACGAGCAGGCAGCGCTGTTCGCCCGGAACGCCGAGCGCTTCGGTCGCGTCTGAGTCGCTGGAACGAGCAGACCATGTCCGATTCTTCGAACCCCGGCCCCATCGGTGAGAGTGCGGCCACTGTCCCGCCGCTGCGGCTCGGGATCTGCCTGTGGAACCAGGCGCTCGAGTGGTCTGACGTGCTGGAGACCGCCCGGCTCGTCGAGCAACTCGGTTACGACCACCTGTGGATCTGGGATCACTTCCTCTCGATCTACGGGGAGCCGGACCAGTCTGTGTTCGAGGCGTGGTCCACCCTGGCGGGGTTGGCAGCCTCCACCGAGCGGCTGCAACTCGGACCGCTGGTGACCGCCAACACGTTCCGGTCGCCGGCTCTGCTGGCCAAGATCGCCACCACCGTGGATCACATCAGCGACGGCCGGGCCATCCTCGGAATCGGAGGCGGCTGGTTCGAGTTGGAGCATCGCGCCCACGCCATCGATTTCGGCAGCGGCGCCGGCGAGCGCCTCGACCGGCTCGACGAGGCCGTGGGGCTCATCCGTGCCTTGCACAGGGGCGAGGAGGTCACAACCGACGGGCCGTACTACGCCGTGCAGGGCCTCCGCCACGTGCCTCGGCCGGTGAGGGGCAGCGTGCCGGTCCTCGTCGGTGGCCGCGGCAAGCGCAAGACGCTGCGCACGGTGGCACGCCACGCGGACATCTGGAACGCCTACGGCACACCTGCCGAACTGGTCGAGCACGACGAGGTGCTGCTGGACCACTGCGCGGCGGTTGGCCGGGATCACACCGAGATCGAGCGGTCGGTGCAGGCCAAGGTGATCGTGCGCGACAGCCGGGCGGCCGCCGAGGCGGCGTTCGGTCGGATGCTGGCGCACAACAGGACCATCTGGACGGGAACCGGCCAGGGCGCTGAGCCGGACATGACGAACCGCCGTGTCTTCCCCGATCCGGATTCCAGCATCTGGCTCGGCAGCCCCGCCGAGTTGGCGGAACTGATCGCCGGGTACCGGGCGGTCGGGTTCGGCACCGTGATCGCCGAGATTCCGGCGCCTTATGACCGCGAATCGATCGAACGCCTCGCCGGGGAGGTGGCGCCGCTGGTGGACGCTGACCGCTGGGGTTCCGCGGGGCCGCCGAACGCCGACGACGGGTCGCACCGCTAGGAGGCAGGGCATGCTGCAACGACTCGAAGGCAAGAGCGCCGTCGTCACCGGCGCCGGACGCGGTCTCGGCGCAGCGGTTGCCGAACTGTTCTCGCAGCAGGGTGCCCGGGTTGCGGTCTCCGACGTGGATGCGGCCTCCGCCGGCGCCACGGCAAGCCGCATCCTCGACAGCGGGGGCGAGGCATTCGGCCTGCAAGCCGATGTGACCTCCGAGGAGGACGCCGAACGGCTGGCGGCGCTGGCCGTGGAGCGCTTCGGTGCTCTGGACGTGCTCGTGAACAACGCGGGGATCGCCAGCGCCGGAACCGTCTGTGAGGTGACGCCGGAGGAATGGGACCGGGTCATGGCGATCAACCTGAAGGGCTCCTACCTGTGCTCCCGCTACGCGGTACCGCACATGGCCCGGGCTGGAGGTGGCTCAATCGTGTGCATCTCCTCGGCATCCGGTGTCATCGGTCAGCAGGCGCAGGTGGCCTACAACGTGTCGAAGCACGGGGTCATCGGACTGGTGCGCTGCATGGCCCTCGACCATGCCGCCGACGGCATCCGGGTGAACGCGGTCTGCCCGGGCGTGATGCGGACCCCGATGCTGGACGCACTGAGCGCCGAGCAGCTTGATGCCCTCGAGGCGATGCACCCGCTCGGCCGGATCGCCGAGCCGGAGGAGATCGCCGAGGCGGTGCTGCACCTCGCCGCTGACGAGTCTTCGTTCACGACCGGCGGTGTGTTCCTCATCGACGGTGGCCTCACGGCGATGTAGACCTCCCGCGTCCCTCTTGCGCAGGTCGGGGCGGCCATTATGCTCGCGACAGGGAGGGGGGGCAGCGCCTCGGGCCGCCGGGCGCGACGTTGCCACCAGCACGATCACAAGGAGTGTGTGCATGAAGGTCAAGACGTTCGACCACATGGCGGTCACGGTCAGCGACACGGAGAGGGCGCTGGAGTTCTACGTGGGCAAGCTCGGACTGCGGCTGGCCGAGAACCACCAACTCGAAGGCGACAAGGTGGACGAGGCCAACGGGCTGAATGGCGCCCGTGCGCAGTCCACCCGGCTGCTGGCGCCGGAGAGCCCCGATGTCCTGATCGACCTGCTGGAGTACTACGAGCCCGAGGGGCAGACGCACATCACCCCCATGGGCTCGGTGGGCTCCTGCCACTTCGCCCTGGTGGTGGATGATCTGCCGGGCGCGGTGGAGGAACTCAAGGCGAAGGGTGTGCCGTTCATATCCGGGCCCGTCAACTTCGAGTTGACCGAGGGTTCGGTCAGCGTGTGCTTCTGCACGGACCCCGACGGTAACTACGTCGAGCTCATGGAGGAGTACGAGCATTAGCTCGCTGTCGGCCGCCACCGTCGCCCGAGGCGGTGTGACATGACCGCGCCGGCCCAGGGGGTCCTGCGTTCGTGGCTGGAGCAGATGATCCTCATCCGCCTGGCCGAGGACAAGGTCATGGAGATCTACATGCAGGGTCTCGTGCCCGGCACGGTTCATCTCTGTCAGGGTCAGGAGGCCGCTTCGGTCGGAGCGATCGGAGCGCTCACCGCCGACGACTGGTTGCTGTGCACTTACCGGGGCCATCACCACGCCCTGGCTCGAGGCATGGGTCTCGAGGCCTTCTTCGCGGAGATCATGGGACGCGACAGCGGCGCCTGCGGTGGGATGGGGGGTTCCAGCTACGTGATCGACGCCTCCCTGGGGATGATCGGCTCGCCGGCCATCATCGGTGCCGGTATCCCGGTGGCGACCGGCGCGGGCATGACCGCTCGCCTGCGGGGTGAGGACCGCATCGCCATGTGCTTCTTCGGCGACGGGGCGTGCAACATCGGCGCTTTCCACGAGGCGCTCAACATGGCGCAACTCTGGCGCTCGCAGGTGGTCTTCTGTATCGAGAACAACCAGTACGGCGAGTACACGCCATTCCGGGACTCCACCGCCCTGCCGCCGGAGGCCCCCATCGCGCACCGGGCCACCGCGTACGGCATGGCGCACACCGTTGTCGACGGCCAGGACGCCGTTGCCGTGCACGAGGTCGTGGCACAGGCCCGGGCGAGCGCGGTGGCCGGTGACGGCCCGACGCTGATCGAGGCTCGGACCTACCGGTATCGCGGCCACTCGCGCACCGACCCGGGGGCCTACCGGCCTCCCGGTGAGCTCGACGCCTGGAGGCAACGCGATCCCATCGGCATCCTGGCCGAGCGCATCGGGGCGGCAGGTGAGGTCGAGGACATCCGCGAGCGGCTGCAGCAGGAAGTGGACGACGCGGCCGCCCGCGCCGCCACTGGGCCGTGGCCGACCCTGGAGCAGGCTCGGGGCTATGTCTTCGCCGACTGAGTCCTCGCCGCCGTCGCCCGCCGGTGCGGAGGTGATCACGTATCGGGAGGCCATCCGGCTGGCCCTCGACGACGCCATGGCGGCCGACGAGACGGTCCTGCTGCTCGGCGAGGACATCGCCAAGGCTGGGGGACCCTTTAAGACGACGGTCGGGCTGTACGAGAAATACGGCGCCGGCAGGGTCTTCGACACGCCGATCGCCGAGAACGGCTTCTGCGGCATTGCCCTGGGCATGGCGCTCACGGGTCTGCGGCCGGTGACCGAGATCATGTTCAGCGATTTCCTGCCGACCGCCTTCGACGCCATCGCCATGGAGTTACCGCGCTGGCGGTTCATGTCGGGGGGGCAAACCTCGGCGCCGGTCACCGTGCGCGCCAGCGGCGGTGGGGGAGGTCGGTTCGGCGCCCAGACCTCCAGCACCGGCGAGTCCTGGTTCCTGCAGTTCTACGGCCTCAAGGTGGCCGCGGCCGGATCCCCCCAAGGCGCTTACGGGCTGCTCCGCGCCGCCATCGCCCACAACAACCCCGTGGTGGTGTTTGACCACAAGGCCATGCACCTGCGGAAGGGCCCGGTCGTGCGCGGCGACGACCAACTGGCCGAGGTCGGCAAGGCGGTCGTGGTGCGCCCCGGCAGCGACGTCACGGTCGTCGCGTCCTTGTTGATGGTGCATCGATCACTCGAGGCGGCCGAGGAACTGGCTGAGGAGGGAATCGATGTCGAGGTGATCGACGTCTCCTGGTTGCGCCCCCTCGACATGGCGACCGTGGCGGAGAGCGTGGCACGCACCGGACGCCTCGTCATCGCCGAGGAGCAGTACCACGATGGCGGTTGGGGATCCGCCATCATTTCCCGTCTCGCCACCTCCGGTTCAGCACTGGCGGCGCCGCCGGTCGCGGTCAGCATGCCCGAGGTCCTCATCTCGCACAGCCCGCCCCTGGAGGACGCGATGATCCCCAGCGCGGCGAGGATCGCCGACGCCGTCCGCTCGGTTCGCGCCTGATGCGCGTTCCGGTTCACATGCCCAAGCTGGGCTACGACATGGTCGAGGGGCGGATCGAGTCCTGGCTGGTGGACGTGGGCGCCGCGGTCCGACGCGGCGAACCTCTCGCCGAGATCGAGACCGACAAGATCGTCATCGAGATGGAGGCACTCGCCTCCGGCACTCTCGTTGAGATCGTGCATCTGGCCGGTGAGGACATGATCCCGGTCGGCGAGGTCATCGGCTACCTCGACGACGGCAGTTGAACCGCCTTCGCCGGCGGCCGCGCACGGCGGAGACCCCGCGGGAGACCGACCGCTAGGCTCACCACCTCGCAGGGTGGTGTGCCACGCGGCCCGGTCCGTCCCGACGTGTGGGACCGGCACGAGTTCGGCGCCCATGTGGAGTGCTTCGGTTGGGTGGCCGGATGAGATTGGAGAGGACCGCGCCGCCGGCGGCCGTCGTGGCGGTGAGCACGCTCTCGACCGGCTTCGGTTCCATCATCGCCTTCGTGCCCGGGTACATCGCCACCGCCCTGCGAACCGACCTCGGCCTGGACCGCTGGCAGGTCGGCCTGGTCATCACCGTGCACTTCGTCTGCACCGCCCTGGGATCGCTCGGCTCGGGACGCCTCACCGACCGCTGGGGTGCACGCCTCGCCTCGGTGGCCTCCCTGCTGGCGGTGGCGCTGGCCGCCGGGCTTGCCGCCGCGGTGGGGAACTACGCGGTGCTGTTCGTGGCGGCGGTCCTCGGCGGGATCGGCTATGCCCTCGTCAACGTTGCGACCACCGTGGCCGTGGCGAGTGTCGTGAGCGCTCGCCGGCGGACGGTGTCACTGGCCGCCCGTACCGCCGGCGTTCCCGCGGTCGGCGGGATCAGTGCTGCCGCGGGTGTCTGGATCGCGGATCGCTGGGGCTGGGAGTGGGTCTTTGCCGGTCTTGGCGCGGCCACAGCACTGGTGGCGCTGGCCGCTGCCTGGGTGCTGCCTGACGACCACCCCGGTCGATCCGCCCCGGTCACACACCGCTTGCCCCGGGGCTTCGGCTGGTTCCCCGTGGGCGCCTTCTTGATGATCTACGGCTCGCAGCCGATGTACTCCTGGTCGGTCCCGTACTTGGAGGAGTCCCTCGGCGCCGACCCTGCCCTGTCGGGGCTGCTGGTGGGCATGGGTACGACCATCGGTGCCGGGGCGATGATCCTCAGCGGGTTGGGTGTCGACCGTGCGGGCCCGTCCCGACGGATTCCCCTGGTTGTGGCGTTCGCTCTCGCCACCGGAGCCTCCAGCGGCCTGATCCTGGCCGGCGGGACGCTGGGACTGGGTGTAGCGGTGCTCGGCGTGGTCGGAGGAATCTCGATGCAGTTGGCCTGTATCGGCGCCATGCAGGCCGCCTTCGTGGACCGGGCCGGCCCCGCGGTGGCTCAGGCCGCGGCACTCACGATGGCCGGGTATTACGCGGGAGCGGTGGCCGCCCCGACGACCTTCGGCGCCGTCGTCGACACCGTTGGTTCCTATAGCTGGGCGTGGTTCATCGGCTCGATGCTGCTGGTGGGCGCCGCTGTGGCCTACCGGCTGGCGGGGCGGATACCGCCAGCGAACTGAGAGGCCGCCCTAGCCGTCCCCGGCTTCTTGGCCCTGCTCGCCGGCTTCGGGCCGTGGATCTCCGACCGCCTGGTCCCGCTGGAAGCTGTTGCTAGCGCTTGGCCGCTAGCGCCTGCCGGCGCGACGGTGTCGCCGGCTAACCCTTCCGAGCGGGCGAGGTCAGGATGCGGCCGCCGAAGGGGCTCGGGGGCCGGAAGGTGCCGTCGGCGTAGACGAGGTCGCCGTGCACCCAGACGGCATCGATGCCCTCGGGGGGGATCAGTGGTTCGGTGAAGCTGTTGGCCTCGCGCACGTTCTCGGCGTCGAACAGCACCAGGGAGGCATCGGCGCCCGGTTGCAGCACCGGGTCCTCGAGTCCCAGGAACCGGCACGGCAGGACGCTCATCCGGTGGACGATCTCCTGCAGCGGGATGTCCAGTTCCCGGGCCATCCGCAGCGCTTTGGGGAACGATCCGATGGACCGGGGATGCGGCTTCTGGCCCGGTCCTGGCATCAACCCGTCGGTGCAGATGGCCATGGTGGGGCGCCGGAAGAACCGCTCGACGGTGGCGTCGTTGCCGTAGTGAGTGATGATCGTGATCTCCCCCCGGTTGGCCACGAAGAAGTCGAACACGGCCTCGTGGGCGGCGAAGGAGTCGAGGTCCTCCTCCCCGGCGGTCCTCGCCACGTCGCCGAGCCGCTTGCCGAGGAACTCGTCGCCGACGCCGGCGCGCACCCCGGCGATCTGCACCCCCTCCAGCCCCCCGCAGAAGGCCACGAAGTTGTCCCAGGTCTTCGTGTCCCCCCGCATCCGCTCGTAGGCGCTGCGGCGAGCGGCGGGATCGCCGAGGCGGGCCAGGAACTCCTCCCGGAGCCCGGCGCGCACCTCGGGGGGGAAGATGGCGTCGCCGGTGGTGCTGCCGGCGGGGTAGGGGTACATGTTCTCCATGGTGGGGATGAAGTCGGCGGTCTCGTCGATCAGCCCGACGAGGTCGTTGTACTTGTCCCAGTTGTGCCGGCCGGCGATCTTGCTGTGCTCGTTGCAGTAGCCGCCGCCGCCCTCGAAGGCGGGGATGAGCACCTCGTTCAGGGCGGTGATGATCTCGTCACTCTCCGAGCGCAGGTGTGGGAACAGGGCGCCCGGCTTGACGTCGTTGAAGGCCGAGACCAGCAGCGTCAGCTCGCGCCGGTCGCAGTACACCGCGGGGTTGTAGACCAACCCGGTCGAGAGTCCCAGCGTGAGGGGAGCCTCGCGCCGGACCACCTCGCACATGTCGCGCAGTTGCTGGTCGTCGGCCACTTGGGCGAGGTTGCCCATGACCGTGCGGCGCACGGCGCTGTGCCCGAGGTGGATGCCCATGTCGGTGACCGAACGACCCCGGTGCCACGCCAGGAACTCCGCCACGCTCGACCAGGTCCATGGCTCGCCGATGGAGCCGTCCAAGGGCATGAGCTGGGCGGCGTACTCGTGGCGCTGGTCGGCCGGCACCGGCGCCGGCGAGAGGCCGTCGGAGCCGCAGATCCGCTTGGTGACGCCGCCCCGCAGCGCCATCTCACAGGTGATGGGAATGCCGTGATCGCCGATGCGGGTGCCGCCGAGCGCCCCGTGGTTGTGCGTGTCCACGAACCCGGGCGCCAGCACCCGGCCGCCGCCCTCGATGACCCGCTCCGCCCCGCCGCCGACGCTCGGGGTGACGTCACCGAGTTGCACGATGCGGTCGCCGTCGATCAGCACGTCGCCCTCGTAGGGCTCGGTCAGCCCGTCACCGTTCACGATGACGACGTC
>JAGWAK010000062.1 GCA_021296435.1 Acidimicrobiia bacterium
GGGGATGGGGGCGGGCGGGTGGCTGGAGGGTGTGCTGTCGGGCGAGGTGCCGACCTGGTTGTTGGCGCTGACGGTGACCGTTTAGGTGGCGCCGTTGGTCAGCCCGCCGATGGTGTGCTGGGTTCCCTCCACGGACGTGAAGTTCGTGACACCGTCCGGTCCGGTCCAGTGCACGGCGTAGGACTCCACGGGGATCCCGCCGTCGGCGGGGGGAGGCGACCACGAGACACCCAGGAACCCGTCACCCCGTTGCAGCGACACGTTGGTTGGCGAGGCCGGGGTCCCCAGGGGCGTCGCGGTTACCGTGACCGCGCGCGAGGAGCCTCCCGCGTTGGAGGCCGCGACGCTGACCGTGTAGGTGGCTCCGTTGGCCAGGTTGCGCAGCGTGCGGCTGGTCTCGGTGGTGGGGATCGTGCCGGAGGCGCCGGTGGAGGACACCCAGGTGATCAGGTAGCCGGTGATCGGGCCGCCGCCGCCGTTGGCGGGCGGCTGCCACGTCACGACGATCTCGCTCGGCCCCGGCGTCAGCGACACCGCCTGCGGCTCGGTGGGCGGGTCGATCGACGGGATCGTCACGGGGGTCGTGGCGGGTGTGATCGCCGCCGGCAGCGCCGTGCTCTCGCCGAAGACGAACTTCGTCGACAGCAGGTGACCCCCGCGGCCGTCGGAGTTCGGCAGCGGGCCCCAGCCCTCGGCCTCAAGCCCCTTGTTGACCACGAACACGAAGCGCGACCCCGACACGGATCTGGTCGCGGCGGTGCCGATGAGGCGAACCGTGGCGCGGTCGATGCGTCCCGAGACGCTGATGTTTCCCGACATCTCGATGCGCTGCAGCGTGCCGACGTTGGTATCGGCCACTCTGGCGAGCCAGCGGCTGAGTGCGCTCACGCTGTAGGTGCGCGTCCAAGGGGTGTAGGGGTCGCCGGCGACGAAGGGATCCGGGGCGGCCACCAGGTAGGGATGCTGCTCGTTGAAGGCGTAGCCGCTGTTCTCGGTGTAACCACCGCCGGAGGTGGTGAAGAGCGTCAGCGCCGGTTCCCCGCCGTAGGTGAGGACCTGGCCTGCGGTGTCGGCGACGGCCTGCAGCCAGGGGCCGTTCCTCGCCGAGTTTTCCCGCGTGTTGCCGCTGTAGACCTGGCTCATGGTGCTGGAGTAGAGGTCGAACGGCACGAGCCACGTGTCGCTGTTGCGGTTCTCGCGGGCGACGTGCAAGGCGTAGGTACGCGAGGCGATGGCCTGGGCGCGCAGCGCC
This sequence comes from Acidimicrobiia bacterium, assembly GCA_021296435.1. Classification (GTDB taxonomy): domain Bacteria; phylum Actinomycetota; class Acidimicrobiia; order Acidimicrobiales; family CATQHL01; genus VXNF01. The sequence continues at coordinate 1,253 of JAGWAK010000062.1, forward strand.
TCGGTCGGCCAGTCCGGCGGAACCTCGGCAACGCCACGCAGGTACAGCTCGATGTCGAGGTTCGCCAGCACGATGCGGTACCAGGTGCTCCCGGGCATCTTGCTGAGGGTGACCTGCCCGTGCGAGTAGGAGTGGCGGGTGGCGGAGGACTCCACGGCAACTCCGTCGGCGGTCCTGATCTGCAGGATGTCGCCGCTGCAGGTCCCCCCACCGCAGAGCGAGCTTCCGCCGCTGGTTGTCACGTCCCAGCCGTCTCCGGCGCGGCTGACGGTGAAGAGTTCGGTTGCCGAGGAGCTGTACACGGCCGTGCCGTCGAGCACCAACTCGAACGAGCCGCGGGGCCGGAAGCGGCTGCGGCTGGCTGATGCCAGATGGACCCGGAGGTCGTTCATTGCCCAGCCTCCGGTGAGCACCGTGCCGGGATAGTAGAAGCCCAGGATGGTCCCGGCGGTCTGACCCGCGGCGATCCTCGACGGAAGGGATTGGTGGCTGATGCCCACGCCGTGACCCCAGCCGGCGCCGTTGAACGTGACGTAGTCGTCAGCGGCGAGGGTGGGTGTGCTGTATCTCGCGCTCTGGGCGGCCGCCGGCCGGCTCGGGGGGACACCCCACACCGCCGCCACCAGCAGGACCAGCGCGAGGCCCCCCAGCGCGAGGCGGGATCCGATCGGCCCGAGAGCAGCCAGCCACCGGCGCCGGTCGGTCGCCGGGGGCTGGTCGGTTGCGAGGGAACGGACAGCCGGCGCGCTGAGTCGCCGATCCATTCGGGATCCGGGTGTGCGCGCGCGCAGGAAACGACGCACGACAAGAGGACGACCGGCACGCAGCGCGCGCCGGCGAGGATGTCTCACCAAGAGTGTTTTCCGAAGTCGTCACCACCCCTTGCCACTGACATCATCGCCCACAATCACCACTTTCGCAACAGAAGCAACCGATCTTGGCCCTTGTTCCGGGCACCGACCGGGATCCGGCTCGCCGAGAAGGTCGATCGCGACACTAGGTGGCTCCGCCCGCGGGCCCGCGACAATGCAGGCCCTACGGTCTCGAGCCGGGCCGCCTGCCGATCCCGGTGGTTCGGGCCGCCCGAGGCCCTGGATCCGCGGCAAGTAGGATTCCCCTGTGCCAGTTGCACTCGTTACCGGTGTCACGGGTCAGGACGGTTCGTACCTCGCCGAGTTCCTGCTGGCCAAGGGCTACGAGGTGCACGGCACCACGAGACGCACGTCGCTGGACAACACCGAGCGGCTGCGGGGCGTCCTGGCCGATCCCGCCGCCGCGGAGCTATTCCAACTGCACAACTCGGACATGACCGACGGGGCGTCGCTGGTGCGACTCCTGGAGGCCACGCAACCCGACGAGATCTACAACCTCGCCGCCCAGAGCCATGTGGCGGTGTCCTTCGACGTGCCCGAGCAGACGATGCAGACCACGGGGTTGGGTCCGCTGCGCCTGCTCGAGGGGCTGCGCTCGCTGGGTTCGACGGCCCGCATTTACCAGGCCTCGTCCTCGGAGATGTTCGGCGTGGCTCCGGCCCCACAGAACGAGCACTCCCCGCTGCGGCCCCGCTCGCCGTACGGCTGTGCCAAGGCGCTGGGGCACTGCCTCGTCAGCAGCTACCGGGAGGCGTACGGACTCTTCGCGGTCAGCGGCATCCTCTTCAACCACGAGAGCCCCCGGCGCGGCGAGACCTTCGTGACCCGCAAGATCACCCGGGGGGTGGCGGACATCCTGGCGGGCCGCACCGGCGAGTTGCGTCTGGGGAACCTCGACGCCCAGCGCGATTGGGGTTATGCCGGCGATTACGTCGAGGCGATGTGGTTGATGCTCCAGCAGGACGAGCCCGAGGACTACGTGGTCGGTACCGGGGTGGCGCACTCGGTCCGCGAGTTCTGCACCCTCGCTTTCGAGGAGGCCGGCCTGCGCTGGCAGGACCACGTGCGAACCGATCCGCGGTTCGTGCGCCCGGCGGACCTGGACCACCTTGTCGCCGACCCCACGAAGGCGAACCGCGATCTCAGCTGGAAACCCAAGGTGGACTTCGACGGACTTGTGTCGATGATGGTCGAGGCTGATATTCGGCGCAGCATCGACGATCGCTAGTCTGAACTCGTGCGGGCGCTGCGATTCTGCATCGTTGGCGGCGGCCCGGCCGGCAACTCCTGTGCGTCGGTAGCCGCCCGGCTGGGGGCCGACGTCACCCTGATCGAGAAGGACATCCTCGGCGGTGCCGCCAACCTCTGGGACTGCATCCCGTCCAAGGCCATGATCGCCGCGGGCGGCGTGATGTCGTTCGTCTCCCGCGCCACCGGGATGGGTCTGGATCCGGTGACGCCCACCATGGATCTGGACGGTCTGCGGGAGTACATCGAATCCACCCAGCGACAGTTGCACGAGTCGCTCAGCCAGATGCTGGAGAGCCAGGGCGTGCGCATCCTCGAGGGCACCGGTTCGCTCGCAGGGCCCCACGAAGTGGTCGCCGAGACGGCAGACGGCCGGCAGGAAATCACCGCGGATGTGATCGTGCTGTCCACCGGAAGCCGCCCGCGCGTGCCCGAGTGGTGCACCCCCGACGGTCAGCGCGTGCTCACCACCCGGCAGGCATACCCGCCCCCGGAGGTTCCGCAGCATCTGGTCATCATCGGCTCGGGCGTGACCGGCGTGGAGTTCGTCCACATGTTCAAGAGCTTCGGCAGCGACGTGACGCTGATCGTGAGCCGCCAGCAGGTGCTGCCGGGCAAGGACCCCGAGGTGGCGGCGCTCCTCGAGGAGAGCTTCCTGGCCCGCAAGGTGAGCCTCTACAAGGGCGCCCGGGCCAGTGCGGTGGAGGTGCAGGCCGACGGCGTGGCGGTTCGCTGCAACGACGGGCGGGCTGCCAAGGGCACCCACGCCCTGCTGGCCGTCGGGGCGATCCCCAACTCCGAGAATCTGGGTCTGGCGGCCGCCGGCGTGGAGTCCGTGAACGGCTACGTGACGATCGATCACAACTGCCGGAGTTCGGTGCCGCACATCTATGCGGCCGGCGACCTCAGCGGCAAGGCGCTGCTCTCGTCGGTGGCGGCCATGCAGGGACGCAAGATCGCCGAACACGCCATGGGGCTCCACAAGAACCGTCCACACCGCCACATCGACTACAGCCAGGCCGCCTCGGCGGTTTTCACCGAGCCCGAGATCGCCGAGGTGGGCCTCACCGAGGCGGAGGCCACGGGCCGGAAGATCCGGGTCACCAAGATGCCGTTCTCGGTCACCCCGAAGGCGCTCATCAACAACGACCCTCGGGGCTTCCTGAAGCTGGTGTCGGACCCCGCCACGGGTGTGGTGCTGGGTGGGTCCATCGTGGGCGGCCAGGCCGCCGAGTTGATCTCCGTGGTGGCGCTGGCCGTGACCGCCCGCCTCACGGTGAGCGACATCTCCGAGACCCTCTTCGCCCACCCCACGCTCTCCGAAGCCCTCGGCGACGCCGCCGAGTAGCGTCGGACAGCCCCGGCGTCACCACTGAGGTCGAGGCGAGACCCCGCGGTCACCTCCCGAGTTGCCGAGCCCCATCTATGTCCGATCCACCCCTCCCGCCCAGCACCCCGCCCGACGAGCCCCGGAGTGGGGACTCTCAGGCTGACGAACCCCGGGATGGCGAGCCACAGGAATTCGTGCTGCAGGAGCCGCTCGGCTCGATGCTGTCACGACTGGCCGCCCGGCTGTTCGACGCCGCGCTGATGCTCCTGGCTGTGCTGGCGGGCTTCCCGCTGCCCAACAGCGGGCGGATCGCCATGCTGGTGGCGGTGCCGATCCTCTACGAGACCATCATGGTTGCCATCGCCGGGCGCACGGCCGGCAAGATGGTCATGGGGCTCCATGTGGTCCGCCGCTCCGACGGTCGCCGTCCCGACTGGGTGCCTTCGCTCGCTCGGGCCGCTCCTTCGGGAATCCTGGCGGCCGGTCCGCAGGTGGCCGCCATTCTCATGGCGGTGTCGATCCTGCCGATGATCGGCGACACTCGCCTGCAGCGCAGCCTGCAGGATCGAATCGCCCGCACTGTGGTCGTGCAGCGCCAGCGCCCCTGGGGAGCCCGCTCCTCAGCAGGATCGGCCCACGAGGCGACCTGACGCCGCTCCGGCAGGCGCCCCCGACCGGGCTGGTGCGTGCAACCCGCAGTGACAGCACGCTCGAACGGACCGCCCGGCGGCGCCGGCGGGCGCCGCCGGTCCGGCTCGTGGGTGTAACGCGGCGATTCAGGCGTAGCCGTCGCCCTGCTGCTGCGAGCCGAAGATCGTGGGGGGACCCACCTCGGAGAAGTCGGGGGCGCCGTGCATCCGGCGGCCGTCGACGGTGAGCATCTGGGAGGCCTCGCCGCCGCAGATTCGGCCACCGTGCGAGTCCAGGATGCTGTTGAGGCCGATCTGGTTGACCGGGTAGGAGTCGATGGCCGAGTAGGTCTGCAGCAGCAGTGGGCGAGGCCGTGGCGAGGTGTTCGGCAGCGAGCCGTGAATCATGCAGCAGTTGTGGACCGTCACCGACCCGGCAGGGCCGCTGAGGTAGACGACCCGATCGAGGTCCAGCCCCGCCGCGTCGGCGTCGTTGATGGCGCCGGCCCAGGATCCGTCGTCTGCGTACTGGTCATACAGCGGGCCGCGGTGGCTGCCGGGAAGCACCCCCATCGGCGCCATGTCGGCGTCGACGTCGCTCAGGTAGACGCCGATGGTGAGCGGCGTGAAGTCGGTGTGGGGCCAGAACTGGATGTCCTGATGCCATTTCACCTCTGCGCCGCCGCCGGACCACTTGAAGTTGAGCTTGGAGTGGTGGTAGCGGACCGGCCCGCCCAGCAGCGCCGCGGCGAGTTGCGCAGGCGGACCCTCGAATGTGAACCGTGCATACGTCGGGTGCCGGTCGACCGGGTAGTTGAGGCGCCGCAGCTTCGGTGCCTCCGCGGTGTGCGACGGTTCGAGATCGAACTCGGTGCCCGAGGAGGTCTCCGAGCGGCTGGCCTCCACGAACTCGGCGGTGACGGCGTTCAGTTCGTCGAGCCACTCGGGCCCGACGAAGCCGGGCAGGCACAGGTAGCCGTTGGTCTCGTACTCGGCTCGTTGGCTCTGCGAGATGAGACCTGCGGCATTCGGGCGTGCTTCAGCGAGCGTCATCCCCCAACCATACCGGGCGTGCCTGTCTCGCCGCCGGGTGCGGCTCTCCCGCCGCAGACCGCGGATCGGCAACCAGAACGCCCGCCGCGTCGAGCCCGCGGCTGCCGACAGCGAGATCCGGCACGCGGTGCAGTCCGCATCGCCGCCCGCAGGCGGGCCGCGTTCACTGCCTACGCTGAGGGCGATGTTCATCGTCCTGATCCTGGTGCTGTTGGGCATACCGGTTGCGGAGATCTTCTTCATCATCCGGGTGGCCCGCGATCTGGGCATTCTCGAGACCATCGGCCTGCTGGTGGCGGTGTCGGTCGTGGGGGCGTGGTTGGTGCGCCGTTCCGGTCTCGGTGTGCTGCGTCAGATCCAGGAGCGGCTGGCCCGCGGCGAGATCCCCGGCAGGGAGCTCGTGGACGGCCTGCTGATCCTCGTCGGCGGCCTGCTGATGCTGACGCCGGGCTTCCTGACCGACGCCGTGGGGCTGCTGCTGCTCATTCCCCCGACCCGGCTGGCGCTGCGGGCGCTGCTGATCCGCCGGTACAGCAAGCGGATCCGGATCGCCGGCTGGACCGCTGGACCGGGCGGCTTCGGTTTCGGCGGATTCGGCCGGGGCGGGGCCGGCGGTTCCGGATTCGGCTCCGAGACCGGACCGGACCGGGGCGATATTCGCGACGTCAGAGAGCCGCGCGCGCTACGTAGAGGCCGAAAACGCAGAGAGAAACCAGGCAGCGGTTAGGGGTGCCCGGCACACAGCCGCGCCGGCGCACACGACCCGAGTAGTCCCTCAGGTCTCCAGTTCCGCACGAACGATGGCCGCACCGGCTGCGAGCGCCGACAGTTTGCCGAAGGCGACCTGGCGTGTCAGGTACTTCATTCCGCAGTCGGGGGCCGGGATCAGCCGGTCCGGCGAGATGTAGTGCAGCGCATCGCGGATCCGCTGCGCCACCGTCTCCGGTGTCTCCACGGTGGCGTCGCCGTTGTCGATCACGCCCAACACGACGCTCTTGTCGGGCAGCCTCTCCAGGATGTCCAGGTCGATCCCCGGCTGTGCGGCCTCGATGGAGATCTGATCGATGGCGCTGGCGTTCAACTCCGGGAGGAATGCGTAGGCGTCCGGCTTGCCGATCCCTCGCCAGGCGTGGATGGCGGCGTAGCCGAAGCACATGTGCAGAACGGTCGTCCCGGTGACCCCGTCGAGCGCCTCGTCGAGCACCTCGACGGCGTACTGGGAGGCCTTCTCGGGTTTGGCCTGCATGTAGGGCTCGTCGAGTTGCACCACGTCGGCCCCGGCGTCGAACAGGTCCTTGAGCTCCCGGTTGACCACCTTGGCGTAGGCGGAGGCCGCCCTCCGCTCGTTGCCGTAGTGATCGTCCTGGGCCTGCTGGATGAGCGTGAACGGTCCTGGCAGGGTGAGCTTGATGGAACGGCTGCTGTGTGCCCGCAGCAGCTCCATGTCGCGCACGCCGATCGGGTTTGGCCGGGTGATCGGCCCGGCGATGCGCGGGACGGGATTCGGCTTGCCGGTGCGGTCCATGGCGGTGCCGTGGCGGTCGGGGTCGATGCCGCCGAGGGCGGTGGCGAAGCGGTTGGAGTAGCTCTCGCGGCGGATCTCACCGTCGGTGATGATGTCGATGCCCGCCGCCTCCATCTCGCCGATCGCCACGATGGTGGCGTCGTCCTGCGCCTCTTCGAGGTGTTCGGGCGGGATCCGCCAGAGCTCCCTGGCCCGCACCCGCGGCGGCAGCCGGGTGCACAGCGCAGGCCGATCGATCAGCCAGTCCGGCTGCGGATAGCTCCCCACCACGGCTGTCGGCAACAGCACGTCGCGGAGCCTAACGGACCCTGCCCGGCCCGGCCGCCGAGCACCGGCTGTCGCCTGTGTAGCTCAGTCGAAGAGGGTCGGCTGGGGCGTGGGCGAT
>JAGWAK010000063.1:0-10604 GCA_021296435.1 Acidimicrobiia bacterium
CCGTCGCCGAGGTCGATGTCCAGTCCCGGCGGCACGACCGTGGTGTAGCCCTCGATGAGATCCCGGCGGAGGTCCTCCTCGCTGCGTTCGGCCGGGTCGCCGTACCCGCCACCGCCGCCCGTGGCAACCCGCAGGCGGCTGCCCTTGGGGGCGGGGTAGCGATTCACCTTCATCACCGGCGTGGATTCGCCGTCGACGGTTATCACCGCCTCGGTGGTGCTGCCCGGCTCGCCGCCGAACAGCCCCCAGGCGGGGGTGGTGGTGCGCTCGAACCAGGTGGAGAGCGTCACCCCGTCGGCCAGAACCTCGTACTCGCGCTCCACGCCGCAGCCCCCGCGCCAGCGGCCCCGCCCGCCGGAGTCCGGCGAAACGGCGTAGCGGTGCACCCTGATGGGATAACGCGACTCCAGCACCTCGACGGGAATGTTCTTCAGGTCGCCGCCGCCGTAATTGATCATCCCGTTCGTGCCGTCGCCGCCGGACCAGGCGCCCCAACCCACCGCCGTTGCCTCGCCGGTGACGAAGTCGTCGCCGGTCTCGGGGTTCTTGCCGACGAAGAGCACGTTCATCGGATCGGCGGGCTGCGCGGCGACCACCGCCTCGGGCATGCTCGGCGCCAAGGCGCTGATGAACAGATCGATCATCATCCCCAGGTGCGGGTAGTAGTACTGGCACGCCGCCGGCTCCCGGGCGTCGAAGATCGACGCCTCCGCGGAACGTCCCTGCAGTGACCGGCACCTCGGGGTTGATGAGCAGCTTGTAGCCCAGCCGGGCCGCCGCAACCGTCTGGGCGAAGCCGCAGTTCATGCAGCCGGGCGTCTGCGGTGAGGAGCCGTCGAGGTCCAGGAGGATCTCGTCGCCGGAGACGGTCACCGTGGCCTTCACGTACACGGGGCCGCCACCCGGTCCCCAGCTGTCCATGTGGCCCTCGGTGACGAAGGTGCCGTCGGCAATGGCCGACACGACTTCCCGGTCGAGCCGCTCGCACTGCTCGAACACGGCGGCGGCGGAGGCCTCGACGGTGGATCGCCCGAACCGGTCCATCAACTCGTCCAACTGGCGCTCACCAGTGCGGCAGGCGGCGATCTGGGCATGCAGGTCTCCCCAGATGGAGCGCGGCAGGCGGCTGTTGCGGGTGATGAACTGCAGTACGCCCGTCTCGGGGCGCCCCTCCCGGTACAGGTGAGTGGGGCCGAGCCGGTAACCCTCCTCGTAGATCGAGGTGGCGTCGTTGGTCTGGCTGGGATCCTTGGCGCCGATGTCCATCCAGTGCGCCTTGGTGGCCCCGAACCCCACCAAGTCGCCCTTGTGGAAGATCGGTGAGAACACGCTCACGTCGTTGAGGTGGCTGCCGACCAGGTAGCTGTCGTTGACCGCGTAAACGTCACCGGGCTTGTAGGTCTCCAGGCCGCCGAAGTGCTCGGTCGTGGCGTTGATCGCCGCCTCGAGGCTGCCCAGGAAGATGGGCAGGCCCGGCGCCTAGACCCACCGAGCAGTCCTTCATCTCGTAGATGATCGGCGTGTAGGCCGAGCGGGCCAGGTTGTTGTTCATCTGCGAGGCGATCGAGATGAAGGAGTTGCGGATCACCTCGGTGGTGACCGGATCAACCTGTGGCATTAGAGACTCCTTGTTCTTCAGTCGTTGGGGGGAAGACCGATCTCGACGGGCTGCTCGACGGCTCGCCAGCATCGCACGAGATGGCCGGAGGTTGTTTCCCGGAGGGGTTGCGGCTCCTCGCAGCGCTCGACCGCGAACGGGCAGCGCAGTGTCAGGCGGCAGCCCGGCTTTGTGGCCGCCTCCTCACTGATCTCCCCGACGAGCCGGACCGGTTCGCCGTGGCGCGGCGGATCGTCCAGCTCAGCGGCGTCCAGCAGGCCGCGGGTGTAGGGGTGTCGGGCGTCGGCATAGACCTGATCTCGCGAGCCGACCTCCACGAACTGACCCAGATACATGACCGCAACCCGGTGCGCCATGGCGTAGACCACCCGGAGATCGTGGGCGACGAGGAGATAGGCCAGTTCGTTGCGCTCTTGCAGGTCCAGCAGAAGGTTGACGATCTGACCGCGGATGGAGACGTCCAGCGACGAAGTCGGCTCGTCGAGGAACAGCAGGTCCGGTTCGGGGAGCAGGGAGCGGGCGATGCTGAGGCGCTGGAGCTGCCCGCCGCTGACCTGGGAAGGGCGGCGGTCGACCATCTCGGGCTCCAGTCCGACGCTCAGCACTGCCTCGACGATGGCCTCGTTCTCCTGCGCACGGGTCCGGGCGCCACGGAGCCGGGTGAACTCGCGCAGGCTCGAGCGGATAGTCGCCTGCGGGTCGAACGCCGCCAGAGGGTCCTGGAAGACCATCTGCATGTGGCGGCGCTCCGGACGGAAGTGACGCTCCTTGATGTCCAGGATCTCGTCGCCGGTCGGTTGCCGACGTGAGCTTCAGCAGCACCCGCCCCACCGTCGTCTTCCCCGAGCCGGACTCGCCGACGATCGCGAACGTCTCGCCCGCGTGGATCTGGAAGCTGACGCCGTCGACGGCGCGCGAGACGCGCTGTCGCAGCCGGGCGTCGCGGGTGACGTAGTCCTTCACCAGCTCGCGAACCTCGACGACCGGTCCACCGGTGGTGCGGGTCTGGGCGTTCATGCCTTCACGCAAGCCACTTGACGGTCGTCCACAGACCGCAACGCGGGAACGCCGTCGCGGCACTCTGGGCCGACCATCGGGCACCGGTCGGCGAAGGCGCACTCGCTGAGCTCGCCGACCAGCGTCGGTACCACGCCGCCGATGGCGTACATCCGGCGCTGATCAACAGTCCCGAACGCCTTGAGCAGAGCAGCCGTGTAGGGGTTCTTAGGACTCTCGGTGACCGAGGATGTCGGCCCGGACTCCATCACTCGCCCCGCGTACATGACCGTCGTGCGCTCGCAATGGCTGCGGGCCACGGCGATGTCGTGGGTGATCAGCAGCAGGGACGCGTCACGCGAGGCCACCTGCTCGACGACCAGCTCCAGCACCTGCTGCTGGAGCGTGGCGTCTAGGCCGGTGGTCGGCTCGTCCGCGATGAGCAGATCGGGGCGGCAGGACAGAGCCATGGCCAGCGCGGCCCGCTGCGCCATGCCGCCGGAGTACTGGTGCACGTAGTCCTTGGCACGGCGGCCGGCGTCGGGGATGCCCATCTCCGCCAGCAGATCGACTGCTTGCGTCCAGCTTTCCTTGCGGCCGGCGTCACCGTGCACCCTGATCACCTCGGCGATCTGCCCTCCCACGGTCAGCACGGGGTTCAGCGAGGCGCGGGGGTTCTGGAACATGATCGCCATGCGACCACCCCGGAGGTCCCGCAGGCGGCGCTCCGGGGCGCCGATGAGCTCCTCGCCGTCGAGGCGGATCGAACCGCGGATGACCTCGGCCCCCTCGGGCAGCAGCCCCAGCACGGCCGCCGCGGTCAGGCTCTTGCCGGACCCGGACTCGCCGACCAGAGCCATCCGCTCGCTGGCGGCGACCTGCAGGTGGATCCCCTGCAGGGGGATGGATCGCCGCTTGGCCGCCGAACCGAAGCCGACGGTGAGATCAGCCACGTCGAGGACGGGGACGTCCCCACGATCCGGCGCCGGGGGCGCAGGATGGATCGAAGCGGCGGCTTCGGGCCCGGCGGAGATGCTCACGTCGTATGCCTCACCCGGTCGGACAGCTGGTTCAGCGTCAGGACGGCGAACAGGATCGCCAGGCCGGGAAACAGCGCCACCCACCACCGGCCGTAGACCAGTTGCTCGTAGCCGTCGCGCACCATGGCGCCCCATTCCGGTGTGGGAACCGGCACACCCAGGCCCACGAAACTGAGAGCCGCCAGGATCTGGATGGCCCAGGCCACGTTCACCGAGAACTGCGCCAGGACCACCTGCTTGACGTTGGGCAGGATGTGACGCAACAGGATCCTCAGCACCGGCTGGCCGGCGCAGCGGGCCGCCAGCACGAAGTCGGCATTGACGATGGGCGCCACGGCGCTGCGGGTGAGGCGCAGGTATACCGGCACGTTCACGATGGAGATGATGAAGATGAGGATGGGGATGCTGGGGCCGACGGCGGCCACGATGCCGAGCGCCAGCAGCAGGGTGGGGAAGGCTTGGAACGACTCCGAGATGCGCAGCATCACGGAGTCGAACAGGCCGCCCCCTCGGATGTGCGCGGCGGCAAACACCGACAGCGCCCCGAGAGGCATGCCCACCACCACGGCCAGCGCGGCTGCGCTGAAGCCCACACCCAAGTCGAGTTGCGCCCCGTGTATCACCCTGGCGAAGATGTCGCGGCCATGCTGGTCGGTGCCGAACCAGAGGTCGCCGCCGGGGGCCGCCAGCGACTCACCGACGTTCAGCATGAGCGGATCGCGCGTGAACAGCGGCCCGACGAGGGCCAGCAGGATGAGGGCCAACATCACCCCCACGGCGGGCCGGATCGCTCGGCGCTGAGAGTCCCAGATAGCAGGGGCCACCAGGATCGCCAGCACGGTCAGGACCACACGGAGCGCCCGCCACTCCGGGTCCCACACAAGGGCGGCGAGGAGGACCACCATCATGGCGACAGCCACGAGAACGCGAACCGGTCGCGCACGCGCCGCAGAAATGACCCGGCCGATTCCATCCGGAGCGGTGCTGCCCGAGGCGCGCGGCGAGACGACGCTCATGTGCGCGTCCTCGGGTCGATGATGAAGTGCAGGATGTCCATCACCAGGTAGACCAGGATGTAGCTACAGGCGCTGAGCAGCACGGCGGCAAGCACGGGCGCGTAGTCCGAGGCGGCGATGGAGTCGATGGCGTACTTGCCGATACCAGGCCAGGCGAACACGAACTCCACCAGCACCGTGCCGCCCAGCAGGTAGCCGTACATGAGGGCCACCATCGTGGAGACCGGCAGCAGCACGTTCGGCAGGGCGTGACGGAGGACGATCGAGCGCTCCGGTACGCCAAGCGCCCGCGCCGAGCGAATGTGGTGCGAGGCCATGGTCTCGCGCATGAAACCGCGGGTGACCCGCAACAGCGGCCCGCCGGTGGTGATGGCCAGCGTGATGGCCGGCAGGGCGAGCTGCGCCAGCGACGAGCGCAGCGCTCCCCAGTCGCCCGCGATCACCGAGTCGAGCGTATAGAGCCCCGTGACCTCGGGGGGTACCGTCCCCAGCGTCCGCCCGATGGGCGCGGGCGCGAAGTCCAGGTGGAAGAAGAAGACCAGGATCAGGATGATCCCCAGCCAGAACTCGGGGATCGACACGCCCAGCCCCGAGGCCACGTTTGCCAGACGGTCCGAGAGCGATCGCCGCCGCAGGGCAGAGACGATGCCGAAGGGCACCGACCAGCAGATCGACAGGATCGCCGCGGTCGTGGCCAACTCGATGGTGGCCGGCCAGCGGTCGGCGATGTCGGTCGTCACGGGGTTCTTGGTGCGCCAGCTGTCGCCCAGATCGCCGGTGAAGAGCTGGCGCATGTAGTGGCCGTACTGGTTGATGATCGGCTCGTCGAGGCCCAGGCGCTCGATGACCGCCTCGACGGTGGACTCGTCCGCCTGCACGCCGACGATCAGGTACGCGGGATTGCCGGGCAGGACCCGAGTGACGAAGAATGTGATGAGGGACACCCCGAACAGCGCCACCACAAGGAACACCAGGCGGCGGCCGATGTAGATGGCGAGCGGCACGTCAGTGCTCCCGGAGGAATCCTCCGACCGGGGCGATCGGGTGGTGGGTCACGTACTCAGAACTTCCGCCCCGCGCCGGCCAGCATCTCGGCGTAGCGGACCGGTGTGATCAGAGGATCCAGGACCGGCACGGGCACCCGCTCGCGCACCGGCTCCAGCAGGCCGGACCAGATCGTGCAGGCGAAGAAGAGCACCGTGGCGTCATGGTCCCGGAAGGCGGCCTCAGCGGCGTCGCCCGCAGGACCCGCGATCGCCTCCGCCATGCCGCGCCGCACGATGCCCCGTAGCTCCCGGGGGTCCTCGTGAACCAGCCGGTCAACGAGGTCGGCGGGAGGGTGCGGGCACGGCGCGGAGAACACACCCGCGAAGATCGACTCGCCGGCGTAGGCGTGCACCAGCCGGCGAACCCAGTTGGCGTCCTGCGGCAGGTTCTCACCCTCGCCGCTCTCGATACGCGGTGCCACGACGCCGAGCCGGCCGAGGGCGCGCCCGGTGGCAATGGCGGCCTCCATGGGGGCGGTCACCGGGATCGACACCAGTTCCTTGGCGTCAACCAGGCCCGGGTCGGAGGCACAGCCGATCACGACGGCGTCAAAGCCGTCGCGCTCGCCCTGCTCGACGGCCGACAGCAACTGGTTCAACAGCAGCGAAGCCGCAGGCAGGAAGGCCGTCTCGGGCACGCCGCTGCCGGCGAGGGAGCGCACCGTCAGCTCGGTGTCGGCGCTGACGGCGGGGCGCACCACCTCGTCGACAAGCTGGTCGTAGACGTCCACTCCCAATGGGTTGATCAGCAGAATGCGCATCGTGGTCCCTCCTCGGTTGTCGTTTCGCTTGTCCGGTCCTCGGCCAGTGATCTTTGCCGGTCTTCGGGACGTCTCAGGATCGTCGCAGCACGAGGTGGCCGTGCGCCGAGACCGTCGCCGTCCAGGCCGGCGGTACCAGGGTCGTGCAAGCGTCCTCCAGGACGATCGCCGGACCGGGCACGGTTGCACCGGCCGGCAACGCTTCCCGGCGATGCACCGGCGTGGACAGCCAGGAGCCGTCGAACCAGGTGCGCTCGACGGCGGTGGGTTCGCCAGCGTCTCCCCTCGGCAACTCGACCGGCTCGGGGCGGCCCAACGAGCCCCGCGCCGTCATCCGCAGGTTCACGAACTCCACGTCCTCGGCGGGGTTGCTGTGGCCGTAGCGCACCTCGTGCGCCTCGGCGAACCGTTGCGGCAACTCGGCGAGCATCTGCGCCGTCGGCTCGCCGGCGGGCAGCGGGAGCGTCACGGTGTACTCCTGGCCCACGTAGCGCAGATCGGCCGACGGCTCCAGGCCGATGGCCCGCTCGTCCACGCCGTCCTCCTTGACCAACAGGCGGGCGCGCTCGGCGAGTTCGGTCAGCGTGGCTTCCAGTGCCTCGCCGTCGGTCTCGGCGACTCCCACATAGAAGCTCTGGACCACGTCGTGGCGGATGTCGGCGTGCAGCATGCCGTAGGCCGACAGGACACCCGGGTCGGCGGGCACCAGGACCACGTCGATCTCCAACTCGTCGGCGATTGCGGCGGCATGCAACGGGCCGGCGCCGCCGAAGGCCACCAGCGCGAACGAACGGGGATCGATGCCGCGCAGCACCGTGATCTCCCGGATGGCATTGGCCATGGTGGAGTCCGCCACGGCCACCATGCCGGTGGCCAGCGCGCCGGCGTCCAGCCCCAGCGTGTCTCCGACGGACCGCAATGCCGCCTCCGCGGCGGCCTCGTCGAGGGCCATGCCCCCGGCCAGTCGGGCGACCGACGGGAGCCGGCCGAGGTGCAGGTTGGCGTCGGTGACGGTGGGCTCGACCCCGCCGGAGCCGTAGCACGCCGGGCCCGGCTCGGCACCGGCGGAGCGGGGCCCCACCCGCAGGCCCCCGGCGGAGACGTGGCCGACGCTGCCGCCGCCGGCGCCGATCGTGTGAATGGCGACCGTCGGGGACAGCACCGGGTGGCGCTCCAACTCGGATTCCAACTCCACGTCGGCCTCGCCGTCCACCACGAGGCTCACATCGAAGGATGTCCCGCCCATGTCGATGCAGATCAGGCGGCTCACGTCCATCTCGTCGCGCAGGTCCTCGGCGGTGGCGATGCAGGCGATGGTGCCCCCGACCGGTCCGGAGAACAGCGTCTGGATGGCCTTGCGCCGCGCCATGGCGGCCATCATCACGCCACCGTTGGATTGCATGACCCGCAGCGGACCTCGCAACCCGCGGGCGGTGACCTGCTGCTCCAACTCGGCCAGGTAGTTCTGCACGATGGGCGCCACGTAGGCGGCGATGGCGGTCGTGCTGGTGCGCTCGTACTCGCGCCACTCCGGGGCGATCTCGTGGCTGCAGACCACCGCCAGTGAGGGTGCCTCGTTGGCGAGCATCTCGGCGACACGCTGCTCGTGCTCGGGGTTGGCGTAGGAGTGCAGGAAGCAGACCGCAACCGCCTCGAACTCGGTGGCGAGCCGTCGCCCGAGGGCGCGCACGACGTCGTCGTCGGTGGGCACCAGGACCGAGCCGTCGGCGCCGACCCGCTCATCGATCTCGAAGATCCACCGGCGCGGCACAAGCGGCGCCGGCTGGCGGTAGCGAACGTTGTACATGTCGGGCCGGTTCGCCCGCCCCAGCTCGTAGACGTCGCGGAAGCCGCGGGTCGTGAGCAGCGCGACCTTGGCGCCGCGGCGCTCCAGGAAGGCGTTCAGGCCGGCAGTGGTGCCGTGGGTGATGGAGTCCAGGCGCCCCCAGTCCACTTCCAGTCGCTCGAGCGCCTGGAGCACACCGTCGTGCAGCCGGCGGGGCGTCGTCAGGACCTTGGCCGTACGGATACGCCCGTCGTCGTCGACGGACACCGCATCGGTGAACGTCCCGCCTATGTCAACCCCGACCCGCATCCAACTCTCCTCCCTGCGACTGGCGCGATCCTAGACGCGCCCGTGCGCAGCGGCACTTGTGCGGCGCGCCGTCGGGAGGAACGCCTGCGGGGCCGTTCGAGAACGGGCTCGAAGGGGCCTCGCGACAACTCTCGCCGTCTACGGCTGCTCGTAGGCGCGCTCGTCGCGGGGCATGGGATCGGCCGGGTAGGCGCCGGCGCCGTGCTCGGCGAGGTCGAGGCCCCGGGCCTCCTCGGCCGCGGAGACGCGCAACACGCCGAAGCGGCGCAGCATGGCAAACAGGATCCCCGTCGTCACCACGGTCCAGGCCAGCACGATCAGCACGAACACCAACTGGACGAGCAGCTGCCAGCCGCCTCCGCCGTAGAACAGTCCAGCGTTGTCCCTGCCCAGGAAGGCGTCGTCGTAGCGGGCAAAGAGGCCCACCGCAAGCGTGCCCCACACCCCGCAAACACCGTGCACAGACACGGCGCCGACCGGGTCGTCGATCCCCTTGCGCTCGATGAAGAACACCGAGTAAACGACCAGCACCCCGGCCACCGCACCGGTGACCAGTGCACCCAGCACGTTCATGGTGGCACAGCCCGCGGTTATTCCCACCAGCCCAGCCAGCGTGCCGTTGCCGGCCATGGCGACGTCGGGCTTGCCGGTCTTCAGCCACACGACGGCGCCGGCTGTCAGCGTGCTGGCGGCCGCGGCGATGGCCGTGTTGAGCGCCACGACCATCACGACGCCATCGGCGGCGAGCTCGGAGCCGGCGTTGAACCCGAACCAGCCCAGCCACAGGATGAACACGCCCAGAATCGTCATGGGCATGGAATGGCCCGGGATCGGTCGCGGCGTGCGGCCCGGCCCGTACTTGCCCAGACGCGGGCCCAGGAACATGGCCCCCATGAGCGCCGCCCAACCGCCGGTGGAGTGCACCACCGTCGAGCCGGCGAAGTCGCTGTAGCTGGCTCCGCCGATGGAGATGTCGGCGATGAGGCCGCCGCCCCAGGTCCAGTGCACGACCAGCGGGTAGATGAACGCCGACATCACGAGGCTGAAGAGCAGGTAGGCCTTGAAGCGTGCCCGCTCGGCCATCGCGCCCGAGGCGATCGTGACCGCCGTGGCAGCGAAGACCACCTGGAAGAAGAAGAACGTTGCCGTCGAGAGGTTGCCGACCCCGCTGGAGCCGAACTCGAAGAGGGCACTGCCGGAGAGGAAGAAACCCTCGGTGCCCCACCAGGCGTTGCCGGCCCCGAAGGCCAGGGCGTAGCCCACCGCCAGGAAGGCCAGAACACCCACGCTCATGTCGGCCAGGTTCTTGGCCATGATGTTCGTGACGTTCTTGGACCGGGTCAGCCCTGATTCCAGCAGCGCGAAGCCCGCCTGCATGAAGAAGACGAGTGCGCCCGCCACCAGGACCCAGACATTGTCCAGGACGGCTTGCACGGCGGCCGACGTATCACTCGTCTGGGCCGCGGCCGGCGTCGTGAGGACCGCAATTGCTGCGCCGGTGACGCCGAGCGCCACCAATGTTCGACGTTTCACGGGAGTGCCTCTCTGATCGAATCTTGCCGGTTGAGCCCGGCGAAGGATGAAAGGGCGACTCCCTTGGCGCACCGGCACCGTACCTCCCTGCTCAACGCTTGCCACCCTCCTGTGCCCGACGCCATGCCGCGGATTCCCCGCCGACGGCGGGACACCCATATCAACGCGAAGACGCCACGATGCCCGTAACCTCCCCGGCGGGATGAGCAATCCACCGCGTTGCGGCCGGGCACTTTCGTGCCTGCGTCGATCCCCGTAGCCTCGCCGGCGAGATGAATACCGAATCATCCCGCTCCGGTCGGCTCGCGCCCAACCGCCTCGTGATCCTGGCGGGGCTCGGGCTGGCTCTGTTCACCGTCGCGTCGGGCGTCGCCGCGGCGATCACAGGCTTTCACAGCACCGCCAGCGTGACCCGGGAGGTGTTCGGCAACATTCCCGGGCCGCTGCGGGCGGCCTTCTACACCGTCATCCCGATCGCTCTGCTGTATGCCTCGGTGCT
>JAGWAK010000063.1:10615-15649 GCA_021296435.1 Acidimicrobiia bacterium
GCGGCCGAGGAGCGCCGCACGACTTGGCGCAACGTGCACCGCCGGCTGGCCGATCTGCGGGCAGGTGTGTACATGCGCACCCTCCTGCGCGAGCCAGTGGCCGGGCTGATGCACTCCCTCATCTACTTCAGCTTCCTGGTGCTCCTGGCGGTGACCATCACGCTGGAGATCGAGCACCAGCTGCCCGACGGCGCCAAGTTCCTCACCGGCCGCGTGTACCAGGGCTACTCCCTCACCGGCGACCTGGCCGGGGCGGTGTTCCTGGTGGGCGTGGCTTGGGCGATCCTGCGGCGCTGGGGACCCTGGCGGTTGCGCCCGTACCGGATTCGTCAGAAGACCCGGCCCGAGCACGCCGTGATCCTGACGACGATGCTGCTCATCGGCGTCACCGGTTTCGGGGCCGAGGCTTTCCGCATCGCCGAGGCCGGCACACCCTCATTCGAACGCTGGTCGGTTATCGGCTACCCGCTTGCCACCCTCGCCGACGGCCTGAGCAACGTGGCCGGCTGGCACCAGGTGTGGTGGATCCTGCACGTGGTGTCGTTCGTGGTGTTCGTGCTGCTGATCCCGGTCACGATGCTGCGCCACATCTTCACGTCGCCCGTGAACATGTACCTGCGCGACCGGGAACGCCCCAAGGGGGCCATGCGCGAACTGCCGAACCTCATGGAGACCGACCTGGACTCCTTCGGGGCGACGGCGGTCGAGGACTTCACCTGGAAGCAACTCCTGGACCTCGACGCCTGCACGATGTGCGGGCGCTGCACGTCGGTGTGCCCGGCGCACGCCACCGGCAAGCCGCTGGACCCGCGCGAGATCGTCCTGAAGGTGGGCCAGGTGATGGCCGCCAGCGGAACTCCCGCCACATCGCCGCCCATCGGCGCCGACGCCGAGATCACCGTGACGAGCGCCAACGTGTTCGAACGCGTCAGCTCCGAGGAAGTGTGGGCCTGCACCTCGTGCCGCGCCTGTGACGAGATCTGCCCCGTGAACATCGAGATCCTCGACAAGATCCTGGACATGCGGCGCTACCTGTCGCTCATGGAGAGCGACTTCCCCACCGAGTTGGGCACCGCCTACCGCTCGATGGAGAACTCCGGCAATCCGTGGGGCATGGCCCAGTCCGCCCGCGCCGACTGGGCGAGCGACTTCGAGGGCCTCGTAGTACTCGACGGCAGCGACCCCATCGAGGCCGAGTACCTGTACTGGGTGGGCTGCGCCGGCAGCTACGACGACAAGAACCGCAAGGTCACCCGCGCCATGACCGAGCTCATGCAGCGGGCCGGCGTGGACTTCGCCGTGCTGGGGCCCGCCGAGATGTGCACCGGCGACCCGGCGCGACGCTCCGGCAACGAGTACGTGTTCCAAATGCTCGCCATGCAGAACGTGGAGACGCTCAACGGCATGGGGGTGCGCAAGATCATCACCCAGTGCCCGCACTGCTTCAACACCCTCGGCAACGAGTACCCGCAGCTCGGAGGCCACTACGAGGTGATCCATCACAGCCAGCTGCTGGAGCAACTGACCGACAGCGGCCGCCTCGACCTGTCAAAGGCCCGGCTGCCCGAGCGCCTCGTCTACCACGACTCCTGCTACCTGGGCCGGCACAATGACGTGTACCTGTCGCCGCGCCGGGTGGTGGGATCCATCGGCGGCCTTGAGGTGGTTGAGGCCCCCCGCAACGGCACCAAGGGCATGTGCTGCGGCGCCGGCGGCGCGCGCATGTGGATGGAGGAGCACGTCGGTGAGCAGGTCAACGTGGTCCGCAGCCGGGAGCTGCTCGCCACCGGTGCCGACCGCATCGCCACCGCCTGCCCGTTCTGCTACGTGATGATCGACGACGGTGTGCGCGGCGAGGGGGTGGAGCCCGAAGACGTGAACGTCGGCGACATCGCGCTGCACGTTCTGGAGGCCATCCACCGGGGCGAGGAAGAGGCGGCGGAGCGGCGCGACACCGAGCTAATCCCGGCGGTGGTCGTCGGCGAACCCGCAACGACCGGCGTGCCGGTGGCCGGTTCGGTCTCCGGGTTGGATCTTGCTCCGATGGCGCGGCTGCGGCCCTCCCCCACCCGGGACGCCCCGGCTACCGCACCCGCAGGGGTACCGGCTCCGGTGCCGGTGCCACCGTCACCGGCACCGGCGAGAGAGACGGGCGCCCGCCGGCACGACAACCTGCGGCTCATCAAGGGCACCGATCCCATGCTGCTGGCCGAGTTGGCCAAGCAGGGAATCACGGGATACGACCAGATCGCCGGGCTCGATGACGCGGGGGTGGAGGCGCTGGAGGAGGCCATCGGCGCGCCGGGCCGCATCCAGAAGTGGAACTGGGTGGCGCAGGCGCAGGATCTGCTGGAGCGCTTCGGAGCCGAGGACTGACTGCGGTCAGAAGTTCTCCCAGTAGCGGCTGGGAATCGGACCGACCTGGCCCTGGTACTTGGAGCCGACCGCCCGTGAGCCGTAGGGGTTGTCCGCGGCGGTGCTCATGGCGATGAAGCTGATCTGGCCGATCTTCATGCCCGGGTAGAGCGTGATCGGCAGGTTCGCCACGTTCGAGAGTTCCAGCGTGAGTTGACCCTGCCAGCCGGCGTCCACGAACCCGGCGGTGGAGTGAATCAACAGCCCGAGCCGGCCCAGGCTCGACTTGCCCTCGAGGCGCCCGACCAGATCGTCAGGCAGGCTCACCCGTTCGAGCGTGCAGCCCAGCACGAACTCGCCGGGGTGCAGGATGAACACGCCGTCGGGGTCGATCTCCAAGGGTTCGGTCAGCGTCCCGAGATCCTTCTTGACGTCGATGCAGCCCATCGTGTGGTTCCGGAAGACCCGGAAGTAGCGGTCGAGGCGCAGATCCACCGAGGAGGGTTGGACAGCGTCGTCGGCCAGCGGTTCGATGGCGACACGCCCGAGGGCGATCTGCTCGCGGATGGACCGATCGGACAGAATCATTCCCTGGCGACGTTACCCTCGAATCGTCCCGGATCGAAAGGAGCAGGCGCATGCCGAACGCGTTCCTCCATCCGTTCTCGCCGCCGACCCTGGAGCGGTACATCAACCTCGTGCGTGGCAGGGGATGCACCGTCTGGGACGACGCCGGCAAGAGCTACCTGGACGCCATGGCCAGCCTCTGGTACTGCCAGGCGGGACACGGCCGGACCGAGATCATCGACGCCGTCGCCAACCAGATGCGCAACCTGGAGGCCTACAACACGTTCGCTCCGTTCACGAACCCCGCGGCGGAGGAAGTCTCGGCCATGATCGTCGAGCGCTCCCCGCTCCCCGACGGACGGGTGTTCCTGTGCTGCTCGGGCTCGGAGGCCGTGGACACCGCGTTGAAGATCGCCCGCCAGTGGCACCGGCTGCAAGGCGACCTCGGGCGGCAAACCGTGATCAACCGCACGAACGGCTACCACGGCACCAACTTCGGCGGCACGACAGCCCAGGGCATCGCCCCCAACCGCGAGGGCTGGGGCGACCTCGTGCCCCACTTCACCGAGGTGCCCCACGATGACTTGGAGGCCGCGGCGGTGGCGATGGCCGCTCAGGACGAGCAGTTGGCCGCGGTGATTTCCGAACCGCTGCAGGGTGCCGGCGGGGTATGGCCGCCTGCCGAGGGCTACCTGGAGGGCCTGCGGCGGCTCTGCGACACCCACGGGGCGCTGCTGATCCTCGACGAGGTGATCTGCGGCTTCGGGCGCACTGGGGAATGGTTCGGCGCGCAGCACTACGGCGTCACCCCCGACATCATGACCTTCGCCAAGGGAGTCACCTCCGGCTACCAGCCGCTGGCCGGGGTGATCCTGTCGCGGCGGGTCTGCGAAACCTTCGAGTCCCAGCCGGCCGGCTTCCTGCTGCGCACCGGCTACACCTACTCGGGGCACCCCGCGGCCTGCGCCGCCGGCGTGGCGAACCTGAACCTCATGGACGCCGAGGGCCTGCCGGGGCGGGCGGCGCACATCGGCGAGCGCATCTCGGGCGGCCTCCGGGCGCTGGCCGCCGACGGGCTCGTGGCCGGCTACAGGGGTACCGGCGCCGTCTGGGCCGCCGAGTTGGGCCGCGACTCCGCCGGGGTGCGCGCCAAGATCCTGGAGGCAGGGGTCATCGTGCGCCCCATCGGCACCGCCCTGGCGATGTGCCCGCCCCTGATCATCAGCGACGCCGAGATCGACCGCGTCATCGACACCATGGCCGCCGCCTTGCGCTGACCGCCGCTCAGGCGGTGATGTTCACCACCGTGCCGAGGGGGGCGGTGCGGGCGATGACCTCGATGATGTTGTTGGGGATGCGGATGCAGCCGTTCGAGAGGGCCTCGCCGATGCGGTCGGGAATGTGCGTGCCGTGCAGGGCGATGCGCGGCAACCCGCCGCTGAAACTGTCCAGCGCCTCACTGAAGAACGACAGCATCAAGATCCAATCCCCCAACACCACGCTGGCGTTCTGCTGGCTGTGATTCGGCAACTTCTCCACGATGAAGCCCCGCAGCGCCGGTGTCGGCGTGTTCGGTCTGCCCACGATGGCGCGCGTATAGGTCACCAGGTCGTCGCCGTCGAAGAGGGCCACGAGGCGGTCCGAGAGGTCGATGAGGACGTGGTGGTTCACCGTGGACCAGGTGAAGTTCTCCGTGCGGACCCAGCCGCGGCTGCCGTTGGGACGGACGGGTAGTTCCACCTCGGCCCACTCGTTGCCCGGCCAGGTCTGGATTACTCGCAACACCAAGCGGTTGCCGCGGAAGGTGTAGCTCCAGACCTCGCCGTCGCGGAACGACACCCGGTCCCCTTCGGGGACGTCGTACACCGGGATGATGCCGTTCACGGTCTCCTTGGAGACGAGGACGGTGACGGGACTCCACGAGGGTGTCGCCGGTGGCTGCAGTGGCTGAGTCGTCGGGGGCGGCGGTGGGGGCGGTGGTGGATCCGGGGGGGGGTCAGGCGCCGGCGGATCTGACACCTCGGGGTCGTCAGCAGGCTCCGGGGGCGCGCGAGGCGCGGGCGGGGCCGGAGGCTCGGGAGGCTCGGGCGGGGCCGGCGGATCCGGAGGCGG
>JAGWAK010000064.1 GCA_021296435.1 Acidimicrobiia bacterium
AGGCGTCCCGGGAACGGGGCGGCGGCGTCCTGCGGTGCGGTCATGGGGTGGGCCTCCGTGGCGGATCGTCGGGCGGTCAGGGACTGGCGGGCTGCTCGGGCGGCGGGCGCCGGCGACAGGGGCTCAGTAGCTGCCGACCCCGGTGAGGTAGCGGCTCAGCACGGTGTTGCCCAGCAGCCTCCAGAGCCGGTCACAGGTGAAGCCCAGCACGCCGAAGCAGAAGATGCCCACGAACATGAAGTCCGTGCGGAAGAACGTGCGTGAGTTCCAGATCAGGAAGCCGATGCCCTCCTGGGCCGCGATTGCCTCCGCCGCCACGATCACCAGAAAGGCGTTGGCCAAAGCGAGGCGCATGCCCACGAAGATGGAGGGGAACGTGGCCGGCAGCGCCACCCGGAAGAACACGTCCCGGCGGTTGGCGCCGAGCGTCTGCGCGCTGTTGACCTTGTCGGGATTCACCGAGGAAGCCCCGGTCGCGGTCGTGATGAGCACCACGAACAGCGCCGCGTAGGCCACCAGGTTCACCTTGGAGGTCTCGCCGATGCCGAACCACAGGATGAACAGCGACGTGAGCGCCAGGGCGGGGACGAACCGGAAGAAGTGGATGAACGGGTCCAGGGCGGCGCGGGCGTAGCGCGACACACCTGCCAGCAGCCCCAGCGGGATGGCAATTCCCGAGCCCAGCAGCCAGCCTTTGAAGACCCGCTCCAGGCTGATGGCGATCGAATCCCACAGCAGGCCCGAGCCCGACAGCTCGCCGGTGCCCTGGGCGACCTTGGCCGGTCCGGGAAGCAACTGCGGGTTGTAGTTCCACGAGCCGATCTGCCAGGCCACGATGGTGACGCCCACGGCCAGAGCCGAGATCAGCATCTGCCCCCGCCGGCCGCTCAGGCCGGCGCGCCAGCCGCCCCCGC
This sequence comes from Acidimicrobiia bacterium, assembly GCA_021296435.1. Lineage (GTDB taxonomy): Bacteria > Actinomycetota > Acidimicrobiia > Acidimicrobiales > CATQHL01 > VXNF01. Next base: position 915 of record JAGWAK010000064.1, read on the forward strand.
CCGCCGGTTCCGGTGTCGTCCCGGGAGCCGCGCCGGCCGTCGAGTCGGTCAGTTCTGCCACGCCCGGGTGACCTCCTCGATGATCTCGGACTCCACGGCGCGGGCGACGGTGGCGAACTCGGGGGAGAACTCGTCGCGCGGGTAGCCGATGTCCACGCTGTGCAGGGAACGGAAATCCGAATGGGGGCCGGCCCGCATCACGCCGATGCGCTGGCCCAGCAGCACCGCCTCGCGGATGTCGTGGGTGACGTAGACGACGGTGCCCCCCTCGGTCTGCCACAACTCGGTCACCTGGCGCTGCAGGATGCGCCGGGTCTGCGCATCGAGGGCGGCGAAGGGTTCGTCCATCAGCACGATGTCGGGCTTCACCGCCAGGATCCTGGCGATCTGCACGCGCTGCTTCATGCCGCCCGACAGCTCGTGGGGCAGCTTGCCGGCCGCGCTGGTGAGGCCCACGAGCTGCAGCCAGTGGTCCACGACCGCAGGGTCGTACTCGGTGCCCTTGCGCTTGGCCTGCAGCTTGAGGCCGAACGCCACGTTCTGGCGCACCGTCAGCCAGTCCAGCAGCGGCCCATCGACGCTCTGGAACACCATGGCCCGGTCGGGACCGGGGCCGGTGATCGCCGCGCCCCCGGCCGTGACCGTGCCGTCGTTGGGCTCCAGGAAGCCCGCCACCAGCCGCAGCAGCGTGGACTTGCCGCAGCCGGAGGGCCCGACGATCACGAAGAACTCGCCGGCGGCAATCTCCAGGGACAGGTCGGTGACAACCGGCGGGGCGGTCTTGGTGTAGCGCAACTCCACGCCCCTGAAGGCCACGGAGCGGCCGCGTGCGCTGTCAGGACGCTCGCCGGCCGCTCCGTTCATCGGCGTGATCGGGTAGGCGCCCTCGGGGCGCCGCTCGCTACAGGTCCGCCTTGACCGACCCTGGCACAGCCTCCTCCATGGCGCGGAAGTCGATGAACTCGCGGATGTCGAAGTCGCCGGGCAGAGCGCCGGAGTCGATCAAGAACTGGGCGATGGCGTCGAAGGAGTCCAGCTGCACCTGGGTGAACTCCACCCGGTAGCGCTGGTTCGGCATGATGTTGGCGAACAACTCCTCATTGCCGGAGACGGCGTCGGCCACGATCTTGGCGGCGGCAGGGGTCTCGTTCTGCAGCACCACGTTGGCCTTGTCGTAGGCCCGCACGATGCGCTGTCGGCCCACTCGGTGCGCGCCACCAGGTAGATGGCCACGGTGTCGAGCACGTTGGAGTCGTTGCCGAGGATCTTCAGATCGGGATCCTCCTCGGCCTCGAGGGTGCCGTTCAGCCACACCCAGGCGGCCTGGATGTCGTTGGTGCGCAGCGCACCCACCAGCTCGAACAACCCCGGAAGCGGGACCAACTCGACATCATCGAGGCTGATGCCGTTCTGCTCGAGGTGCCTGATGGTCACGAAGTGCTCCGAGGTGCCCTGCACGTAGCCGATCGTCTTGCCCACGAGATCCTGCGGACCGTTGATCTCGTTGCGGACCGCCAGGCTGTGGAACCCCGGCAGCGGGGCGGCTATCGCCGCCACCACCCGCATGTTCTCCTCGGCCGCCGCGGCCAGGTTCAGCACGGCGAAGTCCAGCGCCGGGCCGATGTCGGCCTGGCCGGCGATGACCGCCTGGATCGCCTCGATGCCGGTGCCGTACTGCGACATCGTCACCTCGAGGCTCTCCTCGTCGAAGTAGCCGCGGTCCAGCGACACCCAGGCCTGGGAGCCGAGCAGGAACCCGTCGGCGGCGATGCCCACCGAGAGGGTCTCCGGCTCGTCCTCCCCGCAGGAGGCCGCCACGAGGGCCACAGCCAGCGTGGCCGCCAGCAGGATGCGCCATGTCTTCTTGAGTCTCACGTTGTGAATCCTTTCGTCGGGTCCGACCTGCCCTGCCCCCAACCCGGGCCGCCCGAATGCCTCCTTGTGCCACCGATGTCTGCGGAGCCGCTCCGGCCCGGAGCAGGGCACCGGTTCCGCCCGCCGCCGCGCTGCGGCGGACAGCGCCGACCCTAGTGCGCATGTGTCGCCGGCACACCGGGCATGGTCGCCGGTGGCCGGTCGGGGCCGCCGGTGGCCGTCGGCGGGAGCGTCTGGCGAAATCGCTCCGCCGGCCGCCCCCGGCGTCCCCTCCCTCCTTCGACTTTCCGGCTTCCGCAAGCGGGGCCCTCGTAGAGTGATTGGCGTGGAGTTGCGGGACTGGATCGTCGGTGACCTGCGGTCGCTGCGGGGCAAGCTGGCCGGCGGGGTTCTGGGGCTGATCCCGCCGGAGCGGTTGCGGGAGCGGGTCGACGGGGGCGGGATCGCGCCGGTGTATGTGCTGTGGCATCTGGCCCGGCACCAGGACGTGGCGGTGAACGGGGTACTGCGGGGCGTCGACGCGGTTGTGGACGGCTGGGTTGACCGCCTCGGCATCGGCGAGGATCTCTGGCGGGGGCTGGCCGAGGGGGAGGACGCCGACCTGGTGGACGTGCTGGATCCGGAGGCCGTCGGCGGCTACACGCTGGCCGTGATGGACACCACCGCCGCCTGGCTGGACGAGGGCGGCTTGCCGGCAATGGATGGCCGCCCCGAGGTGGCCGGGCCGCTGGCGGCCATCGGCACGCCCACCGACCGGTTCGACTGGCTGTACTCGATGTGGGACGGCAAGCCGGCCTCGTGGTTCCTGCAATGGAGCGCCGTCGGCCACGGCTTCAACCACCTCGGCGAGTTGGTGTCGATCCGGAACCGGATGGGACTGAGCCCCTTCTAGCCCCCGCCTCGCCGGGAGATCGACCTGATCGATGCTCCCCGGGGGCGCCACCGGCTCCGGGTATCTTCTCTCGCAACTGTGGATATGGAGAGGCGCCAGGCGGCCCCACTGATCCGCCGGTTACTCGGTCTGCTCGCAGCTCTTGTGTTCATCGCGGCGTGCTCGGACGGTCTCCGCCCGACGCTGGTTGACGAGCCGCCCCGCTCGCCCACCCCAACCTCGACCCCCTCGACCACCCCGGAACCCGAGCCGCCACCCCCGGCGCCGCCGTCGACATCGACGACCACGGGCACCGTGGAACCCGAGCCGTCCAGGGAGTGGACGCTGCTGGCCGGCGGCGACGTGCTCATGGACCGCACCGAGCCGGCGGGCATCGATCCCTTCGAGTTCATCCGGCCGTCCCTGGCCTCGGCGGACATCGCCGTCGTGAATGCCGAAATGGCGATCAGCGACCGCGGCACTGCCGTCGACAAGGAGTACGTGTTCCGGGCCCCACCGCAGGCGGCCGCGCGGATTGCCGCCGCCGGGATCGACGTCGCCAACCTGGCCAACAACCACGCCGGTGACTACGGCGCGGACGCGCTGCTCGACAGCGTGGGGTGGCTGGAAACCGCCGGCGTCGTGGCCCTCGGCGCGGGGGCCGACGACACCGCGGCCTACGCCCCCCGGGTGCTGCACACCGCCGGCGACGTGCGCGTCGCGTTCGTGGGGGCGTCCATGGTCGTGCCCTGGGGGTTCCCCGCCGAGCCCGACCGGCCGGGCATCGCGTCGGCGCGCCCGACGACCCGGATCGTCGAGAGCGTGCGGGCCGCATCCCGTGAGGCCGACGTCGTGATCGTGGTCATCCACTGGGGCATCGAGCGGCGAACCTGCCCCACGTCCGAGCAGTTCGATGTGACTCGGGAACTGCTGGACGCCGGCGCCGACGCCGTCATCGGCCACCACCCCCACGTGCTGCAGCCCGTCGAGTTCGTCGGCGGCAAGCTGGTCGCCTACTCGCTGGGCAACTTCGTCTGGCACCCCCGGTCGGGACTCACCGGCGAGACCGGCGTGCTGCAGGTCGATTTCGACGCCGACCGGATCGTCGGCTGGACATTCCACCCGCACCTGCTCGACGAGAACGGCGCGCCGCGCCCCGTCGCCTCGGGGCCCCGGTTCGACCGGATCCGCGACATCATCGGCCACGACTGCGCCCGGCACTCACCGCCCCCGACGACAGCGGCAGAGCCGACGACCGAGTCCGACTCGCCCGAAGCCGACACCGACCCGGAGGTCATCCAACCCGCCCCCGTCCCGGAGGCGACCCAGCCCGACACCGCCCCGGAGGCGACCCAGCCCGACACCACCCCGGAGGCGACTCAGCCCGACACCGCCCCGGAGGTGATCCAACCCGACGACGCCGGCAGTGTGGACTCCGGCGTCGTCGACGAACCCGCGGAGCCTGCAATTCAGGTTCCCGGACTCCGCGATGGGACGGGCGGGTTCGACAGCCCGACGGACGCGGCACTCGTCGCCGCCCTGGACTCACTGACCGCACGCGCCCCGACCGGAGGTTGCGTCGTGGTCCGCCGGGCCGGCCAGACGGTCTTCGCGCGCAACGCCGAGGCCATGCTGATCCCGGCCTCGCTGCAGAAGCTGCCGCTCGCCGAGGCCGCGCTGGCGATTCTGGGCGCCGACTACACCTTCACCACCGCCGCGCTGGCGGAGGCCCCGTTGACCGGCGGCGTCCTGGACGGGGATCTGTATCTCGTGGGCGGTGGCGACCCGCTGCTGTCCACCCCGGACTTCGCGGCGATGCTGGCCAACCACCAATCGGCGGGAACCCCACTGGCCGACCTCGCCGCGGACCTCACCGGAGCCGGCCTCACCCAGATCACCGGCGGCGTCGTGGCCGTGGCGGACCGCTACGACACTCTCACCACGGTTCCCACCTGGCCCGCCCGGTTCGCCACCCAGAGCATCGCCGGATCGCTCAGCGCGGTCAGCGTGGACCAGGGGTGGCGCGCCCCGCCGGGGCTCATCACCACGTGGGGGCTGCTGCCGACACCTGCGCCGGCGCTCCGGGCGGCGGAGATCTTCGACGACCTGCTGGAAACCCGCTCGGTGCGCATTCCCCTCTTTCCCCGCGTGGCCGCCGCCGGCGGGGACTACAGCGGGCACGTGGTGCTGGCACGTCTGGAGTCGGCACCGCTGGCGGCCAATCTGCACTACCTGCTCGCCGAGAGCGACAACACGCTCGCCGAGATGCTGCTGAAGGAAATCGGCGTGGTGGCACGCGGCAGCGGCACCTCGGCCGCCGGCGCCCTGGCGATACAGCAGGTGCTGGCCGGCAGGGTCGCCGGATTTGCCGTTCCGGCCGACGGTTCGGGGCTGAGCCCGTCGAATCGCCTGAGCTGCTCCCAGGTGACCGACGTGCTGGACCTCGGCGGGCCTGACGGCTACGTGGGCGCCAATCTCGCGGTGGCCGGCCGGTCGGGGACGATGGAGAACCGCTACCGGAACTCGCCGGTGGCGGACCTCGTGAAGGCCAAGACGGGCACGCTGGACGGCGTCGCCTCGATTGCCGGGTTTGCAAGGGCCGCCAGCGGCGACGTGTTCAGCTTCGCGTCGATCCTCAACAGCGGCGACCAGTGGATCGACAGCGGCGCCGCCAGTGGGTTCTTCGCCGACCTGCTGGAGATTCTGGTGGGGGCAACCGGCGGCTGAGGGGCGGTGGGTTCGCCTCAGCCGGTTGGTCCGGCCGTGCGGACCTGTGTTGGGTCGCCTTGCCTCACACCATCAGCAGGCACAGCCCGGCCCAACTCTGCGGTATGGCTCCGAGACCCGTGCCGTCGTCGCTGTCCCAGTACTCGGCCAGACCCGACTTGGTGGCACCGGCCACTGTCGCCCGCGCCACGGTCGCCGCGGCCTCATGCCGGCCGGCACGGCGCAGGGCGAGCCACAGCAGGTAATCCAGTTGCGGCCAGGACGGGCCTCGCCAGTAGCTGCGCGCTGCAAAGGCGGGCTCGGCGCGGTGGACGCCGGTGGGGCCGTAGTTGCCGCCGAGGGCCTTGGCGTCGGTGAGTTCGGCGGCGACCGCCGCGGCCCGCTCGCCGTCGGACTCGACCAGCAAACCCAGCAGGCCGTAGGCGGTGCGGGCGCGCCCCGAGCCTGCCCCGGCGTCGCCGGCGTCGGCGTAGCTGCACAAGTCGCCGTCCCAGCGGTCGCGCACGGCATCGGCCAAGCGGTGGGCGGCAGCCGGGTCGAGTGCGCCGGTGGCGGTGGCCAGATCCAGGGCGTTGAATGCCACGAGCGCGGAGAAACCCGCCGAGGCCGCGGCGAACTTCGGATTGACGAGCGGGGCGCCCCCGGCGCTGCGCTCGATCGTGCCGAGCAGCTTCCCCTTGGCCTCGAACCAGCGCCGCTCGTCGAAGCCGCCCGCGCAGAAGTCGTCCCAGCGCGGGTCGTCGTCGGCGCCGGACTCCCAGGGGTGGCACAACAGCACCAAACCGGACTCCACATGGCGCTCCCGGCGCTGCAGCAGGAACTCCAAGCCGGCGGCGGCAGCCGCCACGAGGCGCTCGGGCACGTGGGCGCCGCGGCGGCACAACTCGGCGAGGGCGTGGCCGTACATGGGCGGCCCAGTGATGCTGGAGGCCCCGGCCCGGCCCCAGAACTCCTCGTGATGGCGGGGATCCAGCTGGTAGGTCATGTGCGGCACGCAGCCCGAGGCGTCCGCCGCGCCAAGGATCTGCGCCAGCTCGTCGAGGCCGCGGTCGTCGCCCAACTCGGCCCAGACGAGGGCATGGAAGCACGAGTCCCACAGCCACTGCCACGGGTAGCGCAGCCGGTTGGGCGCCGTGTACCCGCCGCCGGGGGGAATGTCCACCCAGTGCCGCCGCAGCACACCCAACACCCGCTTTCGCAGCTCCACCGCCGTAGTATCCCCCGGTGCACCTGAAACGAACCGGTCGTGGGGGCAGGGCCCTGGTGGTCGCCGTCGTCGCCGCCGCGGCCGTCCTGGCCACCTCGCTGGTCGTCGCCGCCGAGGCGGAGCCGCGACTCCGAGTCCAGGCTCGCGTCCTGAGCAGCGGACGCATCGAGGTCGCACTGCAGCAACGCCTCGACGGCGGGGAGTGGAGCGACCGTCTGCTGCCGACCCGGCGCTTCCTGCCCCCCAGCACCCCGATCGCCCGCTGGGTGTGGAGCACGCCCCTGGAAGTGCAAACCGCCGCCGCCACCCAGGAGATGCGCATCGCGGCGCGGCGCCCGACCGGCGGCGGGCGCATCGAGGTCGGACTCCAGCAGCAGCGCTTCGACGGCAGCTGGTCCGAGGTGATCCTGCCCGCCCTGCGGGTCGTGCCCGCGGGCGCGCCGGTGGGACGGTGGCTGGCGAGCTCGCCGCTGCACGAACCGGTCTTCCGGGAACAGGCAACGGCGGCGGACGGAGCGGCCGTCGAGTCCGAGGGTGCCGGCTCGGCCGGCCTGCCCCGCGCTCTGCTCACACCGAACGGCGTACCCGTGGCCGTGATCGGGCGCGCGGGCGACGGCTTCCTGGTGCGGACCCCCTGCGGCAACGCCGCGGAGGTGACCACCGGCGACCCCATCGACGGCATGCGGGTGGTACTCGACCCCGGCCACGGCGGACCGTTCGAGGTCGGCGCGGTCGGACCCAACGGCCTCGCCGAGGACGAGCTGAACCTCACCTTGAGCCGCGCCATCCTCGCCGAGTTGGCCCGTCGCGGCATCTCCGCCACCACCACCCGCACCGGCGACTACGGATCGCTCCTGTCGGTGCGCGCCGCCCTCGCCGACGCCGTGGGCGCCGACGTGCTGGTATCGCTCCACCACAACGGGCCGACGCGCGCGCTCGGCGACCTGCCCGGCACCGAGGTCTACGTGCAGTCCACCGACGACACCACGACGCGGAGCGACTCGGCCCGCCTCGGGGGCCTGCTGTACGAGGAGATCACCACCTCGCTCGGCATGTTCGCCGACGTCAGTTGGAGCCGCCTGCCCGACGCGGGCGTGCTGCGGGTGCTGTTCCCCGACGGCGGCGACGCCTACGGCATGATCGCCCGGCCGGCGATCCCGGCGGTGCTCGTGGAGTACGGCTACCTGTCGAACGCCTCCGAGGCGGAGTTGTTCGCCACCGACGACTACATCGCCATCGCCGCGGTGGCCACCGCCAACGCCATCGAGGACTACCTGAACACGGATCGGCCCGGCAGCGGGTTCGTCGAACAGCCACGGCGGTTCGATCCCGCCGGCGCCCCCAGCCGCTGCGCCGAGGTCCGCCTGGAGTGACCTCCCGGCGCCCGCAAGCCGGGTCGCCGCCGAGAACTCGGCCGGGCCGCCCGCCGCATGGGTCGAACCGACCACCGGATTAGCCGAACCGGCCGCCGAATGGGCCGGGCCGACCTCCGTATTGGCCCGCGGTAGCGTCGCCGGGGTGGCGACCGTTGCGATCGTGTCGTTCCGCCTGGGGCTCAGCGACGGGGTGTCGGTGGTGGCGGCACGCTGGGCGAGGATCCTGGAACGCCTGGGGCACCAGGTGCTGAGCGTGGCCGGCGAGGGACCTGTGGACCGGCTGGTTCCCGGCCTGCGGATCGGCGCGCCCGAACCTCCGGACGCCGGCGAGGTGTCCGCCGCCCTCGCCGACGCCGACCTCGTGATCGTCGAGAACCTCTGCACGATCCCGCTGAACCTGCCGGCTGCCCGCGTCACCGCAGCGGCGCTGGCCGGACGGCCTGCTGTGCTGCACCATCACGACCCACCCTGGCAACGGGAGCGCTTCGCCCACATCACCGAACTGCCCCCCGACGACCCCGCCTGGCGCCACGTCACCATCAACCGGCTGACCGAAGCCGACATGGCCGAGCGCGGGATCAGCGCCACGACCATCCACAACCCTTTCGAGGTCGACGCGCCCCCCGGCGACCGGGCCGGAACTCGCCGCCTGCTCGGCGTCGCCGCCGGCGAACTGCTCATCGCCCACCCGGTGCGAGCCATCGCCCGCAAGGACATCCCCCGCGCCCTGCAAGTCTGCGAAGACCTCGGCGCCACCTACTGGCTCACCGGCCCCACCGAGGAGGGCTACCAGCCGACCCTCACTGCCCTGCTGGCCGGGGCGGGCTGCCGCGTCCTGCGATCCCCGGCAGCGACCGTCGCCGACATCTACGCCGCGGCCGACGTGGTGGTGTTCACCTCCCTCTGGGAAGGATTCGGCAACCCCCCGGTGGAAGCCGCGGTCCACGGCCGCCCCGCAATCGTCAGCCACTACCCGGTCGCCGAAGAACTGCGAGCCCTGGGATTCCGCTGGTTCGAACCCGACGACCTCGACCCGCTCCGTGCCCACCTCGCCTCGGGCGACAACGAACTGCTTGCACACAACCGCCGCGTCGTCGAGCGGCGCCTCTCCATGGAGATCATCGGCGCACAAGTCGCCGACCTCCTGGAGGGCGCCGGCACAAGCGCTTGAGGCGGCCCCGGCGCCCGCGGCGGATGCTACGCTTTCGTGGAACTTCCCCCTGAGACAACTAATCCGGCGGATCCCCGCCCAGGGAGAACGTGACCCCATGCAGGACGGCAACCTCGAACTCATCATCACGCTGGGGTCGATCATCGGCGCCAACCTCGGTGCCGTCCTCGGCGCCTTCGCATTCCTGCACCGCGAGATGCGCCGCGGCTTCGAGAAGGTCGACCAGAGATTCGACAAGG
>JAGWAK010000065.1:0-13060 GCA_021296435.1 Acidimicrobiia bacterium
TCTGATGGAGAGGGAGACGTCCCCGATGATGGATGACTCATTCGGGGTTCGCAGGTCCAGGTTGCGAACACTGATAGTCGTCTCCGAGGCCTGCGCCGCCAGCAGGTTCGTCTCGCCGATGAACTCCGCCACGAAACGGTTCCGGGGATGGCGGTAGATGTCCTGCGGGGTGCCGTCCTGCACGATCCGGCCCGAGCGCATGATCACCACCCGGTTCGACATCACCAGGGCCTCTTCCTGGTCGTGTGTCACATATATGAACGTGCCTCCGAGCCGCCGGTGCAGGGCTCGGAGTTCCAGCTGCATTTCCTTGCGCAGCTTGAGGTCGAGCGCGCCGAGCGGCTCGTCGAGCAGGAGAATGTCGGGGCGATTGACGATGGCGCGCGCCAGAGCAACACGTTGCTGCTGGCCGCCGGACAACTGGTCCACCCGCCGGGCCTCAAGCCCCTCGAGTTGGACCATAGAGATCGCCGTCTCGACTCTCTCGGCAGCCTCGGATCGAGGAGTGCGTGCGACCTTGAGTCCAAATCGGATGTTGTCGGCGACGTCGAGGTGGGGGAAGAGTGCGTAGTGCTGGAAGACGTAGTTGACCGGCCGGCGCTCGGGAGGTGTCGAGGTGGACTCGCGCCCGGAGATCTCGACAACGCCGCTGTCGAGGCGATCGAGCCCGGCGATGATACGCAACAACGTCGTCTTGCCGCAGCCGGACGGTCCCAGAAGTGTGACGAACTCTCCTTGCGCGATCCGGAGGTCCACGTCGTCGAGGGCGCAAAACTGATCGAAGTACTTCGAAACACCTTTCAGGACAAGAGCCCCGGGCCACGAGCCGCTGCTCGAGGGCTTGGCGCTCTCCTGCTGTTCTGCTCTAGCAGCCACGGTCCATCCGCACGAAGGAGTGCTCGGGGCCGGCACTTCAATGCCGACCCCGAGCGACTACGCCGGTTCCTATGCGCCTGCCTTGAAGTCCTGCCAACGCTTGAGCCACGTGTCGTACGTGGCGTACTCCGTTGACTCGACCGGCGGCCACTCCACCGGCGGAGCCGCCTCGAACACCGCGGCGCGGTCCTCGTAGACGGCCCATTCGAACCCCATCGGCACGAGCCGATCCATGGCGGCCGGATGCGTCACGGCCCAGCCGAGAGCGGCACCCTGCGCGTACTGCGTCGACTCGCTGATGGCGTCGTTCAACGCGTCGTACATGGCGTCGGTGGGCTCCACGTCAGAGGCGATGAACAGGGCGTCGATCCAGGACCAGCCCACCCCCGGCGGGAAGTGGACTTCCACCGGGATGTCGGCCTCGCGGGCCCTCAGCGCCGTCGGCGCGTTGTCCGGCCAGGCGGCGATGATCTCGCCACGCGTGTAGGCACCGGCGTACTCCGCGTAGGGGTTCGCCATGATTCCGAAGGAGGCATCTCTGAACTCCTCCAGCTTCTCGAAGACCTGATCGAGTTCGTCCTCGGTCAGCAGTCCCGGCGTGTCTCCACCGAGCCCGAGCAGTCTGGCGACCATGATGATCACGGTGTTGCCGTCGTCGCCGATGGCGAACTTCCCCTGGTACCTCGGCTCGAGGAGCGACTCCAGCGACTCCGGCGGGCCCGTCCCGTCGTCGACGTAGGTCAAGCCCATGCTCGCCCAGGCGATGGGAACACCGATGACGCCCTCGTCTGTGTTGATGAGCGGCTCGTTGCGGAGTTCCGCGGGCAACTGTTCCCAGTTCGGGATGCGACTCACGTCGAGGGGCTGCATGACCCCCGCGGCTTGCAGCGTCGGGAAGATGTTCTCGATGCCGACGCTTATGTCGTAGGTGCCCTTCTTGTTGATCGGATCCTCGTTCGCCACCATGTAGGTCGCTTCTATCTCATAGCTGGTTGGTTCGGGATCCCGGACCTCGTACCCCTCCCAGACGAGGAACCGAACGGTTTCCTTCTCGGCTGCAGGCGGCGGAGCCGGTGCGGGCTCCGGAGGCGGTGGCGGCTCGGGCGCCGGTGCGGCCGGTGCGGGCTCCGGCGTCGCGGCGCTCTCCTCATCCCCACCGCAGGACGCCGCGATGAGCGCGACAACCAGCAGCAGTATTCCGATTCGAGCAGGTCCAGCTCTCTTGGCGCCGGAATTTCGGCGCGTGTGTCTTGACGTTATTGGTCGCGGGTGCATGATCTCCCTCCTTGATCCTTGGCCCCCCCGGGAGTTGCCGCGCCCTGGCGAAACGCCAGAGCCGGCTGCAAAACGGCACTGTAGTTCATGCGCAGCGCCGGGTTAGCAGGGCGGCTGGACGCTCTGCAGTCGCGCCGATCGCCGAATCCGCCACGAGGCGGAGCGTGCGAGGAAATGGCGGGGTCTCAGGTCATCGACGCCGTGCTGCGGTGTCGCTGACCCCCGGGCTACTGTGCTCGCCGGCCCCGCTCTTTCAGGCTCGAACGACTCGCGGAGGACTGCTGTGGCCACGACTGTCACGATCACCGGCACCGGTAACCCGGGACCGTCGCCGGACCGGGCGGGGCCCGGGGTACTGGTCCGTCACGATGGGCTCGCCCTGCAGTTCGACGCCGGGCGGGCCACGACGATGCGACTCACCGGGCTCGGCGTGCGACCGCCCGAACTCGACGCGCTCTTCATCACGCACCACCACAGCGACCACCTCACCGGGCTCGCCGACCTGGTCCTGACGCGTTGGATTCTGGATACGCACAGCAGGGCCGGGCCGCTGACGATCGTGGCGCCGGCCGGTCCGGCGGCGCGTTTCGCCGGGCAACTCCTTGACATCTGGCGGGAGGACATCGACGTCCGCACCGCCCGCCATGATCGCCCGCGTCCGGCGATCGATCTGCAGCCGTTCGATGTCGCTTCGGTGCCGGCTGAGGTCTGGTCGCACCGGGATGTGCGTGTTCTGGCCGGACAGGTCCGCCATGAGCCGGTGAGGCCCGCCGTGGGGTACCGGGTGGAGACTCCCGACGGGGTCGTCGCCGTCACCGGTGACACTCTGGTCTGCGAGGAGGTCGCCGAACTGGCGGCCGGTGCCGACGTGCTCGTCTATGAGGCGCTGCGCGTCGAGGCCGTCCTCGCCAGCCCGTTCCTTCCCGACCACATCTGCGAGTACCACGCCGACACCCGGCTCATCGGCGCGCAGGCGGCCGAACTCGGCGTCGGCTCCCTGGTTCTCACGCACCTGATTCCCGAACCGCGGACGCCCGCCGAGATTCGGGCCTTCGCTGATGACGTACGGGCGGCCGGGTTCACCGGCGAGTTGCTCGTCGCTGCCGACCTCGACACGGTGAATCTCGACTAGGCGGGCCGCTGCAGGACGCGAAACGGGGCCGCCCGCGGAGTCGCACTCCGCGGGCAGCCCCGGAGTCGCACTCAGTTCATCGATGCCCAGATGAGTTGGTCGCCGTCGTACAGCCTCGGGACGAGGGTCGCGTCCATCATCGACTGCCAGTCGGGCAACTCGTCGTACACGCCCAGGTTGACCAGGTTCTGGATCTCCTCGCCGAGCCTCGGCGGGTTGAGCTGGCCGATCGCGAGACCTCTGGGAGTCACGTTCTCGATGATCTCCTGATCGGTTGTCATGCGGAACGTCTCGTGCTCCCTTGCGAAGAAGAGGTTGTTGCCAGCGGCTTCGATGCGCTCGAAGGCGTGGTCGATGGCCGCCTCGGGGTTCTCGACAGCGAAGTGGTAACCCCGCAGCCCGGCGCGTACGAAGTCCTCCACGACCGTTGGGTGTTCCTCGTAGAAGGAGCGCGTCGTCACGTAGATGGCGAACGAGGCCGGCACGTCGTAGTCCAGCGGGTCGAAGGTGATGTAGTCGATGCCCGCCAGGTCGAGCCAGCGCGGCTCGTTCGAGCGGTAGACGGGCAGCGCGTCGATGCCAAGGGCGAAGTGTTCCACCGGGTTGAATCCCTCGAGCAGCAACTCGGTGAACGTCCCGCGCTGGAGGCCCGCCTCCGCCATCATCGCCTCGATGGCGACGGGGATGTCGCCCTTGATGCCGACCGTCATGCCCTCAAGGTCGGCCAAGTCCGTCACGCCCGCGTCCGGCGAGATGAGCAACTGGGAGATCGCCGTATGACCCAACTGGGCGAACGCCATGATGTCGGCGTCGCCGGCAACGTTCTGGCGGACGAGTTCGCCGAAGGTTGCCGTGGCGCCCAACTGGACGGTGCCGGCCGCCAGGGCGGCGCTGTTGCCGGGGGCGAAGCCGGGCTGGATCTCCACGTCGAGACACATGTCGTCGAAGAAGCCCTCGTCCTCGGCCACGATGATGTCGATGATCCCCGCGGCGGCAGCGAAATCGAAGCCTGTCATGAAGGTCAACTTCCCGGCGGCCCGGTTGGCCTCGCAGCGTTCGGGCGTGCCGAAGGCGGGGAGTTCATCGGCGACCATCGCCGACTCGGCGGCCGCCGACTCGGCAGCCGCCTCGGCTGCCGCTGCTTCGGAGGCCGCCGCCTGAGCGGCACTGCGTGCCTCTTCTGCCTCGGCTTGGGCGTTGGCGGCCTCGGCTTGGGCGGCGGCGGCCTCGTCCTGGGCAGCCGCTGCCTCGGCCTGGGCGTTGGCGGCTTCGGCTTGGGCGGCTGCGGCGGCTTCCTGCGCCGCTTCGAGCGCGGCTTCCGCGGCGGCAACGTCGGCCTGGTTCCCCTCGGCTGTCGCCTTGGCGACCTCCGCTGCTGCGATCGCCTCCTCGGCGAGCGCGGCTGCCGCGGCGGCCTCGGCCCCAGCAGCATCGGCCGCGGCGGCTGCCGAGGCGGCCTCCGCATCGGCTGCGGATGCCTCGGCGCGCGCCGCCTGTGCCTCACCGAGCGCGGCGCCCGCGTCGCTCTGCGCTGTTGCAGCCGATGCGGCGGCCGCGTCCACCGCTGCCATGGTGTCGCTGTCGTCGTCCTCCTCGGCGCATGCCGCTGCGACGAGCGCGAGTACGCAGAGCAGCGATACGAAGATTCTCCGGATGCCGCGGCGTGTCGTATGTGTTCGCATTGCTGATCCCCCTTGGGCCCTAGTCCAGCTTGCTTTCGCGCTCGGCCTCGCCGTGGGGCCGGCGAACAGCGCTTTCAGCGCGCCGCCGTTGGCCCGCCCGGGAGATCCTGAGAACTATGCCACCGTAGTACCCGGGTTTCGACAGCCGCAAGGAGGAGGTTGCCGATCACGCCGATGAGGGCGAGCACGAGGATCGATCCCCACAACTGGTCGATGAGAAGCCGCGTCTGACCGACCCGGGCGGTGTTGCCGAGTCCTTCAGTGGAGCCGCCGAACATCTCGCCGATCACGGCCCCGACGAGGGACAGTCCCACGCAGAGTCGGCCGGCTGAGAAGAGGTAGGGGAGCGATTGCGGGAATCGCAGCTTCGCGAAGATCTCCACCTTGCCGGCCGACACCGAGCGCAGCAGTTCGTAGGCATTCGGATCCACAGATCGCAGCCCCGTGAACTCGTTGATCGTGAAGGGGATGTAGCAGAAAACGGCAGCGACCAGGACCTTCGGCCAGCTGCTGAACCCGAACCAGATGAGGAACACCGGCGCCAGAACCGCCACGGGAGTGCTCTGCAGCAGCACGATGACCGGCATCGAGGCGCGTTCCACGAAACGCGAGTGCGCCATGAACGTGGCGACGAGGAGTGCCGCCCCGAGGGCGAGCCCGTATCCCATGGCTGCTTCGCGCAGCGTGACCTGGGCGTGACGCCAGTAGAACCCCGGCTCGTCGACGAGGTGCACCAGGATGCTGGACGGCGTCGGAAGTGTGAGGCGCGAGATGTCGAAGACGCGAACGTAGAACTCCCAGATGGCGAAGACGACGGCGAGACCGACGATCGGCGCCACGACCATCGCCGAGCGGCGGGCCCGCTGCGGGCGCTCCGGTGGCGGTTCCCTGGCCACGCCGGCGGCGTTCGGCCCCAGCGTTTGTGCGGTCATCGAGCCGATACCTTCCCGAGGGCCCGGCGCACGCTGCGCATGTGAGAGAGATAGCGGTCGTCGTCCTCCATCTCCGCCGAGCGGGGTCGGGGCAGCTGGATCGTCTCGCTGTGCACGATACGCCCCGGCTTCGTCGCCATGACCAGAACGCGGTCTGAGAGGATCACCGCCTCGGGAATGCTGTGGGTCACGAAGATCACGGTGTGGCCGGTGCGCTCCCAAAGATCCAGCAGGAGGTAGCGCATCTCGTTGCGAGTGATCTCGTCGAGTGCCGAGAAGGGCTCGTCCATGAGGAGCACCGGCGCGCCGAGCGCGAAGCAGCGGACCAGCGAGACGCGCTGCTGCATGCCGCCCGAGAGTTCCTTGGGGAGCCGGTCGAGGAAGTCGCCCAGACCGACGGTCTCGAGAAGCTCGAGCGTCTCGGCCTCGCTGAGCGGCGGATGCAGGGCGCCGCGCCGGTTCACCTCGGCGAGCAGGGTGACGTTCCGGCGGACCGTCCGCCACCCCAGCAGTGACGGAGTCTGAGGGGCGAACCCGATCTGCTTGGTGTCCCGTGCCTGCGCCGGGCTATTGCCGTCGACGGTGACGGTGCCGAGCTCGTAGGGCAGCAGCCCGCCGACGACACGCAGCAGGGTGGATTTGCCGCAGCCGCTCGGGCCGATGAGGCTGACGAACTCGCCTGCTTGGATCTCGATGTCGATCCCATCGAGCGCGTGCAGGTGACTGCGGCCAGTGGGGAACCACTTCGCGACCCCTTGGATGGACACCGGAGCGCCGATCCTGCGGTCGGCGGAGCCGGTGGAGGTCGGCGCTGCAGTCGGGCTCCCACCGGGGATCGGGCGTACCACGGCGCCATCGTAAGCGGCGCGGCAGGGGCGCGTCACCGCCGGCGGTCGTGTGACCCTCGCCGCCGAGTGCCGTTAGAGTCGCCGGCGGGCGCCGGGAACGGAACGGAGAGGTCGTGTCTGCTGGCTTGATCGACGTGCATTCGCACCACTATCCCGACAGTTACCTCGACGCCTGCCGCCGCAGCGACAGTGGGCTGGAGCACTACATCCGCGACGACGGCCGGCTCGTCGTGCTCCAGGACGGGGCGGTGGCGGCAGCCGTGCCGCAACCCCTCCCAGGCATGGACCACCGTCTGGCAATGATGGACGAGGTGAACTCGGAGGTCCAGGTGCTGTCGGTGTCGGCGCCGAACGTGTTCCGCCTGCCCGCCGGACTGCGCATCCCCTTGACCCGTGATCTCAATGACGAGTTCGAGGACCTGGTGGGTGCCAGCGGCGGGCGCCTCCGCTTCTTCGCCAACCTTCCCCTGCCCGATGTCGACGCCTCGCTCGCCGAATTGGATCGAGTGCTGGATCGTTCCGGCGTGGTCGGGGCGATGCTCTGCACGACGGTGGACCGACGCACGCTGGACGACCCGCACCTGAGGCCGCTCTGGGAGGAGTTGTCGCGGCGGCGGGCTGTGGTGTTCGTCCACCCGACGACCGCCTGCTGCACCGAGGGTCTGCGGGACTTCGCCCTGTCGCTGGCGCTGGACTTCCTGGCCGAGACCACGAACGCCATCGGCCGGCTGATCTACTCGGGCACCTTCGAGCGGTACCCACAGATCAACTGGATCTTCAGCCATCTGGGCGGCACCGTGCCGTTCGTCCACCACCGCTTCGACAACTACGCGAAGCAGTTTCCCGAGGCCGGGCGCCACATCACCCGTCTGCCGTCGGAACAGTTGCGGGAGTTGTTCTTCGACACCGCCAGCACCCACTCCGCCGCCATGCGCTGCGCTTTCGAGACCTTCGACATCGGCCAGTTCGTATTCGGCACCGACTACCCGCACGTCCCGGGTGGGATGACGGCGTTCGTGCAGGCGCTGGATGCGGCCGGGCTCTCAGCGGCGGATCTGGCCAGAGTCGGCCGGCACAACGCCGCTGCGCTGCTCGGCATCGCCGAGGGAAACGGCCAACCCGGATAGCGGTGCTCGGGCCAGCCGTGGTAATTTCCCTCGCGCTGCGGGGAACCACGTAACGGCGCGGGGGGACTGATGCCGCAACCCACCGAAGTGTCCGACTTCGTCAAGGAGCGGCTGGCGCGGATCCGGGGCGGGCTTCGGCTCTACAAGGATCTTCAGCCGAGAACTACAGCGTTCGTGGTCATCGACATGCAGAACGCCTTCGTGGCCGAAGGCGGCGTCATCGAGGTCCCCGCCAGCCGCGAGATCATCCCTGTGATCAACCACATGGCCGCCGCCTGCCGGGAGATCGGTGTCCCGGTGATCTGGATCCGTTCCCACCACCCCAAGGGCGGTTCGGACTGGCGGCACTTCTTCGATCACTTCGTGCGTCCCGAGCGACGCGAAGCCGCTGGACGACGCGCCGAGTTCGCGGTTCCATCCCGACATGGAGATCCGGGACGAGGACTACATCGTGTTCAAGAACCGCTACTCGTGTCTCATCCCCGGCTCGTCCTCCTTGGAACGCCTGCTCCGCAGCCTCGGCTGCGACACCCTCCTCCTGGCGGGGACCAAGACCAACATCTGCGTCGAGTCGACGGCGCGGGATGCGATGATGCTGGACTTCCGGGTGGTCGTGCTCAGCGACGCCACCGCCGCGCTCACCGACGAGGAGCACCAGGCCTCGCTCAACGTGCTGGTTCAGGAGTTCGCAGACATCCTGGTGGTCGACGAGGTGCTCGACGAGTTGCGCACCAACACAGGAGGTGCCGACCTATGACCGACACTCTCGCCCCCGAGGATCTCATCGGTGGCGGCAACGGAAACCTCGATCCGGTCACCTTCGAGATCCTGCGGTCCCGCCTGTCGGCCATCAACGACGAGGCGGCCATGACGATGCGCCTCGTCTCGGGATCCCCGGTGGCCAACGAGGCCTACGACATGAACGTGGGCCTCATGGACGCCGACGGCGACTGCTTCGCCATCGGCATGTACATCACCATCCACGCCCTGGCGCTGAGTTCCACGGTGAAAGACATCAGGCAACGGTTCGCGGCCGACGACATCGGCCCCGGCGACGTCTTCATGTCC
This sequence comes from Acidimicrobiia bacterium, assembly GCA_021296435.1. Classification (GTDB taxonomy): domain Bacteria; phylum Actinomycetota; class Acidimicrobiia; order Acidimicrobiales; family CATQHL01; genus VXNF01. The sequence continues at coordinate 8,941 of JAGWAK010000065.1, forward strand.
AACGACCCCTACGTCGGGGCGTGCCACCAGATGGACGTGGCCGTCGTGGCCCCCATCTTCGCCGGGGGCGAACTCGTGGCGTGGACCGGCTCGACGGTGCATCAGATCGACCTGGGCGGCCCCGTCGAGGGGCAGGTGCAACTCGGCGCCACGTCCATCTGGAGCGAGCAGCCCATTTTCCCGCCAATCAAGATCGTCGACGCCGGCGAACTCCGTCCGGACGTCGAGCGGGGCTACCTGCGCCGGACCCGCCTGCCTCACCTCGTCGGCCTGGACCTGAAGGCCATGATCGCCGGCTGCAACGTCGGCGTGGCGCGGGTGGGGGACCTCGCAGCGCGCTACGGCACCGACGTGGTCCTGGCTGCCATCGAGGGCATCAATGTGGCGACCGCAGCACGGTTCCGGGCCCGGCTGCGTGAGCTGCCCGACGGCACGTGGTCGCATCGCGGCTACATCGAGTACGACGAGGTGTACCCGGTCGTTGTGGAGATGACCAAGCAGGGCGACTCGCTGACCTTCGACTTCACCGAATCGGCAGACCAGGCCGGCGCCGTGATCAACTGCACCCGCCCGGCGTGCGTGGGTGCCGTGGTGGCCGCCGTGTTGCCGTACCTCTGCTACGACATGGCCTGGTCGCCCGCTGGCCTGCAGCGGGCCATCGAGGTGCGTACCCGCGAGGGGACCGTCGTGCATGCGGCCTGGCCGGCCGGAACGTCGAAGGCCACCACCACCGGCAGCTTCATGGCCACGATCTCCGCCGGCGTGTGTCTGTCGAAGCTGCTCGCGGCCAGCGAGGATCACCTGCGGCAGTTCATGTCCACCTGGATGGGCGGCCTGTACGTGGAGGACATGTTCGGGGTGGACCAGCGGGGCGAGTTCTTCGGTGCCGCCATCCTCGATGCCATGGCCGGCGGCTCGGGCGCCCGTGCCTTCGCGGACGGCCTCGACGCCGGAGGTTTCCTGGACTCGCCGTCGGCGATCATCGCCAACATCGAGGACATCGAGTACAGCTACCCCGTCCTGTACCTGTCCCGCCGGATCCAGGCCGACACCGGCGGCGCCGGGAAGTACCGCGGCGGGAACACGCTGGCCATGACCTACATCGTCCACGATGTGGACCAGCTCCCGACGAAGGTCCTGCACGCCATCGGCACCTACCAGCCCGGCTCCATCGGCGTGGCCGGCGGGTACCCCTCCAACACCAACCAGTTCGTGATCAAGCGCAATACCAACGTGCGCGAGCTGCTCGACGGCGGCGCGGTGCCGGACGATCTCGGCGACCTCGACGGCGAGATGGAGATCTTCACCGACAGCATCGTCAAGACCTCACAGGGCCGCGACGACGTGCACCGCTACGTGGCCATGGGCGGCGGCGGTTACCTCGATCCGCTCGACCGCGAGCCCCACAGGGTGCTGGACGACTACGTCGTCGGGGCGGTCACCGCGGCGCACGCGCGCGACGTCTACGGGGTCATCATCGATGGCGACGGGGTGTGCGTCGATGCGGCCGCCACCGAGCGGCGCCGCCGTGAGATCCGCGACGAGCGCCGCCGATCGGCCTCGCTCGCAGGCGAGCCGGCGCGACAGACCGGCTCAAGTTGACCAGCGTGGACCGTCTAGTTGCCGTCGACAGCGGCGGCACGTTCACCGACTGCGTCGTCCTCGACGCCGCGGGGCGCGTCACCACGGCGAAGGCCCCCTCCACGCCCTCGGACTTCTCCGAGGGCGTCGTGCAGTCGGTGAGTCGTGCGGCGGTCACGGAGGATCTGGATCTCCGGGGCATCCTGCACTCCACGACCTCGTTCTGCCACGGCACCACCGTGGCCACGAACGCGCTGCTGACCCGGTCGGGGTCGGTGGTCGGTCTCGTCACCACCAAGGGGCACGAGGACGCCATCATCGTCGGCCGCACGATCCAGAAGGCGGCCGGGCTCACCGAGTCCGAACTCTCCAACCTGGCCTACCTGGAGAAGGCGGTGCCCGTCGTGCCGCGGCCTCTCATCAGGGGCGTCACCGAGCGGATCGACTACCGGGGCTCGGTGGTCGTCCCCGTCGACGTCGACGAGGCCGCCCGCGCCGCTGACGAGCTGGTGGACGCCGGGGTCGAGGCCATCGCCGTCTGCTTCCTGTGGAGCTTCATGAATCCCGACCACGAGCGAGCGGTCGCGGAACTCATCAGGTCGCGCCACCCGGACCTCCTTGTGACCGTCTCCCACGAGGTGGCTCCGGTCATCAAGGAGTACGAGCGATGCGCCACCACCGTGCTCAACGGATACCTCAGCGGTACCACCCACGCCTATATCTCGAAGCTGCAGGAACGCCTCGCCGACGGTGGACTCGCCACCGATCCCGTCATCATGCAGTCCATCGGTGGTGTGAGCAGCGCGGAGGCGAGCAAGGGACGCGCCGTGGCCCTGCTGGGCTCGGGCCCCACGGGTGGGGTCTTCGGTGCGGCCGCGCTCGGCCGGCTGATCGGCGCGGACAACATCGTCACGACCGACGTGGGAGGCACGAGCTTCGACGTGGGCCTCGTCGTCGACGGGGAGCCCCTGGTGGTCGGCACGCCGGTGTTCGACAAGTACCACACGGTGCTTCCGGTGATCGATGTCACCTCGATCGGCGCCGGCGGCGGGAGCCTGGCCTGGATCGAGCCCGGGACCGGGCTGATCAAGGTGGGACCCCAGAGTGCCGGGGCGGTGCCGGGGCCGGCGTGCTACGGGATCGGCGGGACGCTCCCGACGGTGACCGACGCCAACCTGGTGTTGGGGCGGCTCGACCCTGACTATTTCCTGGGCGGTGAGCGCCGGCTGCACACCGACCTCGCCACCGATGCCATCCGGGCTCACGTCGCCGAGCCGGCCGGACTGCCGGTTACCGAGGCGGCCATGGCCATCGTGGACATCCTCGATGCGCGTATGGCCGATCTTGTGCGGACGAGCACGATCGGACGCGGCTACGACCCCCGGGAGTTCGCCCTGTTCGCCTTCGGCGGCGCCGGGCCGCTGCACGTCGGGGCCTACGCCGCCGATGTCGGCACGCGGCTCACGGTCGTGCCAACCAACTCCGCGGTGTTCAGCGCGTTCGGCATCGCCGCCTCCGACCCCGTCGCCGTCGTGCAGGCGAGCGATCCGATGGTGGCGCCCTTCGATTCCGAGCGGCTGGAGGAGATCTACGTGGCACTGGCCGCCGGCGCTGTCGAGGAGTTGGGGGCCAACGGCGTGGCTCCCGAGGACATCACCACCAGCCGAGAGGTGGAGATGCGCTATCGCGGCCAGGTCCACGAGGTGCGCGTGCCCGTCCCGGACGGGCCGCTGGGCGCCGAGAGCCTGGCGGTGACGATGGAGGAGTTCCGGCGCCGCTACAACCGCCGCTACGGCTCCGGCGCGGCCGCCGACGCCGCCATCGAGGCGCGGACGTTCGTGGTGCGCGGCGTCGGCCGGCAGGCCAAGCCGGAGCTGCGCCCCGCGGCTCTCAGCGGGGAGGATCCGAGTCCCGCGCTCGTTTCCGAACGCCAGGTGTACTTCCGGCCCCTCGGCGGTTTCGTACCCGCGCCGATCTACCGGCGCGAACTGCTCGTGCCCGGGAACGCCGTGGGGGGCCACGCCATTGTCGAGGCGGTCGACACCACGATGGTGATCCACCCCGGCCAGCGCGCGGAGGTGGACGCCTGGGGCAACATATTGCTCGACACGTCAGGGGGTAGACGATGACCGCGCCGCCCAGCAGGCCCACGTCCGAGCACTACGAGGCGGCACTGGCCGCCATCGACACCGACGAGCTCGTCGACCTGTCGCTCGAGTTGGCACAGATCGACAGCCCGCCCGGCCAGGAGCAGCCCGTGTCGGACCGGGTCCGGGAATGGCTCGACGACAACGGCATCGAGGCCTCGCAGGTGGGCATGTTCGCGGACCGTGCGAACGTCGTGGGCCGCCTGCGGGGCTCCGGCGGCGGCAACACGGTGATCTTCAACGCCCACATGGACGTGGCCTGGGGTCCCGAGGAGCGCCGCTGGATGCACGACCCTGACAACCCCATCTACTACTCCGCCTGGCGGGAGGGCGACACGCTCGTGGGCAACGGCCTCATCAACGACAAGGGCCCGCTGGCCTGCACGCTGATC
>JAGWAK010000065.1:13174-14185 GCA_021296435.1 Acidimicrobiia bacterium
CCCGCTACCTCATCACCCACGGCATCATCGGCGACTACGCCGTGGTGGCCGAGGCCACCAGCTTCGGCGTCACCTGGGTCGAGGCCGGCAAGGCGTTCTTCAAGGTGACGGTGCTCGGCGGCAGCTCCCGCTACACGCCGTATGTCACCCATCCCGAGAGTCTCGCCGAGCACGGCAACGCCCTGGTGCGCGTCGCGCCGGTGATCGAGGCCCTCACGGACTGGGGTCGCCGCTACGAGATCGAGCACGAGTACCGCTTCGACGGCGGCCGCTGCGTGCCGAAGGTGAACATCGGCGCGCTTCGCGGGGGTCAGCCGTTCCAGTCGATCGTGAGCGCCGAGCGCTGCTATCTGTATCTCGACGTGCGGCTCACGCCGGCGCAGACGGCCATGGACGTCCAGGCCGAGCTACAGGAGGTGCTGGGCGCCCTCGACGTGCCGACCCAACTCGAGTGCACGCTCTACCGCCGCGGCTACGAGGCGGTCGACGTGGGCGAGTTGCTCGACGCCACCGCCATCGCCCACCGGGCAGAGTTCGGAACCGACCTGGGCGAGACGGAGCCGCAGATGTCGAGCATGTGGCGCGACACGAACCCGTTCATCGAGATGGGTATTCCCGCGATCACCTACGGGCCGACAGGCAGCGTCGGGGGAGGCCGCTACTCCGCGGAGATTGCCGACTTCGTGGCTGTCACGAGGATCTACGCCCGGCTGGCGCTGGACCTCTGCAACCGACCGCGCAGCAGGCGCGGCATACCGGCATGAGGATCACCCACCTGCGCGGCGTCGAGCTGACCGACCCGGCGCCCGAGGGCATCGCCGGGTTCTACGAGCAGATCTGGGGTCTGACGCGGGTGGACGCCGCCGGCCCGTCGGTATACCTGCGCGGTACGGGGCCGGAGCATCACATTCTGGCGATCCACCCCGGTGAGCAGGCCACGGTGCGCGGCTACCGGCTGGGCCTGGCCGACCGTGCGGCGGTCGATGCCGCCGCTGCGGAGCTGGCATCCCG
>JAGWAK010000066.1:0-8114 GCA_021296435.1 Acidimicrobiia bacterium
CGCCCCCGGTCGCGCGCAGGCCGTCGAGGATCCGATTGCGGCGAAATTCGTATTCCTGCGGGCGGAACCCCGGGCGAACCCAGTCGGAGTAACGCTGCTCGGGCGTCTGCGCCGAGAGAAGGGCGGAACCGCTCGGCACGGAACCGAGGACCGCCGCGACGGCGAAGAGCGAACTCGCACGCAGGCGGCGCCCGAACCGCCGGAGCCCCAGGCGGCGGTCGGTCGCACGCAGGTCGGAGACGGCGCTCACAGACGCCACACGACGAGGAACTGGACCGCGCTCTCCGACACGCCGGTCCCCAGTTTGTTGCGCCAGTACTGGTATTCGATGCCGCTCATGAGCCGCCCTCCGTCGCCGCCCAGGATCCGGCCCACGTCCACGGTCAGTTGTGGCTGGGCGAGGATCCAGGCGCGGACTTCGTCGCCGAACTCGTCCGTCACGGCGCTGATGTACTCCGCGTGGCCGGTGAAGGTGAAGGTCTGGCCCAGCATCTCCCACGTCGCGAGCCAGTTCACGTCGAACATCCAGCCGTTGTCCGTCGCCGGCGCGCCGCCGTTGTCGACGCCGCTCGAGGCATCGACCAGGCGGGCGAAGTCCGTGTTCAGGAAGATGAACCCGGGGATGTCCCACGACGCGCGGAACCCGGGCGTGTACTTCAGCACCTTCGCCTGCGAGCCGTAGTTCACGCCGCCGAGCAGGGCGAAGTCGCGGATCGGGCCGAGTCCGACGCGGCTGCCGCTGATCTTCCCCAGGCTCAGCGACGGATACCACTCGCCGTACAGGTCCTTCTCGTTGAACGCGTCGTTCCCGCCGTCGGCCGTGTAGTCGAAGAACATGAAGTGGTCGCCCCAGGACCACTGCGCGGCGTTCTGGAAGGTGACGACCGTCGTCCCGTGCCTCGTGTCCGTGAACGGATTCGTCAGCTTGCCGAGCTGGAGTTGAAATTCCGTTTGGCCGGCCGCGGTCCCCGGCGCCGCGAGGAGGAGCAGGACGGCGGACAACTCGCCATACAACCGCCGGGTCAGATTCATTCAGCCTCTCTATCGAGGAGGATCAGGGATCGAGGAAGATCAGGGCCGACGTGTTCACGCGCCGGGAGGTTACAACCAGATGAACTTGGCGGCGAACACCAGCGCGACCACGAGCAGCATGGGCGGGCACTCGCGCCAGCGGCCCGCCAGCACCTTGGTGGCCACGTAGGTGATGAAGCCGAGTCCGATGCCGTCGGCGATGGAGTACGTGAGCGGGATGGCGATCGCGGTCACGACCGCCGCGGCGGACTCCGTGATGTCGTCCCATTCCACGTCCTTCAATGCGCGGGCCATGAGGCAGGCGACGTACAGAATCGCCGCGGCCGTCGCGAAGGAGGGGACGGACTCCGCCAGCGGGGCGAAGAAGAGACAGACGAGGAAGAGCCCGGCCACGACGACGGCCGTCAGGCCGGTTCGCCCGCCGGCGCCGACGCCCGCGGCGCTCTCGATGTAGCTGGTGACCGACGAGGTGCCGAGCAGCGTCCCCGCCACGGTCCCGGTCGAGTCGGCCATGAGGGCCCGCTGGATGCGCGGCAGCCGCCCCTCCTCATCGAGGAGGTCGGCCTGGTGCGCGACGCCGATCAGCGTGCCCGCCGTGTCGAAGAGGTCGACGATGAGGAAGGTGAAGATGACGGCGACCATGCCCAGTTGCAGCGCGGCGCCGATGTCCAGCGCGAGCAGCGTCGGGGTCGGATCCGGGGGCGGCGACGCGAAGCCGTGCCACTCCGAAACGCCCAGGACCAGGCCGAGCGCCGTCACTCCGAGCATCCCGAGGATCGCCGCGCCCGGGATCCGCCGCGCGGAGAGCGCCGCGATCGCGCAGAAGCCGAGCAGGGCGAGCACGGCCGGCGGCGCCGTCAGTTCGCCCACGGTGACGAGCGTGGCGGGACTCCCCTCGATGATCCCGGCGCTCCGCAGCGCGATCACGCCCAGGAAGAGCCCGATGCCGGCCGAGATCGCCATTTTCTGGCCGTGCGGGATCGCATCGATGATCCAGCGCCGCACCGGGAGCACGCTCAGCGTGACGAACAGCATCCCCGACAGGAACACGGCCCCGAGCGCGACCTCCCACGCGTACCCCATCCCGAGCACGACGCCGTAGGTGAAGAAGGCGTTCAGCCCCATCCCCGGCGCCAGGGCGATCGGGTAGTTCGCGTACAGCCCCATCACGAGCGTGGCGAAGGCCGCCGCGAGGCATGTCGCGACGAACACCGGGCCCAACGGCATCCCGGCCTCGGCGAGGATCGACGGATTGACGAAGGCGATGTAGACCATCGTCAGGAACGTCGTGACCCCCGCCGTCACCTCCGTCCGCACGTCGGAGCCGCGCTCCGACAGTCTGAACCAGCGTTCCAGCTTCCCGGTCATCGGCTCGCCTCCGACGTTCGCGATTTCTCTTGGAGGCGTCGCGATTGGCCGCAACGCACGAGAACCTTCACAGGCTCTCGGATTTTGCGAAAAAACACTCACGCTTGCCCGCAAACGTCAAGAAACCTTCACGGAATGTGTAAATCTCTTCACCGGTGAGCGGCAAGCGCCGAAAACCCTCACCGGTGAGCCGGCTGCGGGCCCGCCGGGACGGCCGGTGGTCCCGAAACCGGGTCAGGGACGGGACGGCTACTCCGGCATCGGGACCAGCGCGTTGGGGTGCGTGAAGTGCAGGCCCACGGCGACCCGGCCGGCCATGCTCGAGGCGGCCGCTCGGTACACGTCGGCCTGGATCCGGTAGCCGCGGGCCACGCGCGGCGCCTGAGCAGCCGTGATGTCGTGCGTCTTGAAGTCGATGACGAGGGCGTCCAGCCCCGCTTCCAGGCCCGCTTCCAGGCCCAGGGTCCCGGCCAGGCGGGAAGGCACAGTGCCGATGTCGGGGTCGGGGGCGCCGAGGCGCCGGTACAGGTCGAAGGCGCCGAACCTCCAGTCTCGCGCACCCACGAGGTGCGTAAAGGTGAGTTCCTTCCAGTAGTCGCGGCCGAGTTCGCCCTCCGTGTACCAGGCCCACTCTTCGCTCGCGGCCACGCGGCGGATCTCCTCCTCGAGTTGCTCGCGGTACGCGCTCCCGGGACGGAGCATGGCTTCGAGTTCGGGCTCGTCCAGCGAACCGATGGTCTCCTCGACGACGCGGGCGATCTCCGCCTCCGCCTCCAGCCGCTCGAGCGCGCCGTGGATGATCTGGCCCCGGACCAGGGCCGGGAGTCCCGCCTCCGCCGCCGAGGTCTCGGGCGCGAAGTGCCAGGCGGCGAGCGCGCCGTGCTCGTACCGACGCTTCCATTCTTCCGGATCCTCGTCGAGGAGCATCAGTTCGGTCGCCGACCGGGTCCAGCGCAGCGGCGGAGCGGGGAGGGCGTGGATCAGGGCCGGAGGCTCGGCGACCTCGTACCCGTCCAGCCACTCCAGCGTCGGGGGCCGGCTCGTCTGCGGGGCGACCGCCATGTCCCCGCCGCTCCGCACTTCCGCTCCACCGCGGGCGAGCCACCTGTCGTACCCATTGGCTCCCCCCGTCGGGCCCACGATGATCAGGCGATCGCGAGCCCGCGTCGCCGCCACGTACAGAAGGCGCGCTTCCTCCGCCGTGGACTCGAGTTCCTCACGGCGCAGGATCCGGTTGCCGCGCACCCCCCGGTCGGACGCCTTGAGGCAGAAGAGAGGGCCGAGTTCGGGATCGGACCAGTACTCGTTCGTACGCGGGGTCCAGAGCCGCCGGTCGACACCGACCAGAAAGACGACCGGCCACTCCAGGCCCTTTGCCTGATGGATCGTCGACAGCGTGACGACATCGTCTTCCTTCGAATAGAGCGGCGCCTGCGGGAGCCCGATGTCGCGGCTCGTCGAGCGATCCCAGACTTCGAAGAAGGTGGACAGGTCGTGCGCGCGATGCGATTCGGCGAAGTGGATGAGACTCTGCAGGTTCGCGAGGACCTCCTCCGCGCCCTCCATGAGCAGCGCGTGCAGCCGGTATCCCGTGCGTCCGAGCAGCTCCTCGATGACCTCGTCGAGGGCGAGCCGGGGAGCGAGCCGGCGCAGGTCGTCGAGCACCGCGAGCCCGTCCTCCAGCGCGCGTCGCTCGATCTCGGCCAGCCGCGGGTGGTCGGGGGCCGCGGGCCACTCCCCTTCCTCCAGCCATCGCTTCGCCTGCCGGATGAGCGGCCCGCCGCGCTGGAGCAGACGCATGCGGGCGATCGTCTCGTCGCGCAGCCCCACGAAGGGCGACCGCAGGTAGCCGAAGGCGCGGACGTCGTCCCGCTCGTTCCCGAGCAGCCGGAGCGCGTTGAGGACATCGAGGATCTCCTGGCGTTCCCCGAGGTGCGCCATGCCGGAGACGAAGTAGGGGATGCCGTGGCGCTTGAGCGTCGTCTCGAAGTATTCGAGCCCGCCGCGGGCACGGTAGAGGAGAGCGATGTCGCGGAAGGCGAGCGCACGCAACTCGCCGGTGTCGGGATCGCGGATTTCGTCGCGGCCCACCGATGCGAGGATCCGGGACGCGATGCGCGCGGCCTCGGATTCGCGACGCTCGGCGGCCTTCTTTCCCTCCGCCGGGAGCCACTCCACTCCCGTCTGCGCGTGGTCGGGCACGCCGGCCACCAGGTCCGCGTATTCGATCCGGCTCGGGAGCTGTTCCTCGGCGAGGGCGGTTCCCGTTTCGTCCATCGAGACGCGGCCGACAACGTTGACGAAGTCGACGATCGGGGGGGCGCTGCGGAAGTTCCGCGGGAGATCGAGGATGTCGCCCTCCTCCGCAAAATCGGCGGCAACGTCGTTCCACACCGAGATGTCGGCGCCGCGGAAGCGGTAGATGCTCTGCTTCGGATCGCCGACGAGGAAGAGTTGAGGACGCTCTACGCCGCGTCCGATGGCGAAGGCGATGTCGCGCTGCGTGAAATCGGTGTCCTGGAACTCATCGATGATGAGCATCCGGTAGCGATCCCGGATCGCGGCGAGCGCCGCGTCGCCTTCGGCGCCGAGCAGGAGGTCGGCCGCCCCGAGCACGAGGCTGTCGAAGTCGCGCTGGTTCTCCTCCTCCAGCCGAGCGTCCCAGCGCACGCGGGCTTCGAGCGCCAGTTCGGCGAGTTCCGAACAGATCGCGAGGGCCTCTTCGTCCTTCGCCTCGCTTTCCGCGCACAGCGCCCTCACTGCGGGCAGATCGAGGCCGGGGCCTTCGGGCGGAAACAGGTCGAGCGACCCGTCTTTCGCCGGCGGCGGATCGGTCCGGAGCCATCTCGCGTATCGCCGCTCCCGCCAGCGCAGGTCCCGGACGACGTCCCGGACGTGGTCGATCGCACCCTTGACGTGTTGCCAGCCCGTGAGCTTCCAGCGACGCAGGATCGCCTGCGCGGCGACATCCTCCTCCGCAAGCTTCTCGAACAGGAACGTCTTGATGAGTTCGTCCTGCTCGGCCCACGCCTCGTCTTCATCGAGGATCTCGAAGGTCGGATCGATCCCCAGGCGCAGGGCGTGCTCCCGGAGCAAGTCGCCGCAGAAGGAGTGAATCGTGCCGACCGAGGCCCGGTCGATCTCCCAGCGCAGTTCGTCCGCGCGCGATGAGTCTTCGATCCGCTTCCGGAGCTGCCGCTTGAGGTCGTAGGCCGCCTTCTCCGTGAACGTGATGGCGGCGATCTCGTCCAGCCGGCATGGGACGGCCGGCGGCGCGAGCGGTTCACCCGTCTCGCCGTTCACACCGAAGGGGAGACCGAGCCGCCACATGATCTTTCCGACCACGGTCGTCGTCTTGCCCGTGCCGGCGTTGGCGACGAGCAGCGTGTCGTCCTCCGACCGGATCGCCTGCACCTGCTCGGAGGTCCACCGGATCTCAGCCACCGGCGCCCTCCCCGCGACCCTCGGTGTCGTCGCCGAAGTCGTCGAAGCGGTGGCCCTCGGTGAGTCGGGCGTGGTTGCGGCGGATCTCGAGTGTCGGATCCCAGAACTTCCAGTCGCCCTTCCACGAGGCGACCGCCTCGAAATACCCGCCCCGAACGCGGCCGGGAACGGAGAGCGCCATGGAAAGGGCCGCCTCGTACCTCGCTTCGCCGAAGTTCACTTCGCCGCCGTTCTTCGGGTTCCCGGGGTTCCTGATCGACCGGTACCGGCAGGAGCCCATCTCGTAGCCGCGGTCCGCCATGACCTGCGCGTAGAGGACGCCCTGGAGCGCGGTCGCGTCGTCGAACCAGGTCTTGTACGGCGGCTTCCCGCTCTTGTAGTCGAGCACGTGGTGGACCCCCGCCCCCTGCTCCACCCGGTCCACCCGGTCCACCCGGTCGATGCTGCCGCGGAGGCGCAGGCGCGATGTCCGTCCCCGCACGTCCTCACCCTCCACGAACGTTCGGTCGTCGTCCCACCCGAACCGGAACTCCGTGTGGACCGGGCGTTCGCCGTCTTCCGCCATCTGTTCGAGTTCCCAGGCGACGTAGTCTCGCACCCCCGTCACGATCCCCTCGCGCGTCTGCTCCCACAGGGCGGCGACGCCGAGCCACTCGCCTTTCTCCACGCGTTCGGCGCAGACCTCCCGGCAGATTTCCATGAGGCGGGTCTCGGCGGGCCCCGTGAGGGTGCGCGGGAGCCGGTCCATGAACTCGGCGTAGAACCGCTCGAGGATCTCGTGCGCCACGCTTCCGAACGTGAGCGGCGTCGTCTCCTCCTCCGCTTCCTCCACGCCCTCCAGCCGGAGCACGCGCTCGATCAGGAACGTGAAGGGGGATCGCGCGTACGCCTCGAGCTGACCGGCGGACCACCGGTAGTCGTCGTCGAAGCGGCGCTCCAGTTCGCTCAGCACCTCGGGATCGCGGAGGCGCCCGTTCCACGGGTTCGGCCGAAAGGCGGGATGCGGGACTTCGTTGCCGCTCGACGGGGGCGCGGGGAGCAGGAATCCCGGATAGCGATCGAGTCCCGGACCCCGGTGGGTCTCGGCCGCGGCCGCCATGATCGCGCGCGCGAGGCGTCCCGGGCGGGCGGGGGCGATGCGCGGTCGTCCCGTCGCGTCCGGGCTTCCGAGCGCCCGGTACAGCGAGAAGGCCGCGCGCCGGTCCGCCTCGGCCGGCGTCACGGGCTCCCCGTCATCCGAGGGGCGGCGGATCCGGGGCAGTTCGGCGGCATCCTCGTGCGGGGGCACCATAAGGGACGGCAGGAGCGGCGTCCCGCCGGCGTCCGTCGTCCGGTAGGTGATCCATACCGGGCCCGTCTGCTGCGTGACGGCGCGCCACAGCGCTCGCTCGCGGCGCAGCGTCTCCTCCCGGTGCGTGACGGGCAGGTCCCGCTCCGCGAGGCGGCGGCGCTCCCCGTCGGTGAACACGCCCGTTGAGCCCGTCGTCCGCGGAAACTCCCCGTCGTTCGCATGCACGACGAACGTGTGGGCGAAGGGGACGAGCGCCGCGTCGTGCGCCTCCAATACCTGGACGCCCTTCTGGCCGGGGGTTGAGAGGACCAGTTCGTTCGCCTGCAGAAGCTTTCCGAGGAGCGCGTGCCACCCCGCCGGCGGGAGCGGATCGTCGGCGTGGTCGAGCTCCCTCCACTCCCGCAGGAGTCGTTCGAGAAGGAGGATCCCGCGCTGGTCGGAGCGCACGACCTCCCACCGTTCCTCCACCGGGTCGCAGACCCGGCGCCTCAGTCGGAACACGCCGCGGTCTTCGCCGAGGAGCGCCAGCGTGAGGTCGATCCAGTCCGCTTCGGGGCGGGCCGAGCCCAGGGGTTCGAGCACCTCGCGCATGGCCGCGAAGGCTTCGATGTCCTTCTCGACGCGATCGGGGAAGAGACCGCGGCCCCGTATCTCGCGCGCCTTGTCTTCCACGAGGGCGCGGAGTTGCTCGAGATTCTCACTCCAGGCTTCGAGTCCCGCGACGCGGCGGAGCGCCGCGATGGCGTCGATGCTCCGGAGATCGACGCGCGTGTCGAAGTACGGGTGCGCGAGGACGGCCCGCAGCGACCGGTAGTCCCAGTTCCGGCCCGCTCCCCGCAGGATGAGGAGGAGGGCCCTGAGAGCCGGGATTTCGTCGAGCGGCGTCCGGATGCGGGCCGTGGCGGAGACGCCCGCCCGCCGCAGCGCCCGGTACGCGCGGTGCGTGTTCTCTCGACCGGACCTCGCGACGATGGCGACC
>JAGWAK010000066.1:8275-11020 GCA_021296435.1 Acidimicrobiia bacterium
TCCGACTCCAGCGGCAGGTAGAGATGGACGTCCACCTCCTCCTGGCGGGAGAGGGCCGCGAGCATTCGGCGTCGCGTGCGGGGGCTTGCGATGCTGTACACATGCAGTTCCCGCGCACCGCCGACCGCCGCCGCCAGCCCTCCCGCCTCGATCCGCTCCGCGATGCGGGCGTTCACCGAACGCCGGTCGAAGAGCCCCCGCTCCCCGAGCGACTCCAGATACGCCCGGTAGACGGCCACGGCCCACGCGTTGCGGCGGCGCGCGAAGCCGTCCCCCCCCAGCCGGGCCAGCGCCCGCTCCAGTTCGTCCGGCGGAACGCCCTCCGGCAGCAGGTCGCCGAACAGGCGGTCGAGCATGTGCCCCCGGATCACACCGTCCCCCCGGCCCGGCTCCCGCCCCAGGATCCGCCGCCCCAGCCGCGCCGCGTGCCGGCTCACCAGCCGGCGGCGCGTGAGGAGGCCGACGGACTTCTCGCGTATGCCGAAGCGGTCGGTCAGATCTCCGAACAGCGTGACGGGGGGATCGAGCCATCCGGGAATGCCGCGTTCATGCGCGGCCTCGAACAGGAGATCCCGCAGATTCCCGTGGTTGAGCCAGATCCACGATCCCGCCCCGGCGCCCGACTCAGCCGGCGACGCCCCCGCCAGAAAACGGTCGACGCACGCCTCCCACAGCGGGGCCGCCGCCGGCGCGCGAACTACGTGGAGCGGCACGCGTCAGATGTCGATGAATCGATGGTCATCTCCTCATGGCGGGAATCCGGACTCGATGGTCTTTGCCATCGCTCTTCGCGTCAAGTTGCGTGTTGACGTACCGAGCTCGCCAAAAGATGTCTACTGTTGGGTGCTGGGTGAGGTGCTGGATAAACTGGACACCCTGCTTGGACGGCGCTGAAGCCCGCGGCACCGTTCGTCGTCAGATCAGGATCGGCTGCTCTTTCCGGATCTCGGGTCGTCCGTGAAGGAGGCCTCAAGGGAGTTGCGGGCGAGCGTCTCGATATCCTCGGGCGAGAGGCCGACCGCGGCCGCGACCTGGCGGAAGTTCTCGTTGATGTACCCGCCGAAGTAGGCGGGGTCGTCGGAGTTCACCGTCGCGAGGAGGCCGAGGTCGAGCATGCGCTTGATCGGGTGTGCGGCGAGGTCCTCGACCACTCGGAGGGCCAGGTTCGACAGCGGGCACACCGTCAGCGGGATGCGGTCATCGCGCAGCCGGGCGACGAGCGCGTCGTCTTCAAGGGCCCGGTTCCCGTGATCGATGCGTTCGACGCCGAGCACATCCAGCGCCTCCCACACGTATTCCGGCGGACCCTCCTCGCCGGCGTGCGCCACGAGTCGCAGACCCATGTCGCGCGCCGCCTCGAACACGCGCGCGAACTTCGAGGGCGGATGGCCCACTTCGCTCGAATCCAGGCCCACGCCCAGGAGCCGGTCCCGGTACGGCTCGGCCGCCTCGAGGGTCTCGAACGCCTCCCGCTCGGTCAGGTGGCGCAGGAAACAGAGGATGAGGGACACGCTCACGCCCCGCGCCCGTGAGCGGGCGATGGCCCGCTCGAGGCCGTCCATCAGCGTTCCCGGCGGCACGCCGCGTCCGGTGTGCGCCTGCGGGTCGAAGAACATCTCGACGTGGACCACGTTGTCCGCCGCCGCCCGCCGCAGGTAGGCGTCGGCGAGTTCGCAGAAGTCCCCCTCCGTCCGGAGGACGTTCATCCCCTCGTAGTAGAGGTCGAGAAACTCCTGCAGGTTGCCGAACGAGTAGGCCCGACGCACCTCCTCGGCATCGCGGTAGGGCAGGGACACGCCGTTCCGGCGGGCCAGGTCGAACATCATCTCCGGCTCCAGCGAGCCCTCGACGTGGATGTGGAGTTCGGCCTTCGGCGTGCTCCGGATGATCTCGTTCAGCTTCGGCATGGCGTGCGTCTGGTGGCCCCTCGTGACGACGGGGTAGTATGGATCGTCGAACTCATGCAGGGGCGGAGTCCCCCTGCCCGGATAACGCCCGACTGGACATGCCCCATGAGCCAACCCCGCGATAACTGGAGTTCGAACGTCGGTCTCGTGCTGGCCGCGACCGGCAGCGCGATCGGCCTCGGCAACCTGTGGAAGTTCCCGTTCATCACCTGGGAGAACGAGGGAGGCGCCTTCGTCCTCGTCTACCTGATCTGCATCCTCGCCGTCGGCCTGCCGATCATGATGGCGGAACTGCTCATCGGGCGCAGGAGCCAGAAGAGCGCGGTCGGCGCGCTCAAGGAGGCGGCCGGGCCCTGGTGGGGCATCGTCGGCGGGTGGGGCGTGCTCGCCGGCTTCATCCTCCTCAGCTACTACACGGTCATTGCGGGCTGGTCGCTGTACTACTTCGCCCAGTCCATCGGCTGGACGTTCGGCGGCTACCCCGCCGGGATGGCGGCGGGCGACCTGTTCAACGAGCAGGTGGGGAACGCCGGCCTCCAGCTCGCGCTCTCGCTCAGCTTCAGCATCGCCACGATCGCCGTCGTCTACTTCGGCGTGAGCAAGGGGATCGAGCGGATCGCGCGCATCTTCCTCCCCATCCTGTTCGGGATCCTGCTTCTCCTCCTGGTGAGCGCGCTGGGGATGAGCGGGTCGGGGGAGGCGATGCGCTTCATCTTCCGCGCCAACTTCGGGGAACTGGAGATGAGCGGGGTCCTCGAGGCCCTGGGCCACTCCTTCTTCACCCTCTCCCTCGGGATGGGGGCGATGATCACCTACGGCTCCTACATCTCGCGCAAGC
>JAGWAK010000067.1:0-1365 GCA_021296435.1 Acidimicrobiia bacterium
GTCGCCACCGGCGGGGTCCCCGAACTCGCCGAACTGCTCGGAGGATACGTCGAGGCGGGCCTGCAGCACGTGCTGTTCGTCCCGCTGGCGCGCAGCGAGGCGGAATGGGCCGACCACGTCGCTGCGCTCGTGGAGTTGAAGTCGCTGCTGGGTTCCGGGGACCGTCCCGGCGCCCTTGAGAACAGGAGATGAACCGATGGTGGATCTGACAGCACCGTTCCATGTGGGTGTCGCCGTCTCGAACCTCGAAGAGGCCATGGAGTTCTACTCCGCCGGTACGGGTCTCACGTGGTATAGCCCGCAGTCTCTGGACGTCGAGCACCTGGTCGAGGGCAGGGTCGTGGAGACGAACGTGCGCTTCACGTACTCCGTGGAGGGCCCGGTGCAGGTGGAGCTCGTCGAGGGGCCGATCGGCTCGTTCTGGGATCCGACTGTGGACGCGGGCACGTACCACATGGGCTACTGGACCGAGGACCTGCGAGGAGATCTCGACACGCTGACCGGCGCGGGGTGGACCGTCCGCTTCACCGGTGCCGGCCCCGACGGTGGCCCCGCCGGCTTCGCCTACCTCGTCGCTCCGGACCGCCAGCAGATCGAACTGGTGGACGTGATCGTGAAGGCAGCCTTCGCCAACTGGTACGCCGGAGGCGACTTCGTCCTGTAGCCGCCCGGGCGGGCTAGGAGCCGGCCAGGGTCTGCTCTCGGGTCTCGGCCCGTCCTTCCGCCCGCCCCTCGATGCGGGCGAGCCGCTCAACGTGGTCGCGCAGTATCGCCATGATGGCCTCGTGACGCAGGGCGGCCAGGGAACGGTCCGATTCTCGCCCTTCTTGCATCTCCCTGCGCAACTCGCTCAACTCCTCGCGAAGTTCCCCGCGCATCGCGGTGAAATCCTGTCGCAGCCAGAGCAGCGCCAGTGTCAGGACACCGAGAATCGGCCCGAGAATCGCCGCATCCACGTCTCGCAGCCTCTCAAAGGGCGACGGTGGTCGCCACGGTCGTCATAGACGGAAATATACTTGATGTAGTGCTAATAGCACACAGTTGGCAAGTATTTCTCCAGTGCGATTCAATAGATCCAAGCTCGCTTGTCAGGCGGTGGTGAGGAGGTCGGCTACCTCGTCGGCGACGGTTGCCGCGTACTTGCGGAGGTCGTCGTCGCTGACTGAGGAGATGGGGTGGGGGACCGCTGCCGACGGGTAGTCGGGGGCGCCCACGGTGGGGGCGAAGCGGGCTGCAACCGCTATGAACGGTTCAGTGACGACGAGGGCGGCGGGTACGCCGCGACTCTCCAGCAGGACTGCGTCGTGCAAACTGCACGCCGTGCAGGCGCCTCAATCGCCGACGCCGGAGATCACCAGGTGCGAG
>JAGWAK010000067.1:1472-9402 GCA_021296435.1 Acidimicrobiia bacterium
CGCGGGCGTTGGGTTTGCCGTTCTCCACCAGGGTGAGGTGCAGCGGCTCGACGGTGCCGCGGGCCTGGCGGGGCGCGCGGGTCAAGTCGGTCACCTCCGAGACGTGGTCGGGCCGGACGACGGTGATCGCTGTCATGGAAGCGAGCCTACGACAAGGCCTAGTCGTGCCGCGACTCCCTTGGACCGTCACTCCGGCGCAGAGCCTGCCCCGGACGTGATCCGGGGCCGGAATCCAGGGTCTCGGGCATGACGGAGTCCGCGAGCGGATTGCCCGGGACACTCCTATTGCGCCGGCAGGCCTTCGCCGGGGGCCGGCACGCGGCGCGTCACCGCCAGGCTGTGCAGCGTCGGCGCCCACACCGGGATGTAGGCCGACCAGCCCGCGCCGTGACCACCGGCGGTCACGAGGAACAGATCCTCCGGGCCGCGCACCACGGGAAGCCTCCCGTCGGGCCCGGGCGTCATGTCGTGCTGGGTGTCGGTCTCCAGGAACACGCCGGCGGCCTCGATCTCGGCGGGCGTGACCCGGCTGGCGTTGGCGAGGAACTCCCGGACGCGGGCCCGCGTCCAACCGGCCTCGATGAGCGCGGCAGCGTGCTCGGGTCCCAGCACCGTCACGGCTTGGCCGCCCTTGCCGACGGGGTACGTGGCGGGGCAGCGCATCGCGGCTGCCATCGTGGTGAGGATGCCCTCCGGCGACGGGTTAAGGACGTTGGCGACCTGGCGGGGTCCCTCGGTGCCCAGGATCGTCACGGTCGAGTCCTCGATGTCGTAGCCCAACTCGGTCCGAAGCGGCTTCCACGGCTCCGGCGGCTCGTCTTCGGCGAGGCACAGCGTGAACTTGCCCGGGTGGCCGATGGAGGAGGCGTCCATCTCGCCGGTGCGGGCGCCGAACACGTTTCGGGCCACGAGGCGCAGTGTGCGGCCCACCGCGGCGTTGGCGCGGTTGCCCGGCCCGAGGGCGTTGTGGCGGGTGGCCATGTCCAGCTGCCGGGTCACCGGCCCGCTGACCAGCAGGCAGAACGCCGCCCCGCCGGTACTGGTCATCACGGTGTGGGCGTTGAAGGCCGGGTCCAGCATGGCGGCCAGTGCTGCGGTCGCCAGGGGGAAGTGTTCGGGCGCGCAGCCGGCCATGACCGCGTTGGCGGCTGCCTGCTGGGCGCTCAGCGAGCGGCTCCGGGCGGCGATCGTTCCCAGGATCTCGCCGGCGCCCAGTCCGGCGTGGGCCAGCATCGCCTCCACCCGCGCCGGCGTGGGTGCAACCACCGGCAGACCGTCGGTCCAGCCCCGGTGATGGAACTCCTCGAGCCACCCGGCATCGTCGAGATCGATGGTGTTCAGCGCGTCGGGCACGGCCGCACGGTACCGGCTCGTCGCGATTGTCTGCGGTCCGGGTGGGGGCCGCCGGTGCCGAGTCCGGCTCTCGCCTGCGCAATCGATTCACACTCCGACCCGGCGTTCCCCACCCTCGGACTTGAGCCTCTGTCGGGGTGGGGGCCGCCGGTGCCGAGTCCGGCTCTCGCCTGCGCCATCGATCCGCACTTTGACCCCGGCGTCCCCTTCCCTCGTTTCGCGGCAATGGCAATTGCGTTTCAACCGCTCGTTTGGTAAGTATTGGGCGTGACAGGCCTCGTCTCGAAGCAGATTTCGCTGGCTGAAGCGGCCGCCTCCGTGCCCGACGGTGCCACCGTGGCCCTCGGTGGGCTCTCGATGAACAGCGCCCCCATGGCGTTCGTGCGCGAGTTGGTCCGGGCGGACAAGCGCGACCTCACCCTGGTGACCATCGTGGCCGGTATGTGCGTGGACTGGCTGGCGGCGGCCGGCTGCGCCTCCCGGGTGGTGGCGGGCTTGGTGAGCCTCGAGGGGTTCGGTCTGGCGCCGCACTTCCGGCACGCCGCCCAGAGCGGCAAGGTCAAGATGGAGGAGTACTCCGAGCATCTGCTGATCTGCCGGTTGCAGGCGCAGGCCCGGCGACTGCCGTTCATGCCGACGGTGGCCGGCCTCGGCACCGACGTGCCTGCCCTCCACACCGCCTCGGGCGCCCTCCGGGTCGAGACCGACGCGGTGACCGGTCGCCCCTACGTCGCCTGCACACCGCTGGCGGTGGACGTGGCGGTCGTGCACACCCACGAGGCCGATGTGGCAGGCAACGCCCGGGTCAACCCCAAGCTGATCTGGATGGACAGCGAGATCGTGAACGCCGCCGATCGCACCATCGTCACCACCGAGCGCATCGCCGAGGGGGCCTCGTTCAGCGCCGAACCGCACCGCACCACCTACCCCCGCTTCATGGTCGACGCCGTCTGCGAGGCGCCGCGGGGCGCCTTCCCGACGTCGTGCTTCCCCGACTACGGCCACCACAGCGGATTCTTCGAGGACTACCTGGCGGCATGCGGCTCGCCGGCGGACTTCGCGGACTTCTTCGAGCGCCGCGTCGTCGGGCCTGCGACCTGGGCGGACTTCCTGGCCGCCAACGGGGTGCAGCCGGCCGGCGGCGACGGCGGGGAGATCAGTTCATGAGCACCGGACCGCCGGCGGTCACGGGCTACGACTGCACCCTCGACGAGTTGATGGTGGTGACGTTCTCCCGGGCGATGAGCAACGACACCCGAGCGTTCAACGGGGCTGTGTCGTTCATCCCGGTCTGCGGCTACGGCCTGGCGCGGCGTACCCACGCTCCCGACCTGGTGTGGGCGGCCAGTTCCATCGCCGTCGACGCCGACCCCGAAACCATCGGCTCGTCCACCCTGTCCGACGAGCTCTGGGGTGGCGCCACGATGCTCGCCAACTCGCCATTCGACTTCTGGACCTACGCCCAGGGCGCCCGCTACAACACCTTCGCGTTCCGGGGCGCCCAGATGGACGCCTGCGGGAACGTGAACAACAGCGTGATCGGTCCCTACGAGAGTCCCAAGGTGCGCTTGCCCGGCGGCGGGGGCATGGCCGACCTGGGGTGCATGATCCCCCGCATCTACCTGTGGAGCACCACACACAACCCGCGCACGTTCGTGGAGCGGCTGGACTTCCGGTCGGGCATGGGCTGGGGCGACGGGGGCGACCATCGAGCCTCACTCGGGATGCCCGGCGGGCCGCGGCTCTGCATCACCAACCTGTGCGTCTTCGACTTCGAGCCCGCCTCCAAGCGCATGCGGCTGGCCTCGCTGCACCCCGGAGTGAGCGTCGACGACGTGCAGGCCGCAAGCGGGTTCGACGTGTTGCTGCCCGCCGGTGAGGTGCCCGCCACGGCCCGCCCCAGCGCCGAGGAGTTGCGCATCCTGCGCACCGAGGTTGACCCCACCGGTGCCCGCCTACGAGAATTCTGAGATGCCTGGGGGGCCGGCACCGCTCTCTCCGTCATTCCGGCGGAGGTCGGAATCCGCTTCGAAGCCGACCGGACCGCGCCGTGCGGGGATCGTGCGGACGCACGGGTGTGCGATGGCGTCACGATGAAGGTCGAGGGTTCCGTCGCGCTGGTCACCGGGGGCGCCTCGGGCCTGGGTGCGGGCGTGGTCCGGGGGCTGGTGGAGGTCGGTGGGCGTGTCGTCATCGCCGACTTGGCGTCCTCGGCGGGCGAGTCGGTGGCGGCCGAGTTGGGCGACAGTGCGGCCTTCGTGGCCGTCGACGTCACCAGCCCCGACAACGTGGAGTCCGCCGTCGCCGCGGCGGCCGCCGTCTGGGGGCGGATCGACGCGCTGGTGAGCTGCGCCGGCATCAGCTCGGGACAGCGGATGCTGACCCGCGGCGGCGAGGTGCACACCCTGGAGCACTTCCGGGCACACATCGAGGTGAACCTCATCGGGCTGTTCGACGTGCTGCGGCACGTGGTGGTGCAGATGGCAGCCAACGAGCCGAGCGCCGAGGGCGAGCGGGGGGTGATCGTGAACCTGGGCTCCATCGCCGGGATCGAGGGCCAGGCGGGCCAGATGTCCTACAGCGCCTCCAAGGGCGGGATCATCGGGCTGACGCTGCCGCTGGCCCGCGACCTGGGCAGCCGGGGCATCCGGGTGATGACCATCTGCCCCGGCATCATGGACACGCCCATCCTGGCCTCGCTGAACGAAGAGCAGATCGCCGCGATCACCGCGGGGAACGTCTTCCCGAAGCGTCTCGGCGCACCCGCGGACGTGGCGGCCCTCGTGTGCCACGTCATGGAGAACACCTACCTGAACGGCGAAGTCATCCGGCTCGACGCCGGCATGCGCCTGAACATCTCCTGAGCCAGGCTCTCGTGTCGGCGGCGGTCCGGATGTCTGCGGGGGTCCGATCGGGGACGCCGGTGGCCGTCGGCGGATCGTCTGGCGAAATCGATCCGCCGCCGCCCCCCGGCATCCCCTCCCTCGGTTGTTGACTGGCTCGGAGACGTGACATTGTGACCAACTCACGCGGTGGCCGACGCAGCCACGAAGTCGTGGTTCTGGGTTCGGGGGCGGCCGGGTTGACTGCTGCGTTGGCTGCAGCCGCCGGCGGTGCTGATGTGGGGCTGTATGAGAAGGCCGACGTGCTGGGCGGCACCACGGCAATCAGCGGCGGGATCGTGTGGGTGCCGGGGAACCACCTCATGGAGGAGATCGACGGGATTGACGTCGCCGAGCGCGATGCCGATCCGGCCGAGGCGCTGCGGTACCTCCGTGCGCTGGCCGGGGACGCTCTGGATGGCCCGGTCGCGGAGACCCTTGTGACGACCGGTCCGGAGATGTTGCGGTTCGTGGAGTCGTCCTCCCCTTGCCGGTTCAGGCTGCTGGCCGGTTACCCCGACTATCACGCCGATGTGCCGGGTTCCCGGCCAGGGGGTGGCCGCTCGCTGGAGCCGGAGCTGTTCGATCTGTCGGTGTTGGGGGAGTGGGCTGGGCGGCTCTGCTTCTGGGACGGCGGGGCCCGGCCGGTGATGCTCTCGGAGACGAGTTTCGGCGGGGCGACGGAGTCACCACCGGCGCCAGTGATCTCTGAGCGGCGCGAGCGAGGCGTCTGCGGCATGGGTGAGGCGCTGACGGGGTCGCTGCTGGCCGGCTGTCTCGACGCCGGCGTGACGGTGCGCACCGGGGCGCGGGCGCGCCGCCTCGCCACCGACGACGGGCGGGTGACCGGCGTTCGCTTCGACGCGCTGGCCGGCGAGGGCACGACCGGCGAGGTCACCGTCGAGGCCCGGAGCGGAGTAATCCTGGCCACCGGCGGCTTCGAGTGGAACGAGGCGCTGGTGCGGTCGTTCCTGCGTGGGCCGATGGACGCTCCCGCCGGGGTTCCCACCAACACGGGCGACGGGCTCGACATGGCCATCCACGCCGGCGCGGCGCTGGGCAACATGGCGCAGGCCTGGTGGGCGCCGATGGTCCAAGTTCCCGGCGAGGAGGCCTGGGGAGCGCCGCGTTACCACCTCGTGCTCGTCGAGCGCACCCGGCCCGGTTCGATCATGGTGAACGCCGCGGGGGAGCGCTTCTGCAACGAGGCCGCCAATTACAACTCGCTCGGGGAAGCGTTCCATTCGCTCGGCCGCGGCATGCCCGGCTCTGCCACACCCGACCAATCCGACTCCGACGTTGCCGTCTGGTTGGTCTGCGACGACCGCTACCGGCGGCGCTACCCGCTGCCGGGCTGCCGGCCCGGTGCCGAGCCGCCCCCGTGGGTGCACCGCGGCGACACGCTCGCCGACCTCGCGGCGCGCCTCGGTGTGCCGCCGGCCGCCCTCGACGCCACGGTTACCGAGTTCAACCGGCATGCGGCGGCAGGCGCCGATCCCGTCTTCGGCCGCGGCGCCAGCGTCTACGACCACTTCAACGGTGACCGCTCGCTGGCGGGCGCGGCGGCAACGCTGGGGACTGTCGACGAGCCGCCGTTCTACGCCGTGGCGATCCGGATCGGGGCGCTGGGAACCTCCGGCGGTCCCCGCACCGACGTCCGGGGCAGGGTGTTGAGCCGAGAGGGCGAGACGATCCCAGGCCTCTGGGCCGCCGGCAACGTGATGGCCGCCCCCACCGCAACGGTCTACGGCGGCGCCGGCGGCACCCTCGGACCAGCCATGACCTTCGGCTACCTAGCCGGCCGCGAAGCCGCCGGTTAGGCCCGCGGCGCCGCCCGGCCGCGCATCCAGCGGGTCGCCGCTCCGCGACTCTCAGCTGACTGCTACGACGTCGATCAGGTCCCGCAGGTGGGCGAAGTCCGCTTCGTTGCAGGTGTAGAGCGGCAGGTCGTTCGCCAGCGCCACGGCGGCGATCAGCAGGTCCGTGGAGCGTGCTCCCCGGGGCTTGCGACCGGCTTCGAGAGTCGCGGCGTAGACCCGGGCATACGCCCGCGCCGCGTCCGCATCGAAGGGCACAGAATCAAACCCCGCCCGCGCTCGCAGGAGCACGTCAAGACGTCTGGCGTGCTCGGCTGGGGTAGCAGCGGACACCGGGCCGCAGGCCAACTCCGCCAGTGTGATGGTCGAGACGGCCGCCACATCGGGCAAGGGTCCGCCGAACCGCGCCGCCCCGACGCTGTAGATCTCGATCAGGATCGACGTGTCGAGCAGGCCGCGCGGCCTGCTTGTCTCAGGCACGTGACGGCCCCAGCCCGCTCACCCCTCGGTGTGCTGGCTCAAGAACCGCGGCTCGATCGACTGGTCCAGGATAGTGTCGACATCGGCCCGGAATTGTTCGTGGTCGATGTGCGAGCCGCCGGCGAACATCTCCACCACCTCGTCGATGGGCACAAAACGGCGCTGCCTGACGGGGCGCAGCTCGCCCACTGGGACGCCGTTGCGTGTGACGATGAAACTCTCACCGCGGTCGAGGGCCCGCATGATCGCCCCGCTGTCGTTGCGGAGTTGGCGCTGTGTGAGTTCAGTCATTCGACCCATGGACGTACTGTAGCACGCGTGCTACGTTGCTCCCGTGAGCCGAGCGCAGGTCGAACCCGTATGAGGCAACCGGAGAGGGCGTACGTGGGTGAACTGGGTTGGGGATCCGCCTGGAGTGGAGCATCGCGATGACAGAGCCGGGATTCACGGAGCGACGCTCTCGTCTCGGCGCCGATCGTGTCGCCATGTTCCTTATGGTGGCCGGGTTCGCGGCCTTTGGCGTTTTGATGTCTCTGATGCTCATCCGGAGCGGGTCTCTCGAAGGCCAGATTCGCCGCTGTGCAGCGGACTTCGGAGCCTCGCCCTCGCTGGTCGAACAGGTGCGTCGTGACCCCTCGATGGGCCTCAGTTGGGCCGACGGACGCGGCTGGTATGCCGTTGAAGTCGGGAGGGAGAACTCGGGAACCGTCGGCGACGTGTGGGACTGGACGGAGTTGGATGCGGTGAACTGCGAGGCGCCGTTCGACTGAGCCACCCCGGGTCACCTCGGCGGCTGGTCCAGCCCCGCAGGACCGCCCACCCGCCAGCCCAGGTTCATGATCAGGCCGACCGCGCCATCTCTAGCGGTCGGTGGCAGCTCCTCGGTCGGCGAGGGACCGCGCAGTGGGCGTCTCGTCGAGCACGCCACGGTCGAATCCGTGGCGGATCGAGTCGTTCACCGCCTGCTCGAAGCTGATACCGCGAGTCGCCATCCGGTGGCGGATCATCTGCTCGGTGTCGAGCGCGAAATCCACAGTCCTGCGCACGGATTCACGATAACCGGGACCCATCGACAGACTGAACATCCCCGTGGCCGCGTTTCGGGTGACATCGGTCACGCATTGGATGGCCCGCCAGAGGGGAGCGGGAGTGGCCCCGTGCCCTCGGACCGGCGGCTCAGGCGGGGGCGATGACGGCGATCCCGTAGGCCTCGGCTGCGCCGGCCAGACGATCGTCATAGGTGACCATGTAGTCGAGGTCGTCGCCGAGGTCGAGCGCCGCGGCGAGATGGACGGCGTCGAGGCTCCGCAGACCTTCGGCCTCCAGCCGCCCGGCCGCCTCGAAGACGGCGGAGGTGACCTCGGTGAGTACGAGGCTGTCCAGCACCAGCCGCGCCAT
>JAGWAK010000068.1 GCA_021296435.1 Acidimicrobiia bacterium
TGAAGTTGCCGAGCCCATGCGTGACCGGATCGGCGATGGCCTCCCAGACGTTGCCCTCGTCGAGTTCGGCGTCGCCGACGGTGGCGATGAAGCGCGCCGGCGGCGACGGCTCGAAGTGGGCGTCGGTGTAGCGCCGCACCAGGGCCGAGAACAGCGGCGCCACCGCCCCCAGGCCCACCGACCCCGTGGAGAAGTCGGCCACGTCGGGGTCCTTGGTGCGGGAGGGGTAGGCCTGCAGGCCGCCCCGCTTGCGCAGGGTGGTGAGGTACGAGCGGTCCAGCTCGCCGGTGAGGTACTTGATGGCGTGGTACACGGGCGAGGCGTGTGGCTTGATGGCCACCTTGTCGTCGCCGTCTATGTGGGCGAACCACAGCGCCGTCATGATCGAAACCATCGAGGCGCACGAGGCCTGATGCCCGCCGACCTTGATCTCAAGGCCCTCCCGGCGGTTGGCCACGTCCACGATGCGAGTCGCCAGCCACAGCAGCCGCCGCTGGACACCGTCGAGAACGTCCAGATCAGGAACCGGCCTGGCCGGCGCCGACTTGACAGTGGGCTCCCCCGGCACGCTCCGATCCTACGCGTCACCCCCTCGCGGTCCAAGAACTGAATCCGCCGGGACTCAACCCGCCGCGGCGGTGTGGTTCAGTTCAGGTCGAGGACGGTGCGGAGCGCAGCGTCGACGGCCCACTGCTAGGCGGCACTGAGATTGCCGACCCGGTCGCCGCGCCCCCGGCAGGATTCGAACCTGCGGCCTTGGGATTAGAAGTCCCCTGCTCTGTCCCCTGAGCTACGGGGGCGGGGAAACCAGTCTACGAAACCGCGAACGCCGCGCCCGGATCGGGCGCGCTAGTTCTTCTCCAGCCAGCGGGAAAGGAGCTGGCGGGCGATGACCAGTTTCTGGATCTCGTTGGTGCCCTCCCCGATGATCATCAGCGGGACGTCCCGGTAGTAGCGCTCCACGGGGTATTCGGTGGTGTAGCCGTAGCCGCCGTGGATGCGCATGGCGTCGGTGGCGATCTCGTAGGCGGCCTCGGAGGCGAAGAGCTTGGCCATGCCCGCCTCGAGGTCGATGCGCTGCCCCTCGTCGTAGCGCCGGGCGGCGTCGTAGGTCAGCAGCCGGGCGGCGTGCAGTTTGGTGGCCATCTCCGCCAGCATGAAGCGCACCGCCTGGTGCTCGAAGATGGGCCGCCCGAAGGTCTCGCGCTCCTGGGCATAGGCCATGGCCGCGTCGTAGGCCGCCTGCCCCACTCCCACGGCGCGGGCTGCGATGTTGACCCTGCCCAGCTCGAGGGCGGCCAGCGCGTAGCGCAGACCCTTGCCCAGACCCTCGGGGCCGCCGAGCATGTTGGCGTCGGGAACGCGGTGGTTGTCATAGGACATCTCCACCGTCTCGACGCCCTTGTAGCCCAGCTTGTCGATCTTGCGGCTGATCGTCAGGCCCCCGTCAGCCGGGCCCGGGGCCTTCTCGACGATGAAGCAGGTGATCCGATCGTCGGGAGTGCGCGCCAGCAGCATCACCAGACCGGCGCGCATGCCGTTGGTGACCCACATCTTGGTGCCGTTGACGAGCCACTCGTCGCCGTCGGGGGTTGCCCGGCAGCGAATGTTCTGGGTGTCACTGCCTGCGTCGGGTTCCGACAGCGAGAATGCGGACCGCAGCGAGCCGTCGGTCATGCGCGGCAGGAACCGTTCCCGCTGCTCAGCAGTTCCGAAGCGGCTGATCATGGCCACCGACAGCATGTGGGTGTTGAGAATCCCCGCCAGGGACATCCAGCCCCGGGACAACTCCTCGACGATGCGGGCGTAGGTCAGGGCGTCGAGTCCGAGGCCGCCGTAGGTCTCCTCGATCGTGGCACCGAACAGGCCGAAGTCGCACATCCGGGCGAACATGGCCTCGGGGAACTCGTCGGCGTGCTCGAAGCTGCTCGCAGTCGGAACCACTTCCCGGTCCACCCAGGCTGAAATGGTGGCGACGAGTTCGTCGGCAACCTCGGGATCGATCCCCACGAGGCGGGATGCTACCGCTCGCGGGATTCGGGGCCGTGACCGCCGGCCACCCCGTCCCGGCGACCTGCACCGCACCACGCGGTCTGCAGTGGCAATCCGCGCAGGACAGGAGGGCACCCTCGCGGTAGCCTGCACACATTGAGGACGCGCGATGAAGCCTATGGCCTCTGACGCTCCGGACGCGGGCCGCCCGGAATACCGGCTCGCCGACCGGTACCTGCGCGACGAGGGCAGGGTCTTCGCCTCGGGCGTGCAGATCCTGGCAAGACTGCCGTTCGAGCAGTTGCGCCGGGACCGTGTGGCGGGTCACAACACCGCGGCATTCATCTGCGGCTACCCCGGATCACCCCTGGCGACCTTCGACACCGAAATCACCCGCGTGGCCGGCCTGGCCGAAACCGCGGGTCTGCAACTCGTCCACCAGCCGGGGCTCAACGAGGAACTGGCGACCGCTGCGGTGATGGGCAGCCAACTCGTGAGCGGACTCAGCGAGAGCACCCGGGACGGGGTCCTGGGAATGTGGTACGGCAAGGCACCCGGGCTGGATCGGGCATGCGACGCCATGCGCCACGCCGTTCTGACCGGGACGTCACCGCTCGGCGGCGCGGTGATGCTGGTCGGCGACGATCCCTATGCCAAGTCCTCCACGGTGGGCAGTTCCTCCGACGGCACGCTGGTGTCGCTTCGCATGCCCTTCCTGGTACCGGGGAATCCGCAGGAGGCGCTGAGCCTGGGGCGCCATGCAATCGCCCTCTCCCGCTCCTGCGGGGTGGTGACGGCGCTGCGGATCGTGGCCTCGGTTGCCGACGGTACCGGTGCGGTGGACCTGGACGGCGACGGCTGGGGCGAGCGCAACGGCGACAGCGGCGACCGCTCCGGTCCTCCCTACCGCCTGCCGGTGCTGACCGGCCACCACGGCCCGCCCCAGCCCTACCTGCACCGGCCCGACGGCAACCTCATGCCCCCCTACACCAACGACATCGAGCGGGATCTGGTGGAGACCCGCCTGGAGCTGGCCCGCAGCTACGGGGCGCGCAACGGGCTTAACCGGCTCACCACACCCGATGGCCCGGCGCGGGTGGGAATCGTCGCCTCCGGGAACTGCTACGCGGAGATGATCGAAGCGCTGCGCCTGCTGGGTCTCGACACCACCGCCGACATCGCCGGCGCCGGCATCCGCCTGGCGAAGGTCTCGCTGCCGTACCCCATCGACCCCGCCTTCGTGCGGAACTTCGCCGAGGGGCTCGCCGAGGTCATCGTCCTGGAGGAGAAGGACCCGTACCTGGAGCTGTTCGTGAAGGACGCCCTGTACCCGCTGGCCGACCGGCCCGCAGTAGTGGGCAAGCGCGACGATCGCGGCGAGCCGTTCCTCGCCAGGCACGCGGGGCTGGACGCCGACACGCTGGCCCGCCCGCTGCACGAGCGGCTGTCGAGACATCTCAGCGGCGACCGCCTCGGGCTGCCGCCGGCACCCCGCCGGCAGTCGCTGCCGGTCAGCGCCCGCCGCACGCCCTACTTCTGCTCGGGCTGCCCGCACAACTCCAGCACGCGCGTCCCCGAGGACACGCTGGTGGGAGTCGGCATCGGCTGCCACGGCATGGTCTCACTGATGGACCCCGAGCGGGTGGGCCAGTGGAGTTCGGTGTGCTCGATGGGTGCCGAGGGCGCCACGTGGGTGGGGATGGCACCGTTCACCGAGCGGGAGCATTCGATCCAGAACCTCGGCGACGGCACCTACGCCCACTCCGGCCAGCTCGGCATCCAATTCGCCGTGGCGGCCGGGGTGAACATCACGTTCAAGCTCCTGTACAACGGCGCCGTGGCCATGACCGGCGGGCAGGACCCCACCGGCATCGTGGGCGTCCCGGAGATGGCCAGGATCCTGCTCGCCCAGGGCGTGCGGCAGGTACTGATCACCACCGAGGACCTCGGCCGCTACAAGCGCGTCACGCTGCCGACCGGCGTGGAGGTCTGGGACCGCAAGCGCCTGATCGAGGCACAGGAGAAACTGCGCGACGTCGAGGGCGTGACCGTCCTGATCCACGACCAGTTCTGTGCCGCCGAGTTGCGTCGTGCCCGCCGCCGCGGCCAGCGACCGACGCCCAAGACCCGGGTGCTCATCAACGAGCGGGTCTGCGAGGGCTGCGGCGACTGCGGCGACGTGAGCAACTGCCTGTCGGTGCAGCCGGTCAACACGCCCTACGGCCGCAAGACCAAGATCGACCAGACAACGTGCAACTTCGACTACTCCTGCATCGACGGCGACTGCCCCTCCTTCGCCACGGTGCGCTCCGCCCGTGCCGGCCGCCAGCGCCGCATTGCCCGCAAGCGGGCCGCGGCCACGCCGTCGCTGGCCAACCGGGTCCGGCCGCAGCCGCCCGACGAGATCGCCGAGCCGGCCGCAGCCGGACCCCGCAACATGACCGTGCGGATGGCGGGAATCGGCGGCACCGGCGTCGTGACCGCCTCGCACCTGCTGGGAACCGCCGCGCTGCTGAGCGGGCGGCACGTGCAGGGACTCGACCAGACCGGGCTGTCGCAGAAAGCGGGCCCCGTGTTGAGCGACGTGCGCATCAGCGCCGACGAGCCAATCGCCTCCAACAAGGCCACCGACGGGATGGTGGACCTCTACCTGGCCTTCGACTTGCTCACCGCCGCGGCCCCAGGGGCGCTGTCGGGCGCCTCTGCCGAGCGCACCCTGGTGGTGTCCTCGGTCACCCCCACCAGCACGGGCCAGATGGTGGTGCACCCCGAGCAGGGTTATCCCCGAACCGAAGAGCTGCGGTCGGTCGTCGACTCCACCTCACGGGCAGGCGAGAACCGCTGGGTGGACGCCGGCGCCATCACCCGGCGCCTCTTCGGCAACACCACTTCGGCCAACGTGTTCCTGATCGGCGTTGCCTACCAGTGCGGGGCGCTGCCGATCACCGCCGCTTCGTTCGAGTCCGCCATCGACCTGAACGGCGTCGCCGCCGAGCGCAACTGTGAGGCCTTCCGCTGGGGCCGCCAATGGGTGATCGACCCCGACGGCGTCGAGTTGGCCGCCGCGAACGCCGCCGCCGCCGGAGCCGCCCCGCCCCCCGACGACGCCGGGTCAGCGCCCCCTTACAGCGACGACGTCCTTGCCCCTGCGGTCCGCAGGCTCCTCGATCCGCTCGCCGAACGCACCGGCCTCGGCGAACTGCTCGAGATGCTGTCCGCCGATCTGGCCGCCTACCAGTCGGCCGGCTACGCCGAGGACTTCCTGCGTTTCGTCGCCGAGGTGGCAGACGCCGAGGAGGACCTCGGCGGTTGGGACCTTACGGAGACCGCGTCCCGCAGCCTGCACAAGTTGATGGCCTACAAGGACGAGTACGAGGTGGCCCGGCTGCTGCTCGCGCCGGACGCCGTGACCCACGCCGAGGCGATCGCCGGCCCGGGCGCCCGCCTGGTCTGGCACCTGCACCCACCGTTCCTGCGGGCGCTGGGCGTGTCCCGCAAGCTGAAGCTCGGACGCTGGGCCCGTCCCCTGCTCGTGGCGCTCCACCGCGCCAAGCGGCTCCGGGGAACGCCCCTGGACCTCTTCGGCTACGCCAGGGTGCGCCGCTGCGAGCGCCGGCTGCCCGACGAGTTCCGCGAAGCGATCCGGGAGCTACTGGGCACGCTGGACGCCATCAACCGGGACGAGGCCGTGGAGATCGCCGATCTGGTGGATCAGATCCGCGGCTACGAAGACCTCAAGATGAGCCGCGCGGCCACCTACCGGGAGGAGTTGAGCGAGCGGGTGGAACGCTTCTGTGCCGCAGTGCCGGCGGGAAGCAGCGCCTGAGCCGGCCTCAACGGGACCGCCGGGCGCTCAGGTCCCGGTGTCCTCCAGCGACTCCACACCGAGATAGCGGCGCTGGGCGTCGGGATCGTCCAGCAATTCCTGCGAACTGATCTCCGTCTCGATCTGCCCCGAAACCATCACCACCTGACGTTCCGAGACGGCCGTCGCCACGCTCAGGTTCTGCTCCACCAGCAGGACCGCGATCCCCTCGGTCACGAGGCGGCGGGAGGTGTCCACCAGTTGCTCCACAATCGTGGGCGCCAGACCTTCGGAGGGTTCGTCCATGAGCATCAAATCGGCGTTCAGCAGCAGCGCCCGGCCGATGGCCAGCATCTGCTGCTCACCGCCGGAGAGACTCGTGGCGCTGAGCTTCTTCCGCTCAGCCAGGCGCGGGAAGAGTTCGTACACCTCCGCCGGCGTCCAGCGCTTGCCGCGCGCCTGCCGCGCCAGCATCGCCAGATGCTCGTCCACTGAGAGAGAGGTGAACAGGCGCCTGCCTTGCGGGACGTAGCCAATCCCCGTGCCGGCGACCTTGTACGGGGCCAGCCCCACCAACTCGGTGCCGCGGAACCGTATGGAGCCGCCCATGACCGGCAGCAGACCCATGATGGCGTTGCAGAGCGTGGTCTTTCCCATGCCGTTGCGGCCGATGACCGACACGGCCTCCTGTCCCACCTGCAGGTTCACGCCGTGCAGCACCTGGGCGTGCCCGTAGCCCACGTCGAGGTTCGAGATCTCCAGGAGCGGTTCACTCATGGCTGATCCCCCGGCCCAGGTAGATGTCGTGCACCTGCGGATTGGCGCGGATCTCATCGGGCGTGCCCTCGGTGATCTTGACACCGTCGTGCATCACCACCACCCGCTCCGCTACGCGCAGCGCCACGTCCATGTCGTGGTCGATGAGCAGCAACGTCACCTCACGTTCCAGCGACAGCAGCAACTCGGTGAGCCGCTCCCGCTCGCCACGTGACAGACCCGAGGCAGGCTCGTCGAGCATCAGCACCCGAGGTTCGGTCACCGTGGCCAGACCCAGCTCCAATTGGCGCTGCTCGCCGTGGGACAGGTCGGCCGTGAGCGCGCCGAGGCGGCCCTCCAGCCAGACGTTGGCGGCGGCGCGCCGGGCGCGATCGCGGTAGGCCGCGTCGCGCCGTCCCATGCGGAACCGGAAGCGCCGGCCCTCCTTGCCGAGAACGGCGAGGTAGAGGTTTTCCTCCACGGTGAGGCCGGCGAACAGTCGCGAGCGCTGGTAGGTGCGGGACATGCCGAGTTGCGGCCGGCGGCGCGCCGGCAGCTCCTCCACGTTCAGACCGTCGATCTCGACGGTACCCGCGGTGGGCCGCAGGTCGCCGGCCACGACGTTGAACAGCGTCGTCTTGCCGGCCCCGTTGGGCCCGAGGATGACGAGGCGTTCGCCCTGAGCGACATCGATGTCGATGTCGCTCTGGGCGTGGACGCCACCGAAGGACATGCTGACGCCACGCAGCCGCAGCACAGGTGCTCCGTTCGCTGCTGCCGTCGTCATGATCGGTGGCGTCCCTCTACCTCGTGGTCAGTGTCGTCGGCTAGTTCTGCAGAACGCCGTTGACGACCGGGACAGCGTTGCCGATCCACGGCAGATCGCGCACCTCGCACGGCGGGTAGTCCCTGCTCGGTGACGGATCACCGGAGAACGTGCCGCCGAAGGTCTGGTCGACCTGCGGGACGAACGCCACGGTGCTGGACGCCATGTTGCCGTCGTCATCCAGGTAGATACGACCGACGTACTGGTCCTGGATGGCCGTCCGGTTGTGGTCCAGGCTGATCTCGCCGAACGCGGCGTCGAGCGTCACGTTGCTGATGGCCTCCCACAACGGCTCGTGGCCACCGGAAAGGTCGGCCCCGATCGCCTTGAGGCCCTCGATCAGGCCCCAGGCGTTGTTGTAGTAGTTCATGTAGAAGGCGTCGAAGTACGCGGCATCCGCCGGAGCCGGCGAGCCCCCGAACGGGATCTCGGTGACGGTTGATGATCGCGCGGAACTCCGCTGCCTTCTCGGTCTGCAGATCGGGAGCGTTGCCGAACCCACCGGAGTAGGAACCGACGACCCGGGGACCGATGGCGGTGAACACGTCGGGGATACCCCAGAAGAGGTTGCCCATGTGCTGCTCGCCCACGACCTCGCCCTTGGCATCCTCGAAAGCGTTGAGGGCCGGAACCAGACCGGCGCCGCCAACGGCCCAGAAGTAACCGTCGACCTCGTCGGGTCCGGGCAGCTGCTCCACGAAACCGGAGTAGTCGGTGGTGTTCAGCGGCGGGTACACCCGGCTGATCACATCACCGCCTGCGGCGCAGAACTCTGCGATGAAGCCCGCCGTGGAGGTCCAGGCGAAGCTGTAGTCGTCGCCGATGACCGCTGCGGTCTCCCACCCCAGGACGTTGCGGGCGATGT
>JAGWAK010000069.1:0-5749 GCA_021296435.1 Acidimicrobiia bacterium
TCGTCGTGGGTTTGCTCATCGAGATCGGCCTGGCGGACTTCGGTGACAACGCGTTCTGGGACGCCGTCACCCGGCACGGGTTGCTGGCGGGGAGCCTCGTGCTCGTCGCCCTGGCGCTTTCGTTCAACGCGGCGGAGCGCCGCCGGAGCGTCGAGACGGAGCTCAACGTGGCGAGCATCGGCAGGATCAGGGACTTCATGGACGACGTCGCAGCGGAGCGGGCGTGGAACGAGGACACGCGAGCCCGGCTGGAGGCTGTTGCCGAGGAGGCGCTTCTGGTGCTCATGCAGCAGACCGATGCGCCCGCACAAGAGGCGGGCAAGCGCCTGCGCGTGGCCGCCACGGCCCGCGGCTCGAGGGTGGAGTTGGAGTTCGCCAGCGGGCCGACCGGCGCGCAGAATCTGGAGGACCGGATCGCACTCCTGGCGGATCCGGAGTCCGACATGTCCGAACTCGAGATCGAACGCGACGTGTCGCTGCGGCTGCTCCGCCACTATGTCACCGCCGTGAACCACCGCCAGTACAACGAGGCCGAGATCATCACCGCCGTCGTGGCCGTCGAGGAGGGCGACGAGGGCTAGCGGGCCCGCCGGAATCGGCGGTTCGCCGGCGGCTGTGCTCCGGGAGCGGTCAGACCCTTGCGGTGTGGAGATCTGAGGCGACGGTGACCCTGCCTGCGTAGCCGCCGGCGCGGATGGCCTCGACGAGTTCCGCCTCGTCGTCAGATCCCCGGGGGGCCGGCATGAGATGGGTGAGCACCAGTTGGCCGACACCGGCTCGGGCTGCCAGCGCGCCGAGTGTGGGGGCCTCGGCATGGAGGCGACCGAGTCGTTCGACGCGCTGGTGTGGGAGACCGAGCTCGAGGAGCTTGGAGCTGCTCAGCACTTCGTGCACCAGGATGTCGGCGCCGGCCGCCAGGTCTTCGACGGCATCGCAGGCGCGGGTGTCGCCGGAGACCACCAGGACACCGTCGGGCGTGCTGAACCGGTAGGCCACGGCCGGCCGTACGCCGCCGTGCTCGACGAGGATCGACTCGACCAGAACCTCGCCGAAAGTGGCCACCACCGTCGGCGACTCCTGCGGCTCGAAGGGGTGCACGGCCACCTCGGGCCGGTCGGGGAAACCAGCCAGGCCGATCCGCGCCTCAATGTCGGGTTGCAGGTTGTCGAACAGTGACTCCACGTAGTCGACTGCGTGCCCGGCGGGGCAGTGGATCGGCAGCGGCGGACACCGATGAGCGCCGTTGCGGATCCAGCGCGTCAGCACGAGATCGGGGATCCCCATCAAGTGGTCGCTGTGATGGTGGGTGATGACCAGGCCTGCCAGCTGCGTGAGGTCGACGTTGGCTTCGGTGAGGCGCAAGGTGGTTGCCGGGCCGGCGTCGACTTGGATCATCGTGCTGTCGTGGCGCACCAGAGCGCCTGCCCCGGCGCGCCCCGGCGAGGGCAGCGGTATCCCGCTTCCGGTGATCATCACCTCGGTCGCCATCGACCCAGACACTAGAAGCGCGCGCCGCGGCCCGCCGATAACCGCGGGAGTACGGTTCGGTTCATGGGGGGAAGCGAGACCGCCGCCGCCAGGGAACTGCGCGCCCTCGACCAATCGCTGGGGCGCAATTTTCTCCGGCTGACCGACCGGGTGTTCGTGGCCTGCGGCTACGGCGTGTCGACGTTCTCCTTCGTGGTGGGCGACCGCGGCATCGTGGCGGTCGACGCCGGCAGCGCTCCCGGCCCGTCGGCCGAGGCGATCGCCGAATTGCGCCGCCACACCGACCTCCCGATCCTCGGGCTCGTCTACACGCATGGCCACATCGACCACACCCATGGGGCCGTGGCATTCACCGAGGAGAACCCCGAGATCGAGATCTGGGCGATAAAGCCCTTCGGCACCGAGGCCCGCGCGCTCGCCCGCAATCGTTCCAGCATCACCATGCAGCGCTCGCTGCGGCAGTTCGGCAACCTGCTTCCCCCCCAAAAGAAGATCAACACCGGGATCGGCCCTTCGGTCGCGGCGGGGAACACCTCGCTGGGCATCGTCCCCGAGCAGCGCATCCGCCCGCGGAAGAGGTTCGAGACGAGCGCCACCATCCGGCTCGGCGGTGTCAACCTGGAGGTGACCCACAACCCCGGCGAGACCGACGACCAGGTGTTCGTCTGGTTCGAGCGGGACCGGGCCGCCTTCGCCGGCGACAACATGTACCGCTCGTGGCCGAACCTGTACGCCATCCGGGGAACGCCCTACCGCGACGTGCGCGACTGGTGCGAGTCCGTGGATCGGATCCGCGCGCTGCGTCCCGATCATCTCGTGATGGGCCACTCGCTGCCGATCAGCGGCGCAGACGAGGTCAGCGAGGCGATGGAGGTCTACAGCCGGGGGCTGTGGCACGTCTACAACGCCACCATCGAGGGGATCAACGCCGGCAAGACGCCCGATGAACTGGTCGCCGAGGTGCGCCTCCCCGACGACCTGGCAGCCCACCCGCTGCTGCGCGAGTACTACGGCAACATCAGCTGGTCGGTACGGGCCATCTTCAGCGGGGTGCTGGGCTGGTTCGACGGCAACCCCACGAACCTGGATCCCCTCCATCCCGCCGACCGTGCCCGGCGGATCGCCGGTCTCGCCGGGGGTCCCGAGGTGCTGGTCAGCGACGCCATCGACGCGCTGGCGGGTGGCGAGGCGCAGTGGGCCGCCGAGCTGTGCGACCTGTTGCTGGCGATGGACTTCCGTCCCGCCGAGGTGAGGGCGCTGAAGGCCGACGCCCTCGATGAACTCGCCACCAACATGCTGACGACGACGGGCCGGAACTACCTGTACACCTGCGCCCAGGATCTCCGCGCCCTGCCGGCGGTCGACAGTACGTGAACGCACCGCGACGCCCCGTCGCTGAGGATCCTGCCGTGGGAGGAGGCGAGACGGCGGCGACGCGGGAGTTGCGAGCGCTCAATCCGTCCCTCGAGCGGGAGTTCATCCGCCTGACCGACCGGGTCTTCGTGGCGGCCGGCTACGGCATGTCCACCTTCGCGTTCATCATCGGCGAGGCCGGCATCATCGCCGTCGATGCCGGCAGCACACCCGAGGCGACGGCCGAGGCGCTCGGGGAGTTGCGACGGCACAGCCACTTGCCGATCCTCGGGCTCGTCTGCACCCACCACCACTTCGACCACATCCTGGGGTCGGTGGTGCTGTGGGAGGAGAACCCCGATATCGAGATCTGGGGCATCGAACCGTTCGCCAACGAGGCGCTGCGGTTGGCCGCCGTTGGCCCGATCGCCCTGCAACGCGCATTCCGTCAATTCGGCCACCTGCTCCCGCCCGAACTGCACATCAACACCGGCTTCGCCTCCGCTGCCGAGGCGCGCCGATTCCCACTCGGCGACCTTCCCGATCCCCGCGTGCACCTGACACGACGGGTCACTGGCACGGCAGCTGTCGAGTTGGGCGGCGTGACACTCCAGGTCTCGCACAACCCCGGCGAGACCGACGACCAGGCGCTCGTATGGTTCGAGCGGGACAGGGTCGCCTTCGCCGGCGACAACATGTACCGCTCGTGGCCGAACCTGTACGCCATCCGGGGCACGCCCTATCGAGACGTGCGCGACTGGTGCGAGTCGATCGACCGCATCCGTGCCCTGGAGCCCGCTCATCTCGTGTTGGGCCACACCCTGCCGATCAGCGGCGCCGGGGCGGTGGACGAGGCGCTGGGGGTCTACAGCCGGGCTCTGTGGCACGTCTACAACGCCACCATCGAAGGCATGAACGCCGGCAGGACGCCCGACGAACTGGTGCTCGAGGTGCGGCTGCCCGAGGATCTGGCTGAGCATCCGCTGCTGCGGGAGTACTACGGCGCCGTCGCCTGGTCGGTGCGGGCGATCTTCGACGGCGTTCTGGGCTGGTTCGATGGCAACCCGACGACGCTCAACCCGCTGTATCCGGCCAAGCGGGCGGAGCGGATCGCGGCGCTCGCTGGCGGCGCCGACATCTTGCTGGAGCAGGCGCGAGATGCGCTCGCGGCCGGCGAGGCACAGTGGGCGGCAGAGCTGTGCGACATGCTGCTGGCAATCGATTTTCGCCGCGACGACGTCACGGCGCTGAAGGCCGACGCCCTGGACGAAATCGCCTTCAACCTCCTCAACGCCACCGGCCGGAACTACCTCCACACCTATGCCCAGGAACTGCGGGAGTCGCTCGGAGCCGCGGACTGAGCAGTCCGGGGAGCCCGCACAACTCGGTGGCGGTGCAGTAGCAACTCGGATTCGCCCACCCTGTGAGCGGCCCTCTCTTCGCCACCCGGTGCGTCGCCGACGGGATCGCCATCCCGGTCGGCAACCTCACGCAGCAGCGGGCCGAACGCGAGATCGCCGTGGTGCGGGGCGCGGTGTCGACGAAGCTGGTGACGGGCGGCTGCCAGTCGCCAGGCCTAGCCCGTCAGCGTCTCGAAGCGGCGATAGCGGTCCTCGGCGGGGCCCGTCCAGCGGGTGTCCGGCTCGACGCTGCGTGCCGTGGTAGCCCAGCGCGCCCCATCGGCGAGGTCCGTCTCCAGGCCGGCCACGAGTCGGGCGGCGAACGCGGCGCCCAGGGCGGCGCTCTCGGGCACGGCTCCGACGTGGACGGCGAGGCCGGTGCAATCGGCCAGCGCCTGCATCCAAGGTCCGACGGCGGTGCCGCCGCCGGTCGCCACGATGCGCCGGGGCGTGATCCCGGCGACGTGGATGTGGCGGCGGACGACGAACCCGGCGGTCTCCAGAGCCGACCGGTAGAGGTGCACTCGCCGGTGGGTCGCTTCCAGACCCAGCAGTGACGCCGTCGGTGCGCTTCCGGCGACAGGCGTCCGCTCGGGGTGGATCGACGGGAGCCACAGGGGCAGGTCGCCGGGATCCAGGGCCGCCAGCGCGGCGTCGAAGCCCTCGCCCGCCGGTGGGTCGCCGAGTATGGCCCGCACCCGGTCCCAGAACAGCCCGCCGGCGTTGCTCGGGCCGCCGACCAGGCAGCGGTCGGGCGCCACGTGGGGGATGGTCCAGAGTCCGTCCACCTCCCGCCAGCGGTCGCTGACGATCCAGCAGAGCAGCGTGCTGCCGAGGTTCACGATGACGTCGCCCACCTCGGCGGCGCCGGCGACAGTCAACTCGGCGAGGCCGTCCACGATGCCGGCGCCGAGCGGGACGCCGTCGATGTCGCCGGCCGGTTCCCAGCCGGCCACGAGCCGCGGCAACTGCTCGAGGCGCACGCCGATCTGGCTGCACAGTGCCTCATCCCAGCCCGCGCCTCCGAGCAGTGGCAGCGCGGCCAGGGCCGTGGCCGTGTCGAGGGCGGCCACCCCGGCGAGAGTGTGGTTGGCGACGGTCTGCGCCGGCCAGAATCCCGCTGCTGTGGGATGGAGCTCCGCCAGGTGGCGCAGGAAGCCCACCCACTCCTCATTGCCCACCGGTGGGAGCCCGGCGATTGCCTGGCCGCGGGCGTCGCCGTACAGCAGGCCCGCTCCGAAGGGGACGCCGCGACCGTCCACCGCCGTGAGTGACGGCACCATGGCCGCCACGCATGCGGCCTGGGGATCGCCCGAGTCCTGCACGTCCCTCCACGCCTGCTGCGGGCCGCGGTGCCAGGCCTCGGCCGCATCGTGTTCCAGCAGGCCCGGTCCGGGAACGCGCAATTCGTGGGGGCGCCGGGTGCGGGCCACGATCATTCCGGCCTCGTCGACGGCCACGGCCTTGGTGGCGGTGGTCCCGACGTCGATACCGATCGTGACGGGCCG
>JAGWAK010000069.1:5847-6900 GCA_021296435.1 Acidimicrobiia bacterium
GTAGGCGACCGTGCGGGTTGCGACCGCCGGGACCCGTGGTCCGGGCGTGACGATGCCGGTGAGGTTGAGCGGGTCTGTCGCCGAGACCTCCACCCGCTCGCCGGTGCGCTCCTCGCGGCGCACCCGGCGCAGTTCGTCGACGGCGGCGGGCAGCGCGAACTGTTCCCCGGTGAATCCCGTGACGAAACGCCCGCCGCGGATGATGCCGCGGGCCTCGAGGCGGCGCAGCGCCCACAGCACCTCGCGCCAGGGCAGGGCCAGGGTCTCGGTGGCGCGAAGGTCACGGAACACCACGCCCCAGCGGGCCAGGAGCTGCTCGGCGACCGCCTCGGCCAACTCGTCGGGGTCGAACTCGTCGCTGGGAGTGGCCAGCAGCGACCAGCGCCCGACCGGACCGGTCAGGCCCTGCGCCCCGCGGCGTAGGCCGCGCCGCGGCTGCAGCCGGGCGCCGTAGCCGGAGTGGCGGGACCCGCCGAGCAGGGAGCGCAGCGCCCCGAAGCTGTCGGCAGTCAGCAGGCCGCGGGCAACGCCGTCGGTGAGCCCGGACTCGATGTCGGTTGCCAGCCGGCCGCAGTCGGCGGCCAACTCGTTGGCGAAGCGGGGCCCGCGGCGTTCGAGGGACTCGGCGATCTCCGCGGTGGCGCCCGCCTCGGGGACGGTGGGCGCCTCGCCGCCACGGGCGGCCACCGTCAGCCAGTCGAAGTCGCCCCGCAACCCCAGCGTGACCGGTGTGACGCGGGACGTGGCGCCCCCGGGGCGCACCTCGTCGCCGCGTCGCAGTCCGAGGCGCCCCCAGGCCAGCTCGCCGGACAGGCACAGGTCGTCCAGCCAGACAGGCAGGTAGCCGTTGATGCGCCGGGCGAGGATCTGGCGCTCCCAGGCTCCGGCGGCCGCCTCGAAGCCCTGCAACTGCTCGATCACCGCACCAAGCCCGGCGCGGCCCCGCACCTGCGTGCCGGGCGCCACGTGCTGCCAGCGGAACAGGAAGCGCATGAAGTCCTGCGCGGTGACCGGCTGGACGTCCTGGCGCCGCCGGCGCTGGGAGTAGACGTG
>JAGWAK010000069.1:6960-14603 GCA_021296435.1 Acidimicrobiia bacterium
CGGAACCGGCCCGAGAGAGCGAAGCCCTCCGCCTGCAACGCCGCCAGGGCGATCTCGGTGGTTCCGCTGCCCAGCGACGTGGCTGCCACCAGCTCGGCGACGGTCACCGGCCCCATGACCTCGAGGTGACCGCGTATCGCCTCGATGGCCACATCCGCGGGGTCGCCGATGTCCGTGGGTTCGTCATCGCCGTCGTCTTCCGGAGTGTCCTCGCCCAGCAGGGCGCGCACGGCCGGGCGCAACTCGGTCGTGCACCAGAAGCCTCCGGCGGCGCCCGCCCGTCCGGCGGTGGCCAGCTGTGCGTGGTGGTCCGCCCAGTCGGGGCGCGGCCGGCAGAGAACCATCTGCGACAGCAGGTCGTGCAGCTCGTCGGGGTCGCGCACCTCCGGTGCCACCTCGGCGCACGTGCGGGCGATGGCGTCGGGATGCAGGGAGCCGATGTCGCTCAGGTCGACGGGAAGGCCGCGTGGCAGGCGCACGGCCCGCGTGCGGCGTTCCTCCAGTGGCGCCTCGTCGAGGAACGTGAAGGGCCGCCCGTTCAGGATCTCGTGCGACAGGGGCGACGGCTCCGGGGTGTCTCGGAACTCGACGGCCACGTCCCCGGCGCGCAGTGCCTTCAGGAGCGCCACCAGACCCTCGATGGCGGTGGCCTCGTGCAGGGCGTCGTGCAGGGTTTGGCTCACCAGCAGGTGGTCGGGGATGGGGATCGGACCGGGATTGTTGTCCCCGCAGGCCGCCAGTCCGGGAAAGGTGGCGGCCATCACGTCGTCGGCCTCCATCCGCTGGATCGGCGGCGGGTTGCGCTTGCCGCCCTTGAAGCGCAGGACGGTCAGCGCCCGGTTCAGGTTCCAGCGCCAGCGCACCCCGAACAGCGGCGAGACGATGATCGCTTGCGTGAGAGTGTCGGTGACGGTGCCGGGGTCCAGCATCAGCGGCACGTCGCTGAGGGGGAAGCTGTGCTGGGGCCCGAGCGACAGCACCACGGCATCGTCGTTGGCCGCGGCCTGCAGTTCGAAGTCGAAGGTGCGGCAGAAACGTTTGCGCAGTGCCAGCCCCAGCCCTCGGTTCAGCCGCCCGCCGTAGGGGCTGTGGATCACGAGCTGCATGCCCCCGGTCTCGTCGAAGAAGCGTTCGATGACGAGCCTGCTCTGCGTGGGGAGGGAGCCAAGGGAGGCCCGCGCGGCCGCCAGGTACGACACGACGGCCTCGGCGGCGACAGCGCAGAGACCGCAGCGCTCGGCGGTGGCCGCGCGGGCGCCATCCGGGTCGCCGGCATCCAGGAACCCCTCCACCAGAGCCCGCAGATCGCTCACCTCGGTGCTCAACTCGGTGGTCCGAGACGGCGCCTCGCCCAGCCAGAACGGCACCGTGGGGGGAGCCCCCTCGGCATCGGTAACCCGCACCACGCCCGATTCGACGCGCCGGATCCGCCAGGAGTGCGAGCCCAGCAGGAACACGTCGCCGGCCATCGACACGATGGCCCAGACCTCGTTGACCGTCCCCAGGAAGGTGTCGTCGGGATCCAGCAGCACCCGGTAGTCGGCCACATCGGGGATCGCCCCGCCCGAGGTCAGTGCGGCGAGACGCGCGCCGCGGCGTCCTGCCGCCTCGCCCGCAACGGAGTCGACGTGCACGTAGTCGCCGCGCCGTCCCCGCCCTGTAACCACGCCGGTGTTGGTGAACCGCAGCGTCTCGTCGAAGTCCTCTCGGGACAGGTCCGCGTAGGGCGCGGCCCGCCGCACCAGCCCGAACAGGTCATCGATCTTCCAGCGCTCCGCGGCGCACTCGGCGGTGATCTGCTGCGCCAGCACGTCGAGAGGTGCCTCCGGCGGCGTCACGGCGTCCAGGCGGCCGGCTTGCACCCCTGCCAGCAGCGCGGCGCACTCCACCAGTTGGTCGCGGGTCGTGGGGAACAGCCGCCCCTTGGGAACCGCCCCGACCGAGTGGCCCGAGCGGCCCACCCGCTGCAGGAAGGTCGCCATGCTGCGCGGGCTGCCGATCTGGCACGCCAGGTCCACGGGGCCGATGTCGATGCCAAGTTCCAGTGAGGCGGTCGCCACCAGTGCGCGCAGGTCGCCGGCCCGCAGCCGGGTCTCCACCCGCAGGCGCCGCTCCTTGGACAGCGAACCGTGGTGGGAGGCCACCCCGCCCTCCCCCAGACGCTCAGCCAGCAGATGGGCGATGCGCTCCGCCTCGCGGCGGGTATTGACGAACACCAGCGTCGTGTTGTGGGCCTCGATCCGCTCGGCGATGCGGTCCAGGATCTCGCCGGTCTGTTCGGCAGGCGCCACGGCCTCCAGCTCGCTGGGCGGCATCTCCAAGGCCAGGTCCAGCTCCCGCCGGTGTCCCACGTCGACCACCGCGGGCGGGGGGCGTTCGGAGGACGGTTCGGGTTCGCCGGTGCCCAGGAGCAGCCGCTGGATCGTACTGATCGGGCGCTGGGTGGCGGACAGCCCGATCCGCAGTGGCCGCTGCTCGCACACGTGCGCCAGCCGCTCCAGGCTGAGCGCCAGGTGCGAGCCGCGCTTGTCCCGCGCCACGGCATGGATCTCGTCGACGATCACCCAGCGGGCGGTGCGCAGCATCGCCCTGCTGCGCTCGGCGGTCAGCAGCAGGTACAGCGACTCCGGGGTGGTGATGACGAAGTTGGGCGGATTGCGCAGCATCGCGGCCCGGGCCGACTGCGTGGTGTCGCCGGACCGGACGGCGACGCGCAGCGGCGGGGGTTCGAAGCCCATGTCCCGGCCGATCCGTTCGATCTCGGCGAGCGGTCCGGTGAGATTCTCGGCGATGTCGGTGGCCAGGGCCTTCAGCGGCGAGACATAGACCACCTGGGCCTGTCCGGCCACCGGCTCGTCCCGCTCGTGCGCCTGCCAGAGGGCGTCGATGGCCACAAGGAACGCCGCCAGGGTCTTGCCCGAGCCGGTTGGTGCGCTCACCAGCGTGTCGGCGCCGGCGCGTATCGCCGGCCAGGCGCCCACCTGAGCCGCGGTCGGCCCGCCGGCGAAGCGCCCGCAGAACCAGGCCCGGACAGCAGGATGGAAGCCGTCCATCACACCGGCGGCAGCGGCGCCGGTTTCGGGGGTGTCGGTGATGACGGCGGTCACGTTGAGTGGTGACTCCTCGGGATCCAGGCCGACGGCATCCGGCCGGGCGAGGTCCCCGCAGGATGCTCGGTGTTCAGTACGGGAATTCAGAACGGTTGTTCGTATCAG
Organism: Acidimicrobiia bacterium; assembly: GCA_021296435.1. Lineage (GTDB taxonomy): Bacteria > Actinomycetota > Acidimicrobiia > Acidimicrobiales > CATQHL01 > VXNF01. The sequence goes on from JAGWAK010000069.1 coordinate 10,176, forward strand.
GCTAGCGCGCCGCGCTCACCTGCGGGGCGAACGATAGGCGCGTGTTTCGCTGAACGGTGGTGTCCGGCCGCCGGGGCGCGCGCTGGTACGGTGCGCTGCGATGGTGGGGGACGGATCAGCGACGCCGGTGCTGGAGGTTCGCGGCCTCAGCGTGCGCTACGGCCCCGCCCTGACGGTCCTGCGCGGTGTGGACCTGGAGGTGCCGGCCGGCGCGATCGTGGCTCTGCTGGGACCCAACGGGGCGGGCAAGACGACGCTGCTGCGGGCGCTCACCGGGCTGTTGCCGTTCCACCACGGCCGCGTGACGGGCGGTGAGGTGCTCCTCGAGGGAGACCCGGTGCGTCGTACCAGCGCCAGCGCGCTCGTGCGGCGGGGGATGGCGCAGGTGATGGAGGGCCGACGGATCTTCGCCGAGCTGACCGTCGAGGAGAACCTGCGGGCGGGAGCCGTCACCGTCCGGGACCGTCGCCGGGTGGTCGCGGTGATGGGGGAGACGTTCGAGATGTTCCCGCAGCTGGCCGGGCGGCGCGGCGACCAGGCCGGCTATCTCTCGGGCGGCGAGCAGCAGATGCTGGCCATCGGGCGGGCACTCATGAGCTCCCCCAAGCTGCTGCTGCTGGACGAGCCGTCGCTGGGCCTGGCCCCCCGCATCACCGAACAGATCGCCGAGCGGATCAGGGTGGTGGGCGCAGCGGGGACCACCGTCCTGCTGGTGGAGCAGAACGCCGCCATGGCGCTGGCGATCGCCGAGACGGCCTACGTGCTGCAGGCGGGTCAGGTGGCGATGAGCGGGCCGGCGGCCGTGCTGCGCGACGACAGCGACGTGCAACGGCTCTACCTGGGCGATGGCTGAGATGACCGCCGGTGAGCCGGTGCCGGCCGCCCTCGTGACGCCGCTGCTGCGGGTCGACGGCGTGAGCCTGTCCTTCGGCGGCCTCAAGGCGCTCGACGACGTTTCCTTCAGCGTGAGCCCGGGCGAGGTGGTGGCGCTGATCGGTCCCAACGGCGCCGGCAAGACCTCGATGTTCAACTGCATCAGCGGTGTCTACCGCCCCGAGCGGGGCGCGCTGTTCTTCGAGGAGACCGACCTGGTTGGCCTGCGCCCCTCCCGCATTGCCGCCGGCGGTGTGGCCCGCACCTTCCAGAACCTCGCGCTCTTCGAGAACCTGGACGTGATCGACAACCTCATGCTGGGCCGCCACACGCTCATGCGCACCGGAGTGCTGGCGGGGGCCGTCTGGGTCGGCCGGGCCCGGCGCGAGGAGATCCACCACCGCAAGAGGTGCGCGGAGCTGGTGGACTTCCTCGACCTGGGCGGCTACGTGGGCCGGCCGGTGGGGTTGCTGCCCTACGGCGTGCAGAAGCGCATCGAGCTCGGCCGCGCCCTGGCGGCCGAGCCACGACTGCTGCTGCTCGACGAGCCGGTGGCGGGCATGACCCGCGCCGAGCGCTCCGCCACCGGCGAGCTGCTGGGGACCATCCGCGCTGAGCTGGCGCTGACCATGCTGCTGGTGGAGCACCACATGCACCTGGTGCTGGAGGTCGCGGACCGGGTGGTGGCCATGAACTTCGGGGCCGTCATCGCCTCCGGCACCCCCGAGGCGGTGGCCGAGCATCCGGCGGTAGTGGAGGCGTACCTGGGTGCCGCAGCGGACGGGACCGGTGGGGAGGGCTGATGGACAAGTTCCTGCAGCTGCTGCTCTCCGGGGTCGCCCTCGGCGGCATCTACGCCCTCGTGGCGCTGGGGTTCGTGGTGATCTACAAGGCCAGCGGCGCCTTCAACTTCGCCCAGGGCGGGTTCGTGACCCTCGGCGTCTACCTGGTGTACCAGTTCGGCACCGACTGGGGCCTGCCGTTCTGGCTGGCGCTGGTGCTGGTGATGATCATCATGGCCGCCGTCGGGATGTTCCTGGAGCGGCTGGTGATTCGACCCATGGTGGGCAAGCCCACCTTCACCGTGGTGCTGATCACCCTGGGTCTCCTGCTGATCATCGAGCAGGTCGTGCGATCTGTCTGGACCAGCCCGGGGCTGGTGCTGGAGGTCCCGTGGGGCAACGGGCGCAGCCGGCTGGGCGAGGTCACGCTGCGCCATTCCGACCTGTGGACCATGGTCGCCGGCGCGGCGCTGCTGGCGGCGTTCTTCGTGTTCTTCCGGTACTCCCGCACCGGCCTCGGCATGCGTGCAACCGCCCTGGATCAGGAGGCGGCCGCGGCACAGGGCATTTCGGTGGCGCGCTCGTTCGCGGTCTCGTGGGCCGTCGCTGCGGGGGTGGCGCCCGTGGCCGGCGTCATGCTGGTCAGCCGCGGCGGCGGCGCCCTCTCGCCGGCCATCGGCTTCGTGGCCCTGGCCGCATTCCCCGCCATGATCCTGGGCGGGCTGGACTCCGCGGGCGGCGCCGTGCTCGGCGGCGTGCTGATCGGCCTGGCCGAGATCATGTCCCAGGGTTACCTGGACGTCTCCTGGCTGGGGTCGAACGTGGAGGTGGTCGTCCCCTACGTGCTGATGGTGCTGGTGCTGCTGTGGCGCCCCGAGGGACTGCTGGGGACCCGTCGGGTGGAGCGGGTATGAGCACTGGATTCCTGCGGCGCATGCTGCCGTCACCGGATCCGGGGCGCCCGCCGACCGCGTCAGCGACCGCCGTCAACTCGCTGCTGCCCGGCGCCGGCGCCAAGCTGATGGCCGCCCTGACCGTCGCCGGGGTGGTGATCTGCCCGCTGGTGCTGGACGACCCGTTCTGGATCACGGTGCTGGGTAACGCCGGCACCTTCGCGGTGGCTGCGCTGGGGCTCAGCCTGCTGACCGGATTCTGCGGCCAGGTGTCGCTGGGCCATGCGGCGTTCCTGACGGTGGGGGGCTACCTGGTGGCGTTCTTCGGCGCCGGCTGGGGCTGGCCGCTGCCTGCCTGGCTGGCCCTGGCTGCTGCCACCGGGGCCGTCATCGGGGCGCTGGTGGGCCCGTTCGCCCTGCGATTCAAGGGCAACTACCTGGTGGTGGTGACGCTGGCGCTGATCTTCGTGGTGACCCACGTGGCCCGCAACTGGGAGGGCTTCACCGGCGGCTTCGACGGCATCTCCACCAACAAGGCGCCGCTGGCGCTGGGCGGCCTGGACTTCGGCGACATGAGCGCCTTCGGCCAGCGGCTGGACCGCCAGCAGGGTCTGTTCTACCTGTCGTGGATCCTCGTGGGGATCAGCGCTCTGGTGGTTCGGAACCTGGTCCGCAGCCGTCCCGGCCGCGCCATGCAGGCGATCCGGGACCGCGACCTGGCCGCCGAGGTGATCGGGGTCAGCAACGCCCGCTACAAGATCGCCGCCTTCGCCATCTCCAGCGCCATGGCCTCGGTGGCCGGCGCCACCTACGCGGTGGGCCTGCGCTTCATCACCCCCAGCGAGCCTCTGGCGGAACTCTTCCTGTCGATCCGCTTCGTCGCCATCATCATCGTCGGCGGCATGGGCACCGTCTACGGGGCGGTCGTGGGCGCGCTGCTGCTGGGGCCGCTCCCCGAGTTGGTGAAGGAGTTCGTGAGCTACCTGGACGTGACCGTGCCGGGCCTCGGTCGCCCGCTGGTGTCCGACACCGTGGCGGCCGAGCCGCTGTTCAGCACCTCGTCGTTCAGCGAGGCGCTGTTCGGCCTGCTGCTGGTGCTGGCCCTTCTGTTCCAGCCCCAGGGCATCGCCGGCGTCGTGCGGTCGCTGCGGAGCCGTCGCGCCGGGCAGTCGCGGCTTGCCGTGCCGCCACAGCAGGCGGATGAGGAGAGCCACTGAGTCGAGCGGATGCACCGCCGCGGGGAGCGGTGCGGCGCCGTGGCAGCGCGTGCTGCCCCGAGGCGCCGCCAGACGCTGGATAGTATGGCCCGCGATCGGGGGCCAGGTTGCTGCCGCCGCCGGGCAGCGCACCTCGATGTCGGGGCTGCGCATCCGCCCGAAAGCCACGAGGAGGTGGCCATGAAGCAGGCTCGCACCGTGCGCAGGCTCGACTCGAGGCGGTGGTTGACCTCGAGGTCCCGCTGGACGGCGCTCATCGCCGCCATCGTGCTGGTGGCCGCCGCATGCGGCGGTGAGGACGGCACGACCGCGGCTCCGCCCCCGCCCGAACCGGCACCGGCTGATTCGCCGGCGCCGCCCGATTCCGCTCCGGCGCCTGCCGGTGAGGATCCTGCGCCGCCGCCTCCGGAGCCTGCGCCCGCCGCGGCGGCTGACGGCGCGGCTGCGCCGCCGCCTCCGGAACCTGCTCCGGCGCCTGCCGGTGAGGATCCTGCGCCGCCGCCTCCGGAGCCTGCACCCGCCCCGGCGGCTGACGGCGCGGCCCCGGCGCCGGCCCCTGAGCCCGCGCCGGCCCCGCCCGAGGCGCCCCCCGCGCCACCTCCGGAGCCGCAGCCCACGGCCGGCTTCGACGGCGAGACACTCACGCTCGGCTACCTGGTCGAC
>JAGWAK010000070.1 GCA_021296435.1 Acidimicrobiia bacterium
CACGATCAGCATCACCTACTGCGTGGCTTGAGACTATTCCGACCGCGCCGTGAGCGCGGCCTCAGAACTGCTCGGCGCCTACCAGCACGTGATCGGCGAGTTGCGGATCATCGGCGGCGGGGGCGGCGTGTTCGACGTCACGGTGGACGGCCAGAACATCTTCTCCAAGCACGCCTGCGCCGACCGCTTCCCCGAGCCGGGAGAATTGGCGACCTCGCTGGCTCGCCTGGTCGCTCCCGGCACTCGCCGCTACGGCACCTGAGCCCCCCGGCGCGCACCCGGCGCAGCGTCAGTCCGCGCCGGTGAGGGCAGCCACCTCGACGACGAAGGCGGCAAACTCCTCGCCGCCCAGCACAGGTTGCAGACCGAACAGGACCCGCTCGTAGGCGCCGTCGATCTTGAGGCGCCCCTGCATGTAGGCCACCGCAGGGTCAACCTGGCCACTCAGGATCCCCTGCGCGTCGGCGGCGCTGCACGAGATGGTGCAGTCGTGATCAGCCGGACGCCCGGAGCTCAACCGCACTAGGCGTCCATCGGCCACGACCGCCCCCAGCCGGATGGGTCCGTCGGGACCGCCGGAGATCTCGATCCGGGCGGTCACGTGGCAGCCTGGGACGACCGGCAGCACCTCCGCCGCGGCCAGCACGGCCTGCAGCCAGCGCTCGCTCCCGAGGTTGCCCATCGCGCCGGCGCCCTTCAGCCGCCGGGGCCCCGTAGCCCGGCGAACAGGTCGTCCTCGGGCAACTCGGTCGCCACGTCGGAGCCCGCCAAGATGTAGTCCTCCCACGGGTAGGCCTCGGCTGCCACCTCCCGGGGCAGTCCGAACCAGAACGGCGAGTCGGGATCCACCTGCGTCTCGTGGGCCAGCAGCGCGTCGCAGCGCCGGTCGTACCACTTCGCAACCTCGATGCGAGTGGTGATGCGGTGGTCCTGCCAGGGCCGCTCGAACCACCACTGCTCGTAGGGGGACTGCAAACCCAGCTCGCCGAACGCCTCGTGGATCGCCAGCATCCGAGCCTTGGACCAGAGGGAGTAGTAGAGCTTGGGCGGCCGCCAGGGCGTACCCGCGGCGGGGAACGCCTGCGGGTCGCCGGCCGCCTCGTAGGCGGCCAGCCCCACATCGTGCACGCGCAGGTGGTCGGGGTGCCGGTAGCCCTGCTGGTCGTCGGGGTAGATGATGACCACGTGGGGACGCTGGGCGCGCAGGATCGCGACAAGGCGTTCGGTCGCCTCCGAGAGAGGGGCGCCCCCGAAGGAGTCGGCCGGCAATTCCACCGGCTCGGGGGGTGCGCCGGTGGCGTCGGGAGCCTCGGGGTAGCCCGAGTCGCGGTAACCGAGCCACAGAACCTCGTGGTAGCCGATGATCGCCGCCGCCCTGTCGAGTTCGGCGCGTCGCACCTCGGCGAGGCGCTCGCGAACGCCCGGTCGATCGGCCGCAGGGTTGAGGATGTCGCCCTCCTCGCCGCCGGTGCAGCACACCAGCACGGCGCGCACCCCCTCGTCCACATAGCGAGCGACGGTGGCGGAACCCTTGGACGACTCGTCGTCGGGATGGGCGTGCACCGTCAGCAGCCGGAGCGGCTCGTCGCCGCCGGGCGCGCCGGTGGGCGCGGCGTACCTCACTCGAGCGCCGCCGGCTGTCTCAGGACCGCGCCCCGAGCACTCCCGCCCGGGGCGACAACTGATCGGTGCCCGTTTCCGGGTCTCGCTCGAGGTTCCAGCCCAGCAGGGCGGCGAACGCGCTGCGCCCCTCGTCGGGACCCGAGGCGATCACCTCGTCTCCCGCCTGCAACACCGTCGGCCCCCTCGGCCGGTACAGGTACCGCTCACCTCGCAGGATGGTCAGCACGGTGAAGCCGGGCTCGATGTTCAGACTCAACTCGCCCAGGGAACAGCCGTCGACCGGGGATCCCGCGGTAACCGGGTAATCCACGACAACCTCGTCGGAGTCGCCCAGGGCGATCTCCAGAATGGGGTGCACGTCCTCGCCCTTCTCCACGAGCCACACCATCTGGCAGGCCTGGTCACCGAGATCCTCGGCCGCCTTGGAGATGTGCAGCAGGCCGCGCAGCGGCGCAGGGTCGGCGTGATCGGCGGCGGCCCGCAGAACCCACACCTCCAACTGGTCGTGCCCATCGTCGAGCCGGGACTCCAGTTGGCGCACCTGCGCCGCCAGGCCAGGATCACCCAGCACCAACGTGGAATACGCCAGGTCCACCGACACCTCGGAGAGGTTCTTCATCTCCACGAGCAGGTCGGCGGCACGGTCGAGGTCGCTGATGGAGGACTCCGCCGGCGCCTCGGGCGGAACCCACGCCTCGTCTCCGGCGAGTTCGCGGATCCGGGGGATGCCGTCGGAGGAGCCGCGCATGAACAGGGCGTCGCCGGGCATCAGCACGTCCTCGCCGCCCACGCCGGTGATCCACTGCCGGCCCCGGCGGATGGCCATGATGCGCGTGCCGGTCGCCACCGGCAACTCCAGGGCGCCGACGGGCCGGTTGGCCATGGCGGAGCCCTCGGCGACCTGCGCCCGGTGCGAGACCTCCTCGGCGACCGACAGCGAGACCACCAACTCGGCGGGGATCCCCAACTGGTGGGTGACGACCCGTGCGATGTCCACCGCCGCGTTGGCGATGCGTTCGATCGCGCTCACAACCTGCAACACCGACGACATGCCGCCGGCATCCCGCGGGCGGCGCGCGGCCTTCACGCAGACGGCGCGCATGTCGTGCACCAGATCGCTCATCTGCTCCTCGAGAGCGCGGACCTCGGTGGCCAACTCGGGGTGGCCGAAGCAGACCGAGGCATACGCCAAGTCCACCATCAACTCGCTGAGGTCCTTCGCCTCAGCGAGCATGGAACGCAGATTCCGGGGGCGATCGTCCATCGGTGTCGACGCGAGACTATCGCGCCGTCGCCGAGGCCCCATCGAGGTGGCCGGCCGTCCCACTGCGGCCATCACAAGATGGCCAGCGCTGCCAGCGCCGCCACCAGTGTCAAAGCACCGACGAGGTCCATCACCGAGGTGACCAGCGGGATGCCGTAGGTGTCGGGGTCCAGACCGAAACGCTCGGCCAGGATCGTGCCGTAATACGCCACGAGAGCGGCCGCCGCCACCGCAACCAGACCGCCGAGCAGCGCCACGCCGATCATGTCCGCCGGCCCGGGACCAGCCAGACCGGCGATCCTGGCGGCGCCGTAGGCGAGCGCTCCCGTGCCGGCGAGGGCGGGAAGTCCCATGAGAAAGGTGTTGCGCACCTCCCGGCGGGCTTCGCGGCCAGGAACCGCTGACGGTTCGATGAGACCCAGATGCAGCTTGGAGGCGAGCCGGCTGGACAGGATGCCGCCGAGGGCGCCCCCGACCGCCAGGTATCCCGGCAGCAACACCAGCAGGCTCGGCAGCCGGCCGAGGAAGACCTCCTGCTGCTCGACGATCACCCCGGCGCCCAGGTCCAGCAGTAGCGCGATCACCAGCACGCCGGAGGACTCCCGCAGGATGGCGCGCAGCGACGGTCCGCCGGTCCGCCAGACGCTCACGGCGGTGACCAGCGCCGCCGCCCCACAGACGATTGCGACCGCGCCCACGACCGCCTCGGACTCGGCCAGCGGCACCACCAGCAGCAACACCGGCAGCGTGATCACGTCGGCCGCGGCGGTCACCAGCGGCGCCGTCACATTGTCGGGATCCCAGCCGAAGCGCACCGACCCTGCCGTCATCCCCAGCGCCACCACCAGCACGAACAGCGATGAGATCACGCCGCCGAGGGTGCTGATGACCACGAAGGCCGCCAGGCTCATCGGCACGGGGATGTTGAACAGTTCCGCCGCCGCCTTGGCCAGCATCGCCAGCATCGCCGAGGACACGATGCTGAGCGCCAGACCGGCCAGGATGTTCTCGCCCACGACGGTTGCGGGGCGCAGGCTGAAGCGGAACGTGCCGGCGTGGATGGCGGTGCCCAGGCGCGATCCCAAGGCCCCGAAGATCTTGCCCTGCAGCGCGATGGCGGCCGGCACCATCAGCAGCAGCCCGCCGAGTTGACCCAGGCGGTCGGCGCTGGCCCCGAGCAGGATCCCCACCACGACGCTGACCACGGCCAGCAACCCCAGGGCCACGAGGCTCTGCGTACCGGCCCAGTGGGGCACGCCGGGAACGCCTCGACCCTGCAGGGGTGCGCGCCGCGGACGGAACCTCGCCAGCAGCGGGAAGGTTCGGTCCATGCCACGCTCCCCGGGGCCGAGTAGTGACTAAGTCTCCCCCAGCGTGCAGGAACCCGGCGGAATTTGCGACCGGGATGCTCGCGCCAGCGGGATGCGCTTCCTACGCTGGCGCCATGGGAGGTCACCGAGCCCCACAGGCCGTGGGCGGCTCCGGCCGGCGCCACCGGCACACCGGCAGCCATCGAGTCGGCGGACGCGTCCTGATCCTGGTGGCCGTGGCCGTACTCGTCGCAGCCGGATGCGGCTCATCGGGGCGGGAGTTGCGCGCCCCGCCCAACTTCGCCGCCTCCCAGGCCCGTTTCGTCCCGGTCAACCAGAGCCAGGGACCCGGCGGCATGCTTGTCGAGGGCACCGACTTCGCACCGGGCGGAGATCTGCCGCCGCAACTGCTCGAGACCGGCGAACCGCCCACGCTGGCGTGGTGGAACATCCCGCTGGGAACGACGGAGTTGGTGCTGCTGGTCAGCGCCTTCGACCCGCAGGAACCGCCGGTCCTGTGGGCCGTCGCCGGACTCGGGCCCTCCAGCGCCGGCCTTTTCGGGGGGCCGCTGCCGCCGGGCGTGCGGCCGCTGCCGCGGGTCGGCGGCGAACTCGACTGGCCGGGCTACCCGCCGGCAGGCACCCGCGTGGTGTTCAGCCTGTGTGCCCTGGCGGCACCGCTGTCCCCCGACGCCGGCGCCTCCGACGCCTGGAACCTCTGCTACTCAAACTCGCTCGGCCTCGCCACGGTCAGCGCGCTGGTCCCGGCGGCGCAGCCATGAGGCGGAGCGATCAGAGGTACCGGGTCTGGATCGACGGGCCGGTGCCGGACATCGAGATGCCCGCCGACGTGGATCTCGTTCGCAGCCCGGCGGGGGCCGAGGCAGCGATTGTGGGGGCGAGCGAGCCGTGGGGCGACGCCGCCTGCCGGCGATTGCCCGATCTGAAGGTCGTGGTTCGGCGTGGCATCGGTTTCGACAACGTGGACGTTGCAGCGTGCGCCGCCCACGGCGTCGCCGTCTGCAACGCTCCCGACGCGCCGACGACCTCGACCGCCGAACACGCCCTGGCACTGCTGCTGGCTGTCAGCAAGCGTCTCAAATCCGCCGAGCGCCGTCTCCGCGACGGCGACGGGCTCGTTGGGACACCGGCATCTGTCGGCGCTCTCGAACTCGACGGCCGCACTCTCGGCCTCATCGGCTGCGGCCGCATCGGGAGGCGCCTCGGCGCCTACGCCGAGGCGCTGGGTATGCGGGTACTGGCGCATGATCCCCACCTCGACGTCGCACCCGTGGGCAGACTGGCCGACCTGGAGGAAGTCTGGTCGGCCGCCGACATCGTGTCGCTGCACGCCCCCGCCACACCTGCGACGCGCCACCTGGTGAACGCCACCTCACTGGCGGCGATGCGGCCCGGCGTGGTGATCATCAATTGCGCCCGCGGTGCTCTCGTGGATCACGACGCCCTCCTCGCAGCCCTCGAGTCCGGCCACGTCGCCGGAGCGGGACTGGACGTCACCGATCCCGAGCCGCTGCCCGCTGGTCATCCGCTCCTGCACCGGGACGACGTTCTGGTCACCCCCCACGTTGCCTCGGCCACAGGCGCCGGGGTGGTCCGGCTCCTGACTCAGGCACTCGAGGGGGCACTCACCTGGCTACGCGGTGGTACGCCCGACCACCTGCTGGATGCCGCCGCCGCCGACCCCGCCGTGGACCGGCGCCTGCGGACCCGGAGCGATTGACCAGCCTGGACGGCCCTAGCCCCGGAGCCGCTCCCGCAGCACGAACTTCTGGATCTTGCCGGTGCTGGTCTTGGGGAGATCGCCGAAGATCACGCGCCTGGGCGCCTTGAAGCGAGCGATCGCCTCCTGCACGAACTCGATCAACTCCGCCTCGCTCGGCGAGGCCCCCGGGCGCGGTGCCACAAACGCCACCGGCACCTCACCCCAGGTCTCGTCGGGCGCACCCACGACCGCCGCCTCCAGCACGCCGGGGTGGCGGACCAGGACCTGCTCCACCTCGATGGAGGTGATGTTCTCCCCGCCGCTGATGATCACGTCCTTGGCCCGATCGCGCACCTCCATGTAGCCGTCGGGGTGCACCACGCCCACGTCGCCGGTGCGGAACCAGGCCCCGTCGGGACGCTGCACGGTGGCGGCGGCGGTGGCGTCGGGGTCCCGGTAGTAGCCCAGCATCACCACGTTGCCCCGCAGGACCACCTCGCCGGGGGTGACGCCGTCGGCGGGCACGTCGGCGCCGTCTGCATCCACGACCCGCAGCGGCGAACAGGCGATGTTGGCGACGCCCTGGCGGGCCTTGCGCCGAGCCTGCTCAGCCGTTCCCAGGGCATTCCACTCGGGTCGCCAGTCGCAGATCACCGCCGGGCCATAGCTCTCGGTCAACCCGTAGAGGTGCGTGACGTGCAGGTTCAGGTCGGCGAGGCGGGCGAGCAGACTGGGCGATGGCGGCGCACCGCCGACGGCCACGTGCACCGGGGCGGCCGCCGGAGTGGCGCCGGGATGGGAGGCCAGCATCGTCAGCACCGTGGGCGCGGCGTTGAGGTGAGTGATTCCCTGGCGGTGGATCGCGGCCCAGATGGTTTCGGGGCTTACCTGGCGCAGCGCCACGTGTACCCCGCCTGCCGCGGTGACCGCCCAGGGGTAGCACCAGCCGTTGCAGTGGAACATCGGCAGGGTCCACAGGAACACGCTGGCGGCGTCCAGGCCGCCCTGGGCCACCATCGCCAGCGCCTGCAGGTAGGCACCGCGGTGTGAGTACATGACGCCCTTGGGGTGCCCGGTGGTACCCGAGGTGTAGTTGAGGCTGAGCATCCCCCACTCGTCGTCGACTTCGCGGCGCAGGGGTTCGGCGGAGGCGAGCCGTTGCTCGTAGTCGTCTGCGGATCCGCCGCAGCGGATCAGATGCACCGGGTGATCGGCCCCTGCGACGATCACCTCGCCGACATCGGCCAGAGAGTCGTCGCAGATGAGCACCCGGGAGCCGGCGTGGTTCACGATCCAGGTCAACTCGCCGGGCGCCAAGCGCGTGTTCAGAGCGTTCAGAACCGCCCCGGCCCAGGCCACGCCGAAGTGCGATTCCAGCGCCACGTGCGTGTTCGGCACCAGTGTCGAGACCCTGTCGCCGGGCCTCACGCCCACCTCGGCCAGGGCACCCGCCAACCGCGTGCAGCGTTCCCGGAGTTCCCGGTAGGAGAAGGCGCGATCGCCGTCGATCATCGCCGTCCTGTCGCCGAAGACGAGCGCGCTGCGATCCAGGAACAATGTCGGCGCCAGTGGCTCGGGGCCGAACGCCGCACCGTGACCGGCGGAGGACTCGGGCATCATGTCAGTGTCGCAGACCGCGGCCCGATCCGGCGCAGAAAAGGTCGAGGCGGGTTCGGACCTCGCTCCAAAGGCCCAAACCCGCAGCCCTGCTGCTCCAACACCTCGGGGTGCGGCGTCCGGAAGATCCCGGCGATCTTTGCTCCACAGACGCCTCAGCCGCCGGTTCGGTTGACACTGTCGGAGAAATTTCCTGGAGGGCTCCACGAACTCGGTGGTATGGCCGTCCGGGGCCGGGTCCAATCGACCGGTCGCCGAGCGCGAAGCCTCAGCGATTCTCCAGCACGTAGAGATCGCCCCGGGTGCCTCGTTGCATGTCGGCCGCCTGCGTGGCGAGGAGATCGGCGGCGTCGTTCCACGGGTCAGCGCTATGGCCCTTCACCCAGCGGAACGTCACCCCCCGCGCCAGGGCCTGCTCGATGAGTGGCGCCCACAAGTCCTGGTTCTTGATCGGCTCCTTGCGGGAGTTGCGCCAGTTACGACGCTGCCATCCCACCCACCAGCGCTGCTCGAAGCAGTTCACGATGTAGGTGGAGTCGGTGACCACCTCGAGGGGGTCGCAGTCCTCCAGGGCCCCGAGCGCCTCCAGCACGGCCTGCAACTCCATGCGGTTGTTGGTGGTGTCCGCAGCGGCACCGGCCGCCCACGGGCCGTCGGGCACCACCCAGCCCCAGCCCCCCGGACCTGGGTTCCCGCGGCAGGCCCCGTCGGTGTACACCACCGTCGGTCGCCGCTCCCCGCTCGCCGGATCCAACACGCCGCTCATCCTCGCGCGTGGTGCCCCGCCGCCCGCGCTTCCGCCACACGGGCGGCTGGGCGATGACGGTCGGCGGGACTTGGCCGAAACTTGCCGCACCGTGCGAGAATGGACGCCGATGCGCGGACATTTCTCGCACCAGTTGCCCGACACCGATCCCACCGAGACCGGCGAGTGGATCGACTCTTTCGACGCCCTGGTCCACGAACGCGGCAAGGAGCGCGCCCGGCTGGTGGTGGCCCGGATGCTCGAGCGGGCCCAGCAGCTCGACGTGGGCATCCCCGCCACGGTCACCACGCCGTACGTCAACACCATCCCCGCCGACAGCCAGCCGTTCTTCCCCGGCGACGAGCACCTCGAGAAGCTGATCCGGCGCTACA
>JAGWAK010000071.1:0-1133 GCA_021296435.1 Acidimicrobiia bacterium
TCGGGGGTGAGCTTCCTTCCCGGGTAACGTTCCCGGTCACGGTCCCAATAGTGATGGATCTCCGCATTGCTGAACTGCATGCCTTCCCGGGCCCAGATGGCGGCGCTCGCCCTCTGCGGCGCGAGCGGGCCGTGTTGTCGCTCGCTCAACTCCACCAGGTCCCCGATCTCGTGGAACTCCCCGTCCTCACCCGCCACGAGGATGCGGATCATCAGCGGCCACGTGACGTCGGCGAACCCACCTGCCGTGCTGAAGGAGACCCCCCGAATCGGCTTCACCGCGCCCAGATCCAGCGTGAAGATCGAGGGCGTCTTCTCCTGCCACCCCACCGTCGACAGCTCCGCCCAGAAATAGCCGTCCGTGTAGACCCCGTCCGTCAGCTGCTCGCTGTCACCGGCATCCGTGCAGAGCCCGTAGTTCGGCCCCGGCGACAGCGTGTACCTCGCTCCGAGGGCGATGTTCTCGCTCGGACGTTCCACCGGTTCCGCCACGGACGGCTGCGCAAGGGCCGCCATCAACGCTACCGCTGACAATGCTCGTTGCATCCCTGTCCCTCGCTTTCGAGTGGCCACAGTATCTCGAGTCCGCCTCAATACTAAAGAATGGGTGCCACGCTCAGGCTACCCACGGCCGCCCGGATCATCCCCCCAGGGACGCGAACCAGTCGCGTACGAACTCTGCCGCCCGTGGAATGACCCCCGGGAGGGAGAGGGTGGAGTGTCCGCCCCCGGCGTAGATGAAGGCTTCGAAGCCGGGCGGCGTCCGCCCGAGGGCGTCCATGGTCCTGATCAGGGATTCGGCCTGGCTCACGGAGACGATGGCGTCGGCGGTGCCGTGGTGGAGCTGCACCGGCGGCAGGTCCTCGGCGAAGAGCACGGCCGAGCGGCGGATGATCTCCAGTCGCGCTTCGGGGAGGGGGATCCTCCCGCGGATGTAGGGCGCGATGACGGTGGAGTCGAGGTGGGCCACCGCCGTCAGGTCCCGTGGCTGCCCCAGGGCCGCCTCGCGGACGATCTCGCGGACCCAGTCGTCGAAGAAGTCCGTGGGCCCGAAGAGGGCGATGATGCGCTCGATGCGCTCGTCGCGGATTCCCGCCAGCAGCGCCACCCCCGCCCCCCGGCTGCCGCCGACGA
>JAGWAK010000071.1:1455-9064 GCA_021296435.1 Acidimicrobiia bacterium
AGGATCCGCAGGGCGCACGCCTTCCCGGCCAGGTGGAACCCATCCACGAGCTCGACCGTCACCCCGCCGGCCGAGACGTCGCGGCCGGCCCAGTCGGAGCGCACGGCCTCCACCTCCGCCGCGGAAGCGGGCGCGAAGAGGGCGTCCAGCTCGCCGTCGAGATCGACGGCCTCGGCAGCCACCGAGAGGACGGTGTCCGCCGCCGAGACCCGGAGGCTCTGCGCGCCGACCCCGGCGCCGAGGGTCCAGGTGGAGGCCGCCCGCCCGTCCTGCCCGGTGGGGGCCGAGACGGGATCCGCCCGTCCGTGGCCGGCGGCGGGCTCGAAGGCGACGGTCACGCCGGGAACCGGCCGCCCCTGCGGGTCCACCACCCGGACGACGACGTCCTCGGCCAGGGGAAGCCCCGGCACCGCCCGCTGGCCGCCGCCCGAGACCAGCTCCATCGCCGCGGGACGGGACCCGGGCTCCGTGGGACCGCCGGAATCCCCGCATCCGGCCAGCGCGAGGCAAAGCAGGACCTGCATCGCGCGGCGAAGCCTTGTAGTGTATACTGGTATATATCTCACCAGGAGACCCCCGTGGCCACTATTGCCAAGCTGTTCTTCAATGGACGCTCCCAAGCCGTTCGGCTGCCCAAGGAATACCGCTTCCGGGGCACCGAGGTTCGCATCTCCAGGGAGGGAGACCGGGTCATCCTCGAACCACTGGAGCAGACGCGGTGGCCCGCCGGATTCTGGGACGCATTCACCCCGGATCCCGATTTCGAGGTCCCCTCTCCTCTGCCCACGTCGGACGTCGATCTGGATGCCCCAGGCTGATGTACCTCCTCGACACCAACATCGTCAGCCACTGGATGCGCGGTCACCCCGAGGTCCTGCGCCGGGTGCGGAGCCACGCGCCCTCCGAGTTGTCCCTGTCCTCCATCACTCTCGCCGAGATCCTATACGGCATCGAGAAGTCTCCGGCGAGAAAGGGCCAGCGCCGCGAGCGAATCACCAGCATCCTGTCCCAGCTGCAACTGCATCCCTTCGACGAGGCCGCCGCGCGGAGGTACGCCCGGGTCCGCGCCCACCTCGAGGAGAGCGGACAGCCGATCAGCGAACGGGACACCCAGATCGCGTCCGTGGCTCTCTCCCGCCGGCTGACCGTCGTCACCAACAACGTCAGGGAGTTCGGCCGGGTCTCCGGGCTGACCGTCGAGGACTGGACGTAACCCGGCCGCCAGGCCTCCAGCCGGTCCAGGACCTCCACACATCTCGGGCGGCGGCGGTTGCGCTCGCGCAGGGAAGCCGTTGCGCTCGCTTGCCTTGCCTGACGAGCCATCTTCGCGGGATTCCACCATTGGTAATGTACCACCCCGGCCCTTACACTTGGCCGCCCACGCCCACCGCACCCAGGTTCCCCTCATACTCATGCTGCTGTCCCTGATCCGCAAGGAGATCGTCCTCGGCGTCCTCAGCCTGCGCTTCGCCGTGACCTTCGTCCTGTTCTTCGTGCTCACGCTGGTGAGCGTCTTCACCATGACCCGCGGCTACGAGCGGTCCCTGCGCCTGCACGAGGTCAGCGCCGCCCGCCACCACGAGCAGGTCCGCTCCGTGCTGGAGGCCGAGGAGCCCGACGAGGCGATGCACGACATCCTCTTCGGGGGCAGCGGCTTCTACGGCGACCGCGCGCCCCGTCCGACGAGCATCTTCGTCAAGGGCCTGGAGGACCGCCTGCCGACGCATGTCAACGTCTCCCTTTGGCAGGTGCGCCCCGTCGACGACGACCGCTACCGGAACCCCCTCTTCCGGCTCTTCGCCTCCCCCGACTACGCCTACATCGCCAACATCGTCATCTCCCTGCTGGCCCTGCTCTTCGTCTTCGACGCCGTCTGCGGCGAGAAGGAGCGGGGCACCCTGAAGATCCTGCTGGCCAACCGCGTGCCCCGGGACCTGGTGCTGCTCGGCAAGTGGATCGGCGGCTACCTCTCCCTCGCGGCGCCCCTGGCGGCGGCCCTCTTCGCCGCCTTCACCTACGTGGTCCTCACCGGCAGCGTGCAGGTCGACGCCGACTTCCTGTCGCGGTTCCTGTGGATCGCCGGGGTCTCCCTGCTCTATGTCTCCGTGTTCTTCGCCCTCGGCATGCTCATCTCCACCCTCACCCACAAGGCGTCGACGGCGCTGCTGGTCTCCCTCTTCGTGTGGATCTGCTGGATCCTCGTCATCCCCAACCTGGCCCCGGTGGCCGCCCGTCTGGCCGTGGCGGTGCCGACCCTGCAGAAGATCGAGGCCGAGAAGGCCGCCGTGGACCGCGAGACCGAGATCGGCGTGCAGCGGGTGGGCCGCAACATGCTCGGCTACGGCCGCGAGGCCGAGGAGATGACCGACGAGATCGAGAGGCAGGGACAGGCGCGCAAGGACCGGATCGACCAGTACTACCGGGACCGGCTGCGCCGGCAGGTGGACCTGAGCCGCAACCTGGCCCGCGCCTCTCCGTCGGCCAGTTTCGTGCTCGCCGCCAGCGACTTGTCCGGCACGGGGGTGGACCTGTTCACCGCCTTCAACACCGCCGTCCGGCGCTACGGCGAGGAGTTCTCCGAGCATTGGTGGGAATGGGACGAGGAGTACCACGACAACAATGGCGACATGCCCGACGACGGCTGGCTGCAGGTCGACCAGTGGCCGGCGCTGCGGATGGAGCGCGCCCGTCTGGACACCGTGGTGGACGCCGTGCTCTTCGACGTGCTGCTGCTGGTGGTCTTCAACGTCCTGTTCTTCCTGCTCTCCTACCTGTTCTTCCTGCGCTACGACGTGACCTGAGGACGCCGTGCTCGCCCACCTGATCCGCAAGGAGCTGCTGGAGCAGCTGTTGAGCCTGCGCTTCGCCATGGCCTGCATCATCTGCCTGGTGATCACCCTCTCCAGCGCCGTGGTCCTGACCCGCGACTACAAGGAGGCCCTGGCCGACTACCGCACCAACGTGGTGATGCACGACAACGAGCTCGAGGAGAGCGGCGACATCTGGGACGACGGCGTCGTCATCGACAAGCCCCTGAGCCCGATGCGGATCTTCGTGCGCGGCATCGACCCGAGGCTGGTGGTCTCGGCCCGGATCACCCACGAGCAGCAGCCGATCTTCGAGGCCGAGCACGAGGTCAACCCGGTGTCGTTCCTGTTCCCGCCGGTGGACATGCTGTTCTTCATCGGCGTCGTCATGAGTCTGCTGGCCCTCGCCTTCGGCTACGACGCGGTCTCCGGCGAGAAGGAGTCGGGCACGCTGAAGCTGCTCATGTCGTACTCGGCGCCCCGGGACCTGGTGCTGCTGGCCAAGTGGGCGGGCGGCTACCTGGCCCTGACGGCGCCCTTCCTGCTGGCCCTGACCGCGGCCCTGGTGGTGGTCATGGTGATGCCCGGCGTCGAGCTGGGCGAGCAGGACTGGACCGCCCTGGTGCTGCTGGTCGCCGTGGGCCTGCTCTACCTGGCCGCCGTCTACGGGATGGGGATCCTGGTCTCGGCCCGCACCCACCTGACCTCGACGTCGATCACGGTCCTGCTCATGGTCTGGGTGCTGATGATCCTGGTGGTCCCCAACGTGGCGCCCTACCTGGCGGCCGAGGCGGTGCCCCTGCGCAACTTCGTGGAGGTGGAGGAGGAGAAGGCGGCCAGCGACGAGGCCGCCGGCGAGGCCTTCGGGCAGGAGCTGGACGAGTTCCAGGAAAAGAACCCCGAGGTCGAGCGCTGGGGGGACGACGGCCGCTGGGGAGCGATGTGGAACCTGCGCTGGCAGAAGCGGGTGTTGCAGAGGATCGACGACGAGGGCCGGATCGAGGGGCGCTACGCCAACGAGCTGGCGGCGCAGGTGTCGCTGGCCCGGAACCTGTCGCGCCTGTCCCCGTTCTCCTCCTTCGCCTACGCCGCCACCGAGCTGGCCGGGGCCGGCCTCACCGAGGACCGCCGCTTCCGGGAGAGCCTGCCCGAGTACCGCCGCCGCCTGACCGTCTACGTGACCGAGCTCTACAGCCGCGCCTGGGCCGAGCAGCGCATGGGCGAGCGGCACGATCTCAGCGGCCGTCCCCGCTGGGTCTACCGCCCCGCGCCCGTGGCCGAACGCCTGGCCGCGGTCCTGCCCGACGTGATGCTCCTGGCCGCCTGGACCGTCCTGTTCTTCATGGCCGCCTACCTCTCCTTCCTGCGCTACGACATCAAGTGACGCCCCGCGCCCTCATCCTCGCATGCGTCCTCGTCGGACTGGCGGCCTGCGGCGATCCCGTGCAGCGTCACATCGACACCATCGTCGAGGGCGACGGCGACATCGAGGAGGCGCGGCTGGCCCTGAACATGGCCAAGGGCACCGCCGTCGATCCGCTGATCGCCGCCTTCGAGGACCGCTCCCTGCCGGCGAGGGCCCGCGTCGACCTGGCCGAGTCCCTCTACCGGCTCTACCTGCGCGAGGCCGACGGCCGCATCTTCGCCAGCCTCGTGGCCGGCCTGGAGGACCCGGAGCCCCGGGTGCGCGCCGGCGTGGCCCGCGCCCTCGGCAACCTGCGGCGTTCCGAGGCGGTGGCCCCCCTGCTGGCGCGCTTCGAGGCCGAGGCCGATCCGGCCATGAAGGGCGAGATCCTGGCCGCCCTCGAGTTCATGGCCTCCGACTGGCACGACGACTGGGGCACGCGGGTGGACCCCGACCTGCTGGACGCGGCCCAGAAGGAGAGCTTCGCCGGAGTGCTGCAGGACCTGATCGCCACCGGGCCGCCGGAGGACCTTCGCATTTCGGCCCGGGAGTGGCTGGAGGTGCTGGCCGAGGACCTGGCCGGGGAGGCGGAGAAGCTCTTTCTGGCCGCCGACGCGGCCGGCGCCGAGGAGCTGCTGCGCTCGGCGCTGGAGCTGGTGCCGGGGAGCCTCAACATCCACCAGAAGCTGGGCAGGCTGTTCTACGCCAACGGCGACGAGGAGCGCGGCCGGGAGTACCTGGAGCGCCTCGGCATGGTGGCCCGCATGCCCGAATTGAAGGAGAGGCCGCGCATCGATGGTGTTCTCGACGAGCCGGCGTGGCGGCCGGTGGCTCCCCTGACCGAGTTCTACCAATGCATCTGGCGGCTCACGGCGCGGCGGGCCGAGGGCCGCTCGGAGGCTTGGATCGGCTATCGCTCCGACACCCTCTTCGTCGCCGTGAAGGCCTACGAGCCGAACACGGCGAACCTGGCGGCCTCGGAGACGAAGCGGGACGGCGCCGTCTACGCCGACGACTGCCTGGAGATCTTCATCGACACCAACCGCGACAGCCAGTCCATCTACCATTTCATCATCAACACCCTCGGCACCATCCGGGACAGCCACTACGGGCCCGGACGGCCGGGCGACTCCTGGACCTGCCCCATCGAGGTGGGCACCGCCGTGGCCGACACCTTCTGGGTCGTCGAGGCGGCGATCCCGGTGGCGCAGATGGAGGGGGCCCCCGCCGCGCCGGGCGTGGAGTGGGGCTTCAACGTGGCCCGCGTGCGCATCGGCAACGCCTCGGAGTACGGCCAGTGGGTGCCGACCTACGGGAACGCCCACCGCCCCGACCGCTTCGGGATGCTGCTCTTCGAATAGAGAGGAGAACCGCCGTGGACAAGATCACCCTCTACCACAACCCCGGCTGAAGCAAGTCGAGGGGCGCGTTGGAGATCCTGCGCGCCCGAGGCGTCGAGTTCGACGTCGTCGAGTACCTGCACCAGCCGCCGGACGAGGCGCAGCTGAGACGGTTCCTGGAGCTGCTCGGCTGCGACCCCCGGGAGATGATCCATCCGGGGGCCTTCGAGGACCTCGGCCTCGACCTGGACGACTATGGCACGGCCGATGCCCTCGTGGGGCTGCTGCTGGAGCACCCCGGGGTGATGAACCGGCCCATCTGCGTGCGCGGGGACCGGGCGGTGATCGCCCGGCCGGAGGAGCGGGTGGAGGAGATCCTCGACTGAGGGAGCGGCTCAGCCGCTCTTGTCCGGATCCTCCGTCTCGCGGGCCACCCGCAGCCGCAGCTCGGTGCTGGAGAAGGTGTGGGGCCGGGTGTTGAAGTAGCAGCGGTCGAAGGACTCGGCGCGGCCGGTGAAGTCCGTGTCCCGGTACTCGTCCCCGAGGATGCGGACGTCCCAGTCGACGGAGCGCAGGATCTCGACGACGTCCGCCTCGGTGTCGTAGACGATGATCTCGTCCACGTACTTGCAGGCCGACACCTGGATCTGACGCTCGACGATGCTCTGGATCGGCTTGTTCTTGTCGGGTCGGTCGATGGTGGGATCGGTCTGGATGCAGACGATCAGGTGGTCGCAGACCGTCTTGGCCTCCTGGAGCATGAGCACGTGGCCGGCGTGGAAGAGGTCGAAGGCGCCGAAGGTGATGCCCTTCTTCGCCTTGGCCCGCGGCTGCTCGCCGGGCGGTTGCTGGGGGGTGATCATGAGGTGAAGGATCAGGGGTGTTCGGGGCCCGGTCAAGGGAGGCGACGGCACCCGGCCGGGGCCCGGTTTTCTTACCTTGCAGCGCCGTAGCCGGCTTCCCTCGACCCACTCACCGGAGGTTGGGATGGACCCCCGTCATCTCGCCCACACACTGACGCCGGAGGAGTCGCGGCGGTTCGAGCGCGACGGTTTCTTCGCCGTCGAAGAGGCCATCCCCGACAGCCTCGTGCAGCGCCTGCGGCCGATCTGCGACCGCATCGATCGCGAGGAGCGCGAACGTCAGGGGAAGGGCCCCGAGGAACGCATCAACCACTTCGACTTCATCGGCAGGGACGAGATCTTCCTGGAGCTGCTCGACTGGGGCAAGACCTTCCCGAAGGTGTGGGGCATCCTCGGCTGGCACATCCAGCTCTACCACACCCACATGATGATCACGCCTCCGGAGCCGGAGGGACGCACCCTCGCCGAGCACGGCCTCGAGCTCGGCTGGCACCAGGACACGGGCCTGCTGAACCAGGACCTCGAGACCGAGCCGCGGCCCCGCGTTTCGTTGAAGGTGGCCTACTTCCTCACCGACACGAGCGAGGAGGGCCGGGGCAACTTCTACGTGGTGCCCGGGTCGCACCTGCGCAACGAGTTCCCGGGGCCGGACCGCAACGCGCGGGTGGACGGCGCCGTGGCCGTCCGCGTGCCGCCGGGCACGGCCGTGTTCTTCGACCGCCGCCTGTGGCACTCGGGCAGCGCCAACTACTGGCGCGAGGCGAGGCGGGTCCTGTTCTACGGCTACTCGTACCGCTGGCTGCGGCCTCGCGACGACATGACCGTGGAGCACTACCTGGACCGCTGCGATCCCATCCGCAAACAACTGCTCGGGGTCTCCTGTTCCGGGGGCCACGGATACACCTCGCCCAAGCCCGAAGACGTGCCGCTGCGGGCCTGGCTGGAAGAGCACGGCGCCGCGGCGCCGATGAGATTTGAGCCATGAAACGATTGAAGGTCCTGCTGCTCCCGATGGAGGGCATGTTGGAGCCCTGGGGCGCCGACGTGATCGAAGCCGTCGGCGACCGCCACGACCTGGCCGTGCTCGATCCCGGCCGGCCCCTGGAGGAGCAGTTCGCCGGCGTCGAGGCGGTCCTCGACCAGGGCGGCAGCGCCAGCACCCGGGCGATGATGGACGCCGCCGTCTCGGCGCGG
>JAGWAK010000072.1:0-4969 GCA_021296435.1 Acidimicrobiia bacterium
TGCCGTCGTGCCCCAGCGCGGGGATGAACGACACCGCGCCGGTGCGGTCGTACTCCCAGCCGTGGTAGGGGCACATCAGCTGCCCGTCGCGGATGCAGCCGCGCGACATGGCCGCACCCCGGTGCACGCACTTGTCGCGTAGAGCAACCAGGCCCTCGTCGTCGCGGTACAGCACGATGTCCTCGCCCAGCAGGCGTACCTGTTGCGGCTCGGTCGTGACTTCGCTCGAGACGGCGACCGGATGCCAGTAATACCTCAGTGCCTGGTCCAGCATGGTGTTCCCTCCGGCTTAGGTGTTCGGCGGTGACGATGGTGAGGCGTGGACGAGCGGGATTCTCCGTCCTCCCCCTACTACTGTATGAGGTTTGCCGACGGGCGTGAAGTGGAGTGCCGCTTGAGCGGACCGAGGGGCCGGTCACGCTAGGGCGGAGGCGCCAAGTTCCCGCAGCAGCCTGCGGTAGACGATCGAGGCGCCGTCGGCCAGCTTGAGGTGCAGTTCGGAGCGTGGGTCCAGCGGCAGCTCGACCGGGACCTGGTCCTCGACGACCATGCGATCCTGCTCCATGATCTCGTCGAAGCCGACCGCGAAGTCCTCGTCGGGGACGTCGAGGGAGTGATTGCGGGACAGGTACACGAAGATCAACGTCTCGGCCCGGTCGACGGGCGAGGCGACCGACGAGATGGTGGTGATGTCGCCGGCCCGGGAGTCGCCCTGCTCCGACCAGGTGATCCCGCCGGTGGCCGCCATCACCGACTTGCGGTCGTGCAGCGCGAACGGAAGGTGCAGCGTGTACTCCCGCACCAGCACGCCGTCGTCGTAGGCGTAGTTCATGCCGTCGTCGGTGAGCTTGATCTCGAAGGGCTTGATGAAGGGCCCATCCGCGAGTTCGGTGAACCCTGCGTGCACGAAGTTGAAGTGGGCGAAGTCGGCGGCGTTTTCCACCATGCGGCCCGCGGAGGCCTGCCAGCGCCACGTGCCCACCATGAACACGCGCCGGTCGGGGTCGTTCCAGTCGTCGTCGGGCCAGGGTGGCGGGTCGGCCACCGGCTCCTCCAGAGCCACCCACACCGCGCCGTACTGCTCGCGCACGCGGTGGCGCTGCACCCTGGCCTGGCTGGGGATGATGCCGTCGGGTCCCAGCGCGGGGATGAACGACACGTTGCCGGTGCGGTCGTACTGCCACCCGTGGTAGGGGCACATGAGTTCCCCGTCGCGGATGCAACCGCGCGACAGCGCCGCACCCCGGTGGACGCACTTGTCTTGTAGGGCGATCGGCCCGTCGCCGTCGCGGTACAGCACGATGGGCTCGCCGAGGAGCCGGACTTGCTGCGGTTCGGTCGTGACGTCGGTTGAGACGGCGACCGGATGCCAGTAGTGCCTCAGCGCCTGATCCAGCATGGTTGTTTCCCCTCCGACTACTGCCGCCAATCGTATGGTAGGGATGAAGGCGATGACAGAGGAGAGGTCAATGGCGGCTCGGCGGGTGGCTGTGGTGACCGGAATAGGCGAGGCGAGCGCCCTGGAGTTGAGTGCCGCTGGCTGGTCGGTGGCGGTGTGTGGGCGCCGGCCGGCATTGCTCGCCGACGTGGTGGCGCGATGTCCGGGCGAGGCACTGGCGGTGACCGCCGACGTCTCGCTGCCCGGCGACGTGGAGCGCCTGTTCGACGCCGTCGTGGACCGCTTCGGGCACCTGGACGTGCTGTTCAACAACGCCGGGGCCGGCTCGAAGCCGGTGCCGGTGGACGAGTTGCCGGTGGAGGACTGGCTACGGGTGGTCGGCGTGAACCTCACCGGCAGCTGGCTCTGCGCCCGGGCGGCCTTCGCCCAGATGAAGCGCCAGAGTCCATCGGGTGGGCGCATCATCAACAACGGCTCGATCTCGGCGCACGCACCCCGACCGTTCTCGTCGCCCTACACGGCCACCAAGCACGCCGTCACGGGTCTCACCAAGGCGCTGTCGCTGGAGGGTCGCGCCCACGGCATCAGCGTCGGGCAGATCGACATTGGCAACGCCCGCACGCCGATGGCCGCCCGGATGGAGGGCGGTGTGCCGCAGGCCGACGGCTCGGTGCGCCCCGAGCCGCTCATGGACGTCGGTGCGCTACATGGCCGAGTTGCCACCCGAGGCCAACGTCCTGCAGATGACGGTGATGGCCAACGACATGCCCTTCGTGGGCCGCGGCTGACCGGTCCGGTCGCCGTTCGATCGGCCATTCCCTCGGCCCGGGCGAGCTGAGGCGTCTTTGCGACTCGCCGGTGTGTCGCGGGGCTACTGGTAGATGATCAGGTCCGGCGGCGGGTCGAGCCCCTGGACCTGCTCGGGGGTCATGAGCGGCGTGTCGTAGTCGAAGAACAGCTTGAACGCCGGCCACTCCGAGGGCTCCGGCACGGCGAACGCGTTGTATCCCGCGACTTTCGCGGGGATGAGGCCGAAGCCGTCCATGTCGATCGAGAGATCCACGCCCTCGAAGTCCTCCACCGCTTCGCGGTTGCGCAGCATGCGCGGGGTGAATTGGTGCACCATCAGGATCTTGGGAGGCAGCCCCTCGGCCTGGGCGATCGCCGCCAGGAAGCGCTGCACCTCGTTCACCTCCTCGCCGGTCATCGAGCCGATCACCAGCCCCGGCCGAATGCCCGTGTGCAGCGTGGCGAACTCCGGATCCAGGGCCACGTGCACGAACGGCTCGCGCAGGAACGGCTCCAGGAGTCGCACCTCGGTGAGCGCGTCGCTCCAGCCGATCTGGATGTCCAGGAAGACCAGCATCCCGCGTTCCCGGGCCACCTCGACGTACTCGGCGATGCGCTGGGCCGAGAGCCGGCCCAGCCAGGTCCCGTCGGGCGTGGGGTAGGACTGCGAGACGCCGGTGATGACGTGGAAGGCGCTGAGCACGTCGCGCTCCCCGTTCAGCCGGTCATAGCGCGCCGCCCAGCGGTCGATCTCCTCGGCGATTTCGGCGGGGCCGTCGAGCCCCAGCGCCCCCAGCGCCGGGGCGGTGGGATGGCCGTAGAAGGACACCACCTGGGCGTCTTGGAGGTACGACTCCCGCGCCGGCGCCCGGGCGTAGACGGGCGCGGACGAGAGCCAGCGGTCCACCTCGACGGCGGCATGCACGAAACGGCGCCGTGGCAGCAGGCGCGGGCCCCAGGAGCCGTCCTCCTCCGCGCGGGTCTGTAGGGCTACCTCGACGGCCCCGGACGTCAGGCGCCGCGCCGCGATCCGGAGCACGATGTCGTCGATACTCAGCGGCGCGGTCACCAGCCAGCGCCCGGCCGCGGCGTCGGCAGGCAGCAAGCGGCGCCGTGGCAGAAGGCGCCCGCCACAGCCGGCGCCCCGCGATCGCCGCTGCACGGCCATCTCGACGCGTCCGTCCTCCAGGCGCTGCGCCGCCACGCAGACCTGGAACGGGCTGCCCGGCGCCGGGGGTGGAACCTCCTCCCGAATCTCCTCCTCGGATTCCTCCGGGATGTCTTCGGGGGTGTCATCGGGGAGTTCCTCGGCGGTGTCGTCTGGGATGTCGTCCGGGATGTCCTCGGGCGTGTCTTCCGGGGTGTCCTCCGGGATCTCCGTGGCGTCGTCCGGAAGCTCCGGGGTCCCGGTCTGCGCTGCTACCTGGCCCCATCCCGCGGCCGTGACGACCATCAGCAGCGCGGCTCCGAGGGCCACGTAGCGTCTCCAGGGATGCCTCCGCTTGTCCCGTCGCTGCCGAGGACCTCGTCGCGGGAGCAGGTTCACCGAGCGGAATCATAGGCAACGACGAAGCTGGCTTAGTGGTCTCGAACGTCACACCAAACGACAGACAGTCGTGAGCTTTTGTGGCAAAGCTCGAAGCGGTTCGTGGCTGCGGGACGGCCCGACGCCGGCGCCGCACGGTAGACAGGACGCGATGGTGGATCGGCTCTGGCGGTTGGCGCTGCACGTGGTGCGTTGGGGGCTGGTGGCGATGCTGGTCGGCGGGCTGATCGCCGATTTGGAGCGCCTGGACGGCAAGGGCTGGCTGGTGCGGACGCTCACGTTCCCGCTGTGCATCGCCGTGGCGCCGCTGCTGAGCCGCTGGTCAGAGCGCCGGATCGCCTACTACACGGCTGCGGACACCTGCATCGTGGCGCCGTTCTTCCTGGACATCGGCGGCAACATGCTGGGCCTCTACGAGAGCGTGGAGCTGTTCGCGACATCCTGCATGCGGCCAACTGGGCGCTGCTGGCCGCCGCCTTCACGATGATCCTGCGCGGCAGCCGCCCCACCACCCGGCTCGGCCTGGTGGCCGCCGGGGGTGGGTTCGGCTCGTTCCTGATCGTGCTGTGGGAGTTCCTGGAGTACGTGGTCGCCAAGACCGGCACCAGCCGCCTGTTTCTCACCTACGAGGACACCGTCATCGACCTGGCGCTTTCGACCGGAGGCGGTATCTGTGGCGCCCTGATCGTGGCGTACCTGGTGCGGTCCCGCCCCAGCGAACGCGCCGGCCGGACCACCGGAAGGGGAGCCGCTGCCCCGGTCTGAGCAGCCCGCGCCGCGCGGCTCCCCCGATCGTCATTCCGGCGAAGGCCGGAATCCAAGGTTCAGGATGGCCGGCGGGGTCTCCTCCAGGCCCTGGGAAACACAACGTCCGCGCCCGTCGGGGATCGCTACGGTGCCTCGGGGAACGCCGCCATCTGTGCGAGGGCGGCTGCGGCTGCCCTGACCAGCGGGAAGGCCAGGCAGGCGCCGGTGCCCTCCCCGAGGCGGAGATCCAGGTCCAGCAGCGATCCCAGGCCCAGGTGGTCCAGAGCCACGCCGGCGGCGGGCTCGGCGGAGCGGTGTCCGGCGATGGCGTGATTTGCTGTGCCGGGACTCAGCCGGTCGGCGACGCAGAGGGCGGCGCAGGCGATGGCGCCGTCGACGATGAACGGCGTGCGGTGTCCGGCCGCCGTCGCGTAGAACCCGGCGAGGGCGGCGATCTCCAGCCCGCCGATCCGTGCCAGCAGGTCCAG
>JAGWAK010000072.1:4999-12514 GCA_021296435.1 Acidimicrobiia bacterium
CGCCACGAGTTGCCGCTTGTGGGCACTGCCGGCGGCGGGGATGCCGGCGCCAGGACCGGTCACGTCCTCCGCCGGCCGAGTGCACGTGGCGCCGATCAGCGCCGCCGCAGCCGTGGTGTTGCCGATGCCCATGTCGCCCCCTATGAGGCAGTCGGCGCCGCCGTCGACGAGCTCACCGGCGGTGCGAGCACCCACCTCGACCGCGGCGGCGGCCTCCTCCACGGTCATGGCCGGGCCCCGGGCGATGTTGGCGGTCCCGGGCCGCACCCGCTCGTGGCGCACGTTCGCCAGATGCTCCAGGGGCGATGCCACGCCCACGTCCACGACGGTGAGCGATGCCCCGACGGTGGCGGCCAGCACGCAGATGGCGGCGCCGCCTGCGCTCATGGTCTCGACCATCGCCGCGGTCACCGTCGGCGGCCAGGCGCTGGCGCCGTCGGTGACCACGCCGTGGTCGCCGGCGAAGACCGCCACGGCGGGGGAGGCCGCCACCGGCGGCGGGCAGCGCCCCGTCACCCCGGCCAGGTGCACCGCCAACTCCTCCAGGCGTCCCAGCGCGCCCGGCGGCTCGGCACGGGTCGCCCAGCGCCGCCGTGCCGCTTCCATGGCGGCGCTGTCGAGTGGCGGAGCCTCGGTAAAGCGGTTAGCGGTCATGAGGTGAGTCTCCTCGGATTCTCCGGCGCCCAGTTGGCGTGGCGGATCCACGCAGTCCTGACCGAGGTCCGGGTCCGGGGCAGACTCCCGGGCGGAGCGGCCGGTCCCGGATCGGCCGTTGGCTCGCTCGAGTGGCTGGATTGACGGCCACGCGGCCGGCCGGCGGTCAACGCGACCCCCGGCGGGCACCCAGCAGCCAGGCGAGACCCAGCACGGCGAGAAGGATTCGCTCGACCCGGTCGGCGAGCTCGACGGCACGGGCCACGTCGACCGGCGTGGGGCGTGGACCGATCCCCAGCAGGGGCCGGTTCTCGGGGCGCGGGCCGTAGCGGAGCGGGCCCCCGAGCTGCCGGCCCAATGCACCTGCCATTGCCGACTCGGCCACCCCGGCGTTCGGCGACGGGTGGGCCGATGCGTCGCGCCGTACCGTCTCCAGGACCGTTCCGGCCCGCTTGGGAGCGACGGCAGCCACTAGGGCGGCGAAGATCCTGGCGGGCAGGTAGTTGACCACATCGTCGAGGCGGGCGGCGGCCCAGCCGAACCGGCCGTAGCGCTCGTTGCGGTGGCCGACCATTGCGTCCATCGTGTTGATCGCCCGGTACGCGAGGGCACCCGGCGCGCCGGCCACTACCGCCCAGAAGGCGGGGGCCACCACCGCGTCGACGCTGTTCTCGGCCACCGACTCGATGACGGCGGCCGCCACCCCGGAGGCATCGAGGCCGCTCGGATCCCGTCCCACGAGTGCCGGAAGTTCCTCCCTGGCCCTCGGTAGGTCGCCGGCCGCAGCAGCCTCGCCCGCGCGGCGAGCCACGCGACGGAGCTCCCGCCCGGCCACGGTGACAGCGGTGGCTGTCGTTACCGACCGCATCAGCCGCCCCGCCAGCAGACCCAGCACCAGCCCGCAGGCGGCGTAGACGATCCCCTGTCCCTTGCGGTCGGCCCAGAGTCTCTCCTCGAGACGTTCCATGATCCGCCCGAACCACGCAACAGGGTGGGCGTCCGCGGGCGGCTCACCCGCCAGCCGGTCCAGCAGCAGACCGCAGGCGGCCGCTCCGCAGCGCCCGGCGAGTGTCGTCATTCTCGGGTACCCGAGCCGCACCGGCTGCCGCGTGCCCGGCGCCAGTCGCGCCCGGGCACGGTGGGCGCGGGGTGACATGGCTGGCGAGCCGGGCGACGGTCCCGGGACCGGCCGGTCATGGTTCTTATGTCGCGTGGGTCCGCGGGGCGGCGGTCTCCCGGGTGCCCGTTCACGGTGCGGCTGCGAGCGTCAGCAGGGCGGCGGTCTCGCTCAGCATGATCACCGCTCCGAGGGTGTCGCCGGTGAACCCGCCGAGCCGGCGGCGGGCGAGGGCGGTGACCCCGGCGCAGGTCACAACGGCTGCGCCGACGGCGATCGGGCCTGCCGGCCCCGTGACGAAAAAGAGCCCGGCCGCGACGGGTGCCAGCCAGGCCAGCAGCCAGCGGTAGGACCCGGCGCGAAACGCGTCGGCCAAGCCACCGGGCCGGGCGTAGCCGACGCAGGCGGGCACTGTCGCGGCCAGAACCCGGCTGGCCGCCCAGATGCATACGAATGCCAGGAACTCGATGTCACCGTCGGCGAACAGCGCCCAGCGGGCCACGAGCACCGCTCCACCCGCCGCAAGGGCGAAGGCCCCGATGCCGGGCTCGGCCATCAATTCCAGGCGCCGCGCCCGGTCCACCTGTGCCCCGAGCCCGTCGGCGGTGTCCGCCAGCCCGTCGAGGTGCAGCGAACCGGTCAGCAGCAGGTCGGTCGCCAGGACAACGGCTGCGGCGACCAGCGGCGGCCACAGCTGGTGGGCACCCAGGTGGACGCCACCCACGGCCGCCCCGATCCCGGCGCCCACGACGGCGAACCAACCGAATGTGCGCCGGCCCGGGGCCCTCGCCCGTCCAAGGATGGTCAGGAACGACAGCGCGCTCAGCACCGTCGATGATCTCCGCGTGGTGCCCACCCGGGTCGCTCGGGCGCCGGGACGTCGCCGGAGGGGGCGGTCACGTGGCTCCTGATGGGCACGGCAACTCGAGGGCGCGGCCGGCCACGACCAGCAGTACCCGGTCGGCCGCTGCGGCAACCCGCTGGTTGAGCTCGCCGAGCGCCTCGGTGTAGCGGCGTCCGGCCTCGCTCGGCGGGTGCACGGCCAGGCCTACCTCCTCGGAGACCAGCACAGTCGGCGCGTCCCGCTCGGCGAGGGCCGCCAGCAGATCGGCCGTCTCGCTGGATACGTCGAAGCCCGGTGCCAGGGCCAGCCAGCTTCCCAGCGAGTCCACCAGCGCCACCCCGGCGATCCGCCGCAGGTGGCCGGGAAGGTCGGCGAGGGCGGAGCACTCCAGCGTCGACCAGCTCGCCGGGCGGCGTGCCCGGTGGGCGTCGATGCGGGCGGCATGGTCGGCGTCGCCGGGCGTCGCCACGGCGGTGGCCACGAATGTCACGTCGTTGCCGAGCTCCCCGGCGAGCTCCTCGGCGATGAGCGACTTTCCCGAAGCGGTTCCCCCGAGTACGAGCGTGATCATGTCAGGAGCCTCGTCCGTGCTGCTGGTGGCTCCGCCCGGCGTCGCCGCGGCCATCATTCCTCGAGCCCCGCTCGCACCGCCGCGTGCACGCTGCGGGCGATGCGCTCCCCCCACGGCGAGCGCGGCCCGGCGAACCGTTCGGGAGCGGCGGCCGAGGGCCACACCACCACGACCGCGTCGGTGGCGGTGCCGGTGCCGTCGACGCCCGCCTCCACGAGCGCCTGTGTCTTGGCCTCCGTGGCGGTGATCACGGCGTTGACACCGCCGCCGCCGGCGAGCGCCACCGGAAGCTGGACCACCAGGTTGATCGTCCCCGGCCGCGCGGTGCCGCCGATGAGGGGCAGCGGCGCGTCGGTGCCGGGTTGCGCCGGGTCGCCGGTCTTCGCCCCCGCGTCGCTCGGTACCGGCGCTCCTGCCGCGGCCCACGTCGGGTGGCTGACGCCGACGGTTGCGTGGACGGTGACGCCGTCCTCGGCGCGGCGGCTGGGTCGATCCACGTTGGCGGCGGTGAACAGCGCCACTCCCTGGCCCTCGAGGCCGAGTCCCGTCGCCACCTCGCGCGCGTGCTCAGCGAGGTCGGTTCGCCCGTACCCGGAGTCCACGCCG
Organism: Acidimicrobiia bacterium; assembly: GCA_021296435.1. Taxonomy (GTDB): domain Bacteria; phylum Actinomycetota; class Acidimicrobiia; order Acidimicrobiales; family CATQHL01; genus VXNF01. The sequence goes on from JAGWAK010000072.1 coordinate 8,792, forward strand.
ATGTTGAACACCCAGTCCGGCTCGCTCACCCCGCCGCCGACCGCGGCCGACGACAGCGCGGTGACCGGTGCCTGCCAGTACCACACCAGCACGCCACGGGGCGCCGCGTCCGTCATCGCGAGTACCGGCTCGACCGCGACCACTTCAACTCTCCGCGATCACGCCTGCTGCCGGAGCGGGGCGCGAACGTCGCCGATAGGTCCGGCAACCACAACGGGGTGGTCTCCTGCTTCCCGACTCAGGACTGCCTCGGACCTCAGTAGTCGATCCCCTTCTTGGCCCGGATGCCGCCGTCGAAGGCGTGCTTCACGCTCACCATCTCGGTGACGGTGTCGGCCACGTCGATCACCTCGGCGGCCATGTCGCGTCCGGTCAGGACCACGTTGACCCGCTCTGGGCGGCCGGCCAGAGCCGCGGCAACCTCGGCGGCGTCGATCCAACCCCAGGTCATGGCGTAGCTGATCTCGTCCAGCACGACCAGGCGGTGATCGCCCGCCGCCACCAGCCCCGCCGAGAACTCCCAGGCCGCCACCGCCTTGGCCTTCGTCTCGTCGATGTCGGTGGAGTCCCAGGTGAAGCCGTCGCCGGCCGAGTACCACTCCACGCCCAGGCCGCGACAGGTCTTCTCTTCCCCGGTGTGCCAGTCGCCACTCTTGAGGAACTGCACCACGGCCACCGCCCAGTCCTGGGCGGTGGCTCGCAGGATCGTGCCGAACGCGGCGGTGGACTTGCCCTTGCCGTCGCCGGTGTTCACCAGCACCAGCGAGGGCGCCGAGCGGAGTTCACGCTGCTCGTAGGGACGGTCGGTGAGGGGGGCTTCCTCGCTGGTCATGGGCCGTTCTCCTGTCGGGATCGGGGGGCGGGCAGGACGACGATCTCGCCGTCGACGGTGTGAACGTTGAGCGGGGTGGCGTAGACGGTGGAGAGTCTGCCCGCTGCCAGCACACGGCGGGGCGGGCCGTCGGCCACGATGCGGCCCTGGTCGATCAGTGCCAGGCGGTCGGCGAAGCGGGCGGCGGTGCCGAGGTCGTGCATGGCGGCGATGATCGAGATCCCGTCGTCGCGCCGCAGCGTGTCGATCAGGTCCAGCACGGCGTCGCGGTGGCCCAGGTCCAGAGCGCTGGTGGGTTCGTCCAGCAGCAGGATCGGGGCCTGCTGGGCGAGCGCCCGGGCGAGGGTGACCCGCTGGGTCTCCCCGCCGGAGAGGTGCGTCACCGGGCGGTCGGCGAAACGCTGCAGGTCCAGCCGCTCGAGTACCGAGGCCACGATGCGGCGGTCCCGGCGCGACTCGACCGCCAGCCAGCCCAGGTGGGGGCTGCGTCCCAGCAGGGCGTACTCGGCCACCGTCATGCCCTCGGGCAGGATCGGGATCTGCGGCACCAGGGCAACGTCGGTCCCTGCGGGCCGCCGGTCTCTGTTGAGCGTCACGCTGCCGTCGTGGGGCACCAGGCCGGCGATGGCCCGCAGCAGCGTGGACTTGCCGGCACCGTTGGGCCCGATCAGGCCGAGCCACTCCCCGGGAGCAACGTGCAGGTCCACGCCTCGCAGAGCCTCGGTCTCGCCGAACGTCACGTGCACGGCGCGGCAGGTGAGGGCCTCGGTCAGGACCGTCGCCGGGGCGCCGGACCGTGGCGCCGCCGCGGTTGTCATGTCCCCGCCTTGCGGGCGCTGCGCCACAGCACCAGGGCGAAGAACGGGGCGCCCACGAAGGCGGTGATCACGCCGACCGGCAACTCGGCGGGGGCGGTCAGCGTGCGGGCGCCCGTGTCCACGAGCGCCAGGAAGGCGGCGCCACCCAGCGCCGAGAGCGGCACGATCACCCGGTAGCTGTGGCTCACCAGCAGCCGGACGACGTGCGGTACCACCAGGCCGACGAAGGCAATGAGGCCGCTGACCGACACCGCCGCCGCGGTCAGCAGCGACGCCGAGACGATCACCGCGAGACGTGCCCGGCGTGGGTTCAGTCCCAGGGAACGCGCCTCGTCGTCGCCGACCCGCAGCACGTCCAGATGGCGGCGATGCAGCAGCAGGATCCCTCCGCAGACGACCACGTAGGGGCCCAGGATCCAGACCTGTCGCCAGCCGCTGGTGCTGAGTTGGCCGAACAGCCACGACAGCACCTCGCGGGTGCGAGTCTCGGGCAGTTGGCCGATGGCGTAGGTCTGCGCCGCGGAGAAGAAGGCCGCCATGGCGATGCCGCCGAGCAGCAGGGTCGCCGGCGACCGCCAGGCGCCCCGGGCGATGGCCGCCGAGGCCGACACCGCCACGAGTGCACCCAGGAAGGCGGCGGCAGGCAGGGCGTCGAATGGCCCCCAGCCCACGTCGAGCCCGAAGCCGAGGGCCAGGACCGCACCGAAGCCGGCACCGGCGGAGACGCCGAGCAGGTACGGGTCGGCCAGCGGGTTCCGGAACACCCCCTGGTAGGCGGCTCCCGCCATGGCCAGCGATCCGCCCACGAGCATGCCCAGCACCAGCCGGGGCAGCCGGATCTGGAACAGGATGCCTTCCTGGCGGCTGCTCAGCGGCGTGTCCACATGCACCAGCGGGAGGCGATCCACGAGGCTGGCGAGCACGTCGCCGAACGGCAGGGCTGCAGCGCCTGTCGTGGCGCTCAGCAGGGCCACGGCGGCGAGGGCGACCGCTGCTCCGACCGCGGCCAGCGGGGACAGCCGGAAGGCGCGGCCGGTCGCCCTCTCGGCGCTGTCCGGTGCCGGCAGTGTGGCCATCGTGCCTGCGGGCTCGGGCCCTGGCTAGGACGCCGGGGCGATGGCCGCCAGCGCCTCGACGATGGTGCGGATGAACTGCGGGAGGCGAGGCCCCCAGCGCGAGGCGATGTCGGCGTTGACAACCAGGATGTTGCCGTCGCGGACCGCTGTCACCGTCTCCCAGCCGGGACGGGCCGCCACGTCGTCGGCGGTGTAGGCCAGCAGATCGGTGATGATGATCAACTCGGGGTCGGCCTCGATGATGTACTCCTCGGTGAGCTGCGGAAATCCGTAGCCGTCGCTGTCGGCGGGATCGGCGATGTTCACGGCGCCGAGTTCGGCGTACACGGCCCCGATGAAGCTGTTGGAACTCACCGAGAAGTGCGTGTCGTCCAGCTCGTGGTAGATGCGGATGGGCGCCTCGGGAGCGTCCGCCAGCGCCGCGGCGATCTCGGCTTGCATCGTCTCGATGACCTCCTGAGCCTCGGTGGGGTGTCCCGTGGCCGCGCCGAGTGCGGCGACCGCCCCGTAGCCGCCGGAGATGTCGAACGGGCTGGCGCTCACGAACACCGGGATGTCGAGGGCCGTCAGGCCGGCGACCAGCTCGTTGGTGTCGTTGGCGATCACCACCAGATCGGGTTCGTAGGAGGTGATGGCCTCGATGTTCGGATCGAACCCCGAGAGTTCGGTCGTCGGCGCCTCCGGCGGGTAAGTAGACCAGTTGTCCACGGCCACCACCTGCGGTCCTGCGCCGATGGCGAAGAGGATCTCAGTGGCGGTCGGCGACAGCGACACGATGCGCTGGGGCACCGCCTCGAGTGTCCACGTCCCACCCGCGGATTCGATCGTCACGGGTTCGTCGTCGCTGCCGCAGGCGCCGGCGAGCAGTCCGGCGAACGCCAGGATCGCGACGAGGAAGAGAACGGGGCGGGTCTTGGCCATCTCGGAGCCTCCTATCGGTCGAGGACGGAAGCTCGATCGACAGAGGCTGCCGGCCGAACCAACCCTTATCCCCGAG
>JAGWAK010000072.1:12573-12904 GCA_021296435.1 Acidimicrobiia bacterium
AGGAGTTCCCGAGTGCCGAGCACCGCTTCACCGTTGCGGGACAGTGCCGGATTTCAACCGGACTTCGTCCCCGGACCGAAACGCAGTCTAGACCCCGCGCTTCCGGTCGGGCCGTCGGCGCCGACCCGCCTGCGCCTCAGCGGAGGGTTCGCTCGAGCGGCTCGGCGGGGTTCGGGCCGCCGCGGTCGGGGTGCGTCGTGGCACTGGCCCCATTGCCAGCGGGTCCGGCCGGTGCGGCGATACCCGCGTTGCCCAGCGCGGCCGCCAGCCGTTCGAGCCCGGCTGCGTCGGGCACGGCCACCCGGGCTGTCCCGGCCAGCCCGAAGCTCGT
>JAGWAK010000072.1:13110-13445 GCA_021296435.1 Acidimicrobiia bacterium
GTGCCAGCGCCAGCGACCCCACCGACCAATGGGGTTGCCGGCGGCCGAACCTCGCCACGTCGTCGGCAATCAGGTAGCCAAGCCGCAGGCCTGGGCAGGCAAACGTCTTGGTGAGCGAGCCCACCACGATCCCGCTGCGCCCCGCCGTCCAGCACCCGGTGGCCAGGGGGTAGAACGCTTCGTCCCACACGTCGGCTGTCTCGTCCGATCCGGCCAGGTGCCCGGACGGGTTGTGCGGGTCGCTGCGCCAGACCGATCCGGAGTCGCCGCGGGGGTGCAGCCCGAACTCCGGCTCCGACCACACCTGTCCGCCACTCTCGGCCGCCACCAGCGAG
>JAGWAK010000073.1:0-8024 GCA_021296435.1 Acidimicrobiia bacterium
CCCGAGCACCTGACCGAGAGCCTCCGCCTGGCCCAGGAACGAGATCACCGTGGCCCGCACCCCCGAGGTGGCCTCGCGATTCGCCGTCGCCTCGGCGAGCGGGTAGGTCGACTCGCCGGCGACGTCGAGGATCGTCCAGCGGCCAGCGCCAGCGCGAAGATCGGGCTGATCCCGCACAGCCGGGCGGTCCGGCGATGTGGGGGATCGTTCCGGCCGGCAGGACGGCCCGCGCGGATGCGTCGCCGAGTCGTGGCCGGTCGGCAGCGAGGACCGTGACTGATGCTCGTCGGTGACCCAGGCGGTCGCCGCGCCGCTCTGCAGCGTCCAGCCAGCGGCCAGGACCGCTTGGGCGATCATCATGACCGCGAACGCGGGCGAGGCCGCCATCAGCGCCATCGCCGCGCCCATCACGGCGAAGGAGGCCACCACCGAAGGCTTGCGGCCGTAGAGGTCCGCCAGCACGCCCGTGGGCGCCTCCGCCAGCAGGATGGTCAGCACGAGCGCGGTCCCCAGGAGCGCCAACTGCAGCGGCGAGAGCCGCAACTTCACGACCCACCACACAACCGCCGGCAGTCCCGCCGACCAGGCGAGCCCCTGCGCCCCGCCGGTCAGCAGGAACAAGCGATCGGGCCGACGGCGCACGACCGCGCAGCATAGGAACGGCCGCTTGAATCGCCGCGGTTCTCGCGCAGGCCCAGGTGTGCCCCGTGATCGCTGCCCAGCCCATTTGACACTTTCCGGCGGTCGCCCGAGTTCGTGTCGATTCGGCTGAAATATCCACACTCTCGTTGGTATAGTGTGCTACAGTAACTGTATGGTGATGACAAATAACCGGGTGGGGGTGAGAGTCGATGGGAAAGGGTGACGCCGGCTCTGAACTGGCCGGCTCTGAACTGGCCGGCGGCGTCGATGCAGTGGTCACTGAGGGTGGCGCGGCTGTGGAGACTGGCGCTGCTGGGGGTGAGTGGGCGGCTCTGGGTGCGTGGTTGGCGGCGCCGCCGCCGTTGCTGCACAAGGTCGAGTTGGGTGACTTGCAGGAGTGCGTGGGGTTCATCGGCCGGGCGCGGTCGTCGTTGACGGCGCTGGAAGCAGAGTTGGTGGCCGAGATCGCTCGCCGGGAGGGCGACGCCGCTGCGGAGGAGATGTTGCGGCGCGGCCAGAAGCGGTCGCGTGCGGGGGCCCGTAAGGCGGTGAGGACTGCGGCGCAACTGGAGTGGGCGCCTGGGGTGGCTGAGAAGCTGGCGGAGGGGGCGATCACCCCGGAGGCGGCGGGGTTGATTCTGGACGCGGCCGGTGAGGTGCCGGTGGACCACGGTGTGCTGTTGGCGGCGGCGGAGGAGGAGCCTGATGACTTGTTCCGTCGCACGTTGAAGGAGCATGTCAACGAGCGCACCAGTGAGCAGGAGCTCGAGCGGCGCCGGGAGGGGCAGCGCCGCCGTCGTCGTGCGTCGATCAGTGAGCAGCCCGATGGGATGTTCCACCTGTTCGCGCAGTTCGATCCGCTCACCGGGGCGCGGGTGCAGGCTGCGCTGGTCGCCAAGGCCGACGAGCTGTTCCGCAGCGAGGATTCCCGGGATCGCCCGACGGCGCCGCAGCGGTTCGCCGATGCGGTCGCGGAGTTGGTGTGCAGCAGCGACGGCAATGGTGTGCCGGCGGGCGCCGAGTTGATCGTGCTCGCCGATTACGACCAGGTCCACGACGCCATCAGCAGCGCCCGCCTGGCTGACGGCATCCGGCTCACTGAAGCCGAGACACTCGCCATCGCCTGTGACGCCAAGATCCTGCCGGGCATCTTCAACAAGCACACCGGCACCCCGCTGTTGGGCCGCTCGCAGCGCAAGGTCTCCAAGCGGCTGTGGAAGCGTCTGGTGGCCCGCGACGGCGGCTGTATCGGCTGCGGTGCCCACCACCAGATCTGCGAGGTCCACCACCTCAAGCACTGGGCCCACGGCGGCGAGACCACCCTCGAGAACACCTGCCTGCTCTGCTGGCGCTGTCACCACGTCCGGGTCCACCAAAACGGCGAAGAAATCACCCGCCACCCCGACGGGCGCCTCACCCTCGGGCCACCAACCGACACCGTCGTTATCGGGACCGGGGGACCGGAAGGGCTCGGGGGTGTGACTCGTGATGGAACGCCAGGCCGACCCGCGACGGGATGCGAGCCTCCGGCTCCTGATCAGGTTGCCAGCCGGGCCAGACCGCGCCGGAGCGGACAGCGGGGCCCTGGCCGAAACCACGCGCCAATGAGTGGCCATCGACGTGGACCACCCGAGAAGCCGGAGTCACGACAGACCCGCCACGTGAGCCAACCAGCCCTGGTACCGCACGAGAGTTCATCCTCGCCGGCAAGGTGAGTTGTAACGCGACCGCTCGCCGCATCGCGTCGACGCTCTCGGCACGAGCGTTCTCTCTCACCGGCAAGGTGGGTTGCAACGCGTCCGGCGAGCGGGCGAGGGGAATCGAACCCCCGTCATCAGCTTGGAAGGCTGAGGTTCTACCGTTGAACTACACCCGCGGTACCGCTCAGGCTAGCGACGGTGACTCCGGTCGCTTCCGGCGGTGGCCGTCCAGGGCCGGTGGCCGGGTGTCCCTGGACCGCATGACCGACCCCGCCCATAGACTTTTCGCCGTGGAGAGCACGCTGGCGCAGGCCGACGACGGCAAGGTCAAGATCTCGATCCGTCTCGACCGCCAGGAGATGGATGCGGCCGAAGAGGCGGCGTACCGCAAGATCGTCCGCCAGGTCCGCCTCCCCGGGTTCCGGCCCGGTCGGGCACCGCGCAAGGTGCTGGAAGCCCGCCTGGGGGCCGGCTACATCCGGGCCGAGGCGATGCAGGATGCCCTGCCGGACTACTACCAGCAGGCCGTGGTGCGCCATGACGTGGACGTGATCGCCCCGCCCGAGATCGACATCACAGACGGGCGCGACGACGGTGGGGTGAGCTTCGAGGCCGTCGTGGAGGTGCGCCCGGAGGTGACGGCGGACGGTTACGACGCGCTGACGGTGGAGATCCCCAGCCCGCTGCCCACCGACGAGGAGATCAAGACCCGCATCGACGCCCTGCGGGCGCAGTTCAGCGAACTCGAGACCGTCAACAGGCCCGCCATCGACACCGATCACGTGACCATCGACGTGGTGGGGAGCCAGAACGGCGTCGACGTGGAGGGTCTGACCGTGTCGGACTACACCTACGAGGTCGGGTCCGGCGCCGTCGTTCCGGAGATCGACGAGAACCTGCGCGGCGCCAAGGTCGGCGACATCCTGGAGTTCAACGCACGCCACCCCGATGAGTCCATCGAAGACCTGCTGCGATTCCGCATCCTTGTCAAGGAGGTGCAGGCCCGGATCCTGCCCGAACTCGACGACGACCTGGTCTCGGCGGCCAGCGAGTTCGACACGGTCGCCGATTTCCGCGACGACGTCACCGAGCGCCTGACGGAGTTGAAGACGGCGCAGGTCCGGATGCTGTTCCGGGAGCGCATCTCCGAGGCTGTCGCGCATCTGGTTGTCGCCGACCTGCCCGAGGCCCTCATCGTCACCGAGACCGAGCGTCGCCTCGGTGACCTTCAGCAGGTGCTGGAGAATCAGAACGGCACGCTGGAGGAGTATCTCACCGCCACCGGGCAGACCACCGACGAGCTGCGGGATCAGCTGCGCGAGGCGGCGGAGCAGAACGTCCGGCTGGACCTGGCGCTGCGGGCGGTGGCCGACGCCGAGGAACTCGAGGTGGACGACGCCGACCTGCAGGCGGAGGCCGACCGCACCGCCGAGCGTCTGGAGCTCGACCCTGCCGAGGTCCGTGACCGCCTCGCCCGCAGCGGCGGCTGGTCCGCGCTGCGCGCCGAGCGGCGCAAGGCGATGGCTCTCGACTGGCTGATGAAGAACGCCGCGGTGACCGACCCCGACGGGGTCGCCATCGCCCGTGAGCTGCTGGCGCCACCGCCCGACGCCCCCGGCGCCACGGTCACCGAGAGCGACGATGTCGCCGACGGGTTCGAGGAATCCGACGAATCCGACGAGGAGACGGATTGAGTGCCGGGACTCACCACGGCGACGCGCCGCAGCACGAGGACGAGACCGTATCCTCGTCTCAAGACAGCCCCGCCCGCGGTCGCTGCGGGTTCATAGGCCCTAGGAGTCATTCCCTGTGAGTGCACCGCGCAACTACCTCGTGCCGACGGTCATCGAGCAGACATCCCGAGGCGAGCGGGCCTTCGACCTCTACTCCCGCCTGCTCAAGGAGCACATCATCTTCCTTGGCACGCCGATCGACGACACCATTGCCAACCTCACCTGCGCCCAGCTGCTGCATCTCGAGTCGGAGAATCCCGACAAGGACATCAGCCTCTACATCAACTCGCCCGGTGGCGACATCAACGCCCTGTTCGCCGTCTACGACACCCTGCAGTACATACGCCCGGATGTGACGACCATCTGCTTCGGCCAGGCCGCCTCGGCGGCGGCGGTGCTGCTGGCGGCCGGAACGCCGGGCAAGCGGCTGGCCCTGCCGCACTCCCGCATCCTCATCCACCAGCCCTACGCCGGGGCGCACGGCCAGGTCTCCGACATCGAGATCGCCAGCAGGGAGATCCAGCGCCTGAAGACCCAGCTCGAGGAGATCCTCGCCCGCCATACGGGTCAGAGCCTCGAGAAGATCCAGGCGGACACAGACCGTGACTACGTTATGACCGCGGCCGAGGCGCGGTCATATGGGATAATCGACGAGATCATCGAGTCTCGTGGCCTAACGACCAGCGCAGACGGATCGCCGAGGATCAGCGCCGTGCCCTAGGCCAGCGCCGACTTGGAAACGAAAGATCGGCACGAGCAGCAGAAGGAGGACTGTTGGCCAAGCTTGGTGAGGGCGAACTCCTCAAGTGCTCCTTCTGTGGGAAGACGCAGAAGCAGGTCAAGAAGCTCATCGCCGGTCCCGGCGTCTACATCTGCGACGAGTGCATCGATCTCTGCAACGAGATCATCCGCGAGGAGCTCGAGCCGCCCGAGGTCCCGATGGGGGACCTGCCGAAGCCCTCGGAGGTCTTCGAGTTCCTGAACGACTACATCGTGGGCCAGGAACGGGCCAAGAAGATCCTCTCCGTGGCGGTCTACAACCACTACAAGCGCCTCCAGCTGGGAAACTCCGGCGGCGGCGGCGACGAGGTGGAACTGGCCAAGTCCAACGTGCTCCTCATCGGCCCCACCGGCTGCGGCAAGACCCTCATGGCCCAGACCCTGGCCAAGATCCTGAACGTGCCGTTCGCCATTGCCGACGCCACCGTCCTCACGGAGGCCGGCTATGTGGGCGAGGACGTCGAGAACATCCTCCTGAAGCTGATCCAGGCCGCCGACTACGAAGTGAAGCGGGCCGAGACGGGCATCATCTACATCGACGAGATCGACAAGATCGCCCGCAAGAACGAGAACCCCTCGATCACCCGGGACGTGTCCGGCGAGGGCGTGCAGCAGGCGCTGCTGAAGATCCTGGAGGGCACGACCGCCTCGGTCCCGCCCCAGGGAGGGCGTAAGCACCCCCACCAGGAACTCATACAGATCGACACCACCAACATCCTGTTCATTTGCGGCGGGGCGTTCGCCGGCCTCGACGCGATCGTGGAGAACCGCATCGGCCGCAAGGGCGTGGGTTTCGGTGCGGACGTGCGCCCGGCGGAGGAGAAGGACCTCGGCGAGCTCTACAGCAAGGTGCAGCCGGAGGATCTGCTGCGCTTCGGCATGATCCCCGAGCTGGTCGGGCGGCTTCCGGTGGTCGGCGCCGTGTCGAACCTCGAGCAGGACGCGCTGGTGCGCATCCTCGTGGAGCCCAGGAACTCCCTCACGAAGCAGTACCACAAGAAATTCGAGTACGAGAACGTCGAGTTGGAGTTCACCCAGGAGGCTCTCGAGGCCGTGGCAGAGGTGGCGATGGCCCGCGGTACCGGGGCACGCGGCCTGCGGGCCGTCATGGAGGAGGTGCTGCTGGACCTCATGTTCGAGCTTCCGGGGCGCTCGGACATCGAGCGTTGCGTCATCGACGCCGCCACCGTGCGCGCCAACGCCAACCCCACTCTGGTCCCGCGCCTGCGTCCCGCCGAGGCCTCGAGGCGCGCTGCTTCCTGAGCCTTGGCTCACTACAGTCCCGCTCCATCCATTGCGTGATTCGTCTGTCCCACGACGCCGTGGTGCGGTTCCCCGCCGGCGATGACGCTGTGTGACGCCATGGCGTGGCTGGACCGCCACGTCAACCTGGAGGCCACCGCCGGAAAGGTGCACGGGCTGTCACTGGACCGGATGCGGTCGCTGGCGGCGGCGCTGGGCGACCCCCAGCGGGACTTCCCGGCGGTGCACATCACCGGCACCAACGGCAAGGGGTCTACGGCGCACCTGATCAGCCGCCTGTTCGCGGCGAGGGGGTTGTACGCCGGGACCTACACGAGCCCGCATGTCAGCAGCATCAACGAGCGCATACAGCTCGCCGGCGCCCCCATCGACGATGACACGCTCGCCGAACTGCTGGGGGACGTGCGGCGGGTGATCGAAGCCGCCGGGATCGAGCCCTCCTGGTTCGAGATCATGACCGGCGCGGCGCTGCGCTGCTTCGCCGACGCGGCGGTGGACGTGGCTGTCGTGGAGGTGGGCAAGCTGGGCCGGTACGACGCCACCAACGTGGTCGACGGCGACGTGGTGGTCGTCACGAACGTGGGGGAGGACCACACCGACGGCGGTCCCGGATGGCGGGCGGCAGTGGCGTGGGAGAAGGCCGGCATCGTGAAGCCCGGCGCGCTCCTCGTTCTGGGAGAGACCGATCCGGCTCTGCGCGAGGTGTTCTGCGAGGTCGGACCCTCCCGGACGTTCCTGCGGGGGGAGGACTTCGCCTGCCTCCGCAACGACCTGGCACTCGGCGGAAGGATGCTGGACATCACCGCCGGCGGCCGCTACGAGGACGTTTTCCTGGAGTTGCACGGCCGGCACCAGGGCGACAACGCGGCGCTGGCAATCGCTGCCTGCGAGGCCTTCTTCGACACCCCGCTGCCTGCCGACGTCGTGAGCGAGGCGTTCGCCGGGGCCGGGCTGCCGGGGCGCCTGGAGGTGGTCGGTCGGGCGCCGCTGACCGTGGTCGACGGCGCGCACAACCCGGACGGGGCCTCCGCCGCCCGCGTCGCGCTCGAGGAGGACTTCGCCGGCGCGGCCCGCACCTTCATGGTCATCGGCATGATGCGCGAGCGTGACCCGGCGCGGATGTTCGAAGAGATCGGCGCCGATCGCTGCGAGCTGCTCGTCACCACCACCGCACCGTCGCCCCGCGGTATCCCTGCGGTAGAACTGGCCCGCATCGCCGGCGAGGCGGGCATCGGTTGCGCGGCCGTCGAGGATCCCGCCGCCGCCCTCCGGCACGCCCCGGCGGACGCCGCCGACCGCGACCTCCCTCTACGTGGCCGGGGCCGCACGCAGCGCCGAAACGATCGAATCGGCCACCACCTGGAGCTTCTAGCTGAGACGAGCGGGGACGTCAGGTCGCCTCCCGTCCGGACACAGCACTGCCCTCGCGGCCCCACGCCCGGACACAGCACGGAACTCCGGCACGGCGACCGGCGCAGGTAGCCTGCATCCTGGTCCCTGGGCGGGACATCTCGGAGCGAACCGGAGCGGGAACGATGGGTGCAACGCTGGTGCTGTGCAAGCCGGACGCGGTCGAGCGCGGCCTGGTCGGCGAGATCCTGAGTCGCTTCGAGCGCAAAGGGCTGCGGATCGCCGCGGCCCGGCTCCTGCAGATCGACGTCGACCTGGCGGCACGCCACTACGCCGAGCACACCAACAAGCCGTTCTACCCCGAACTGCGTGACTTCATCGGCCGTTCGCCGACGCTGGCCCTCGTGCTGGAGGGACCCGAGGAGACCTACGCCATCGTGCGCACCCTGATGGGCCCGACGAACCCTGCGGGCGCCCCGCCGGGGACGATCCGCGGCGACTTCGGCCTGGAGGTCACCGAGAACCTCGTGCACGGCAGCGACAGCGAGGCCTCCGC
>JAGWAK010000073.1:8046-13269 GCA_021296435.1 Acidimicrobiia bacterium
AGCGCCATGTCACTGCAGGCGCCGCGGGGCACACGCGACATCCTGGCGCCGGACTCCGCGAGGCTGCGCGCCCTGGTGGACGCCTTCGCCACCGCTGCCAACCTGGGGGGTTACGGCCAGGTCGTGTCGCCGATGTTCGAGCAGATCGAAGTGTTCCAGCGTGTGGGCGAGGCCACCGACATCGTCTCCAAGGAGATGTACCAGTTCCGGGACCCCGGCGACCGGCACCTGGCGCTGCGCCCGGAGTTGACCGCCTCGCTGGCCCGGGCCTTCGTGCAGCACCGCCCGGCGCTGCCGTGGAAGGCCTGGTACGAGGGTCCGCAGTTCCGCTACGAGAAGCCCCAGGCAGGCCGCTTCCGGCAGTTCAACCAGGTGGGCGCGGAGCTGCTCGGCAGTGATGATCCTCAAGCCGACGTGGATGTGATCGCGCTGGCGTGGCGCTTCTGTGAAGGCCTCGGCCTCCGGCAGCTGCGTCTCGTGGTGAATTCTCTGGGCGATCCTGCCGACCGGGAGACCTACCTGGCGGCGCTGGCCGCCTACTTCGATGAGCGGGCGGGGGAGTTGTCGGCGCAGGGCCGCGAGACGCTGGGCCGCAACCCGCTGCGCCTGCTGGACTCCAAGCGCCCCGCGGACCGGGCCGTCACCGCCGGCGCCCCGGCCATCGAGGACTACTGGAGTCCGGCGGCCGCCGAGCACTTCGCGGCGGTGCTGGCCGGACTGAAGGCGCTGGGCATACCGTTCGAGCGCAACTCCCGGCTGGTGCGCGGGCTGGACTACTACCGGCGTACTGCCTTCGAGCTGGCCTCCGATGCACTCGACGGCGCCCAGGACGCAGTCGGCGGGGGCGGTCGCTACGACGGTCTGGTGGCCGATCTGGGCGGTCCCGACACACCGGGCGTGGGGTTCGCGCTCGGCGTGGATCGCCTGCTGCTGGCCTGCGACGCCGAGGACACCTTCCCGGCGCCTTCCGGAGCGGCGCAGGTGTTCGTGGTGGACGTGACCGGCGGTCGGGAAGCCACGCTGCTGGCCGAGGAGTTGCGCCGGGCGGGCATCCGGACCGAGCGGGCTTTCGACGGCCGCTCCATGAAGGCGCAGATGAAGGCGGCGGACCGTTCCGGAGCAGGCTGGGCGCTGCTGATCGGTCCCGACGAGTTGGCCGACGGCGTGGTGTCGCTGCGCCGGATGCGCGGGCACGAGGCCGCAGAGGCACCGGAGTCGGCCCAGCGGCGGATCGCCCGTGCCGACGTCGCAGCCGAGTTGGCCCGGCGGCTGGCCGAGAGTGCCCCAGAGGGGAGCGAGCAGTGAACGAGGCGAGAGGCCTGCGAACCCACTACTGCGGCGAGCTCGGCGCGGCCGACGCCGGCAGTCCCGTCGTCGTCTGCGGCTGGGTGGATCGGCGCCGCACCCACGGCGAGCACCTGGCCTTCCTGGACGTGCGCGACCACACGGGCGTCGTGCAGTGCGTCGTGGACGAGCGCATCGACGCCCGCAACGAGTACGTCGTGCGCATCGCCGGGGTCGTGCGGGAGCGGCCCGAGGGCACCGCCAACCCGGCGCTGTCCACCGGCGAGGTGGAGATCGGCGACTGCACCACCGAGATCCTCAAACGGGCCGAGCCGATGCCGATCCCGCTGCACGGCGACGTGGACGAGAACCTTCGCCTGCGCTACCGCTACCTGGACCTCCGCCGGGCGCGCATGCAGCGCAACCTGCGCATCCGGGCTCGGGTCAACGCCGCCATCCGCCAGGCCATGGACGCGCAGGGATTCGTGGAGATCGAGACCCCGATGCTGGTGGCCTCGACCCCTGAAGGGGCTCGGGACTTCGTGGTGCCCTCCCGCCTGCACCCGGGCAACTTCTATGCCCTTCCGCAGAGCCCGCAGCTCTTCAAGCAGCTCTGCATGGTGGGCGGCCTCGACCGCTACTACCAGATCGCCCGCTGCTTGCGCGACGAGGACCTGCGGGCCGACCGGCAGTTCGAGTTCATGCAGCTCGACGCCGAGGCCGCCTTCGTGGGCGCCGACGAGGTCCTCGACTTCATCACCACGGCCGTCAGCCACACGGTTGACGTGGTGACCGGCTCCCCCCTGGGCGAGGTGCCGATCATCACCTGGAACGACGCCATGGAGCGCTACGGCAGCGACAAGCCCGACACCCGCTTCGGCATGGAGTTGATCGACTGCACCGACCTGTTCGAGGGCACGCAGGCGCGGGTCTTCCAGGTTCCGTGCGTCAAGGGCATCACCGTCGCCGGCGGTGCGGACATGGGTCGCAACCGGATCGACGAACTGACCGCCACCTGCAAGCGCTGGGGTGCCAAGGGTCTGGCGTGGTTCAGGATCGGTGAGAGCGGCGAGGACGGTGTGCCGACCCTCGACGGAGCGCTCGGCAAGTTCATGTCGCCCGAGGAGCAGGCGGCTCTGCCGCAGCGGCTGGAAGCCGCCCCCGGCGACATGATCATGCTCATCGCCGATGAGCGACGAGTGGCGAATCGGGTGCTTGGCCTGCTGCGCCTGGAGTTGGGGCGCCCGCCGGTGAGTGAGGGCGGCCTGGCGCCGCTGTGGGTGGTGGACTTCCCGCTGTTCGAGGACATCGACGCCGACGGGAACCCGCAGGCAGCCCACCACCCGTTCACGATGCCGCATCCCGACGACCTGGACTACCTCGTGCGGGGTGGCGGCGAGTCACTCCTGCGGGTGCGGTCGCAGGCCTACGACCTGGTGATCAACGGGTGGGAGCTGGGCTCAGGGAGTGTTCGGATCCACGACGCCGCCATCCAGAAGCAGGTCTTCGCCGCCCTGGGCATCGACGAGGAAGAGGTTGAGCGTCGCTTCGGATTCCTGCTGGAGGCCTTCGGATACGGCGCCCCGCCGCATGCGGGCTTCGCCTTCGGCATCGACCGGCTGGCCGCCCTGCTGGCCGGCGAGGAGAACATCCGTGAGGTCATCGCCTTCCCGAAGACGCAGTCGGGCGCCGACCCGCTGACCGGCGCTCCCGGTCCCGTCGAGCCTGCCCACCTGGCCGAACTGGGGCTTCGCCTGCGTCCCAGCTGAGTCCGGCATCCCGGTTGCGCGTCCCGAGGGCATGCCTGCATGCCACCGGATTATTCAGCAGACTGCGGGGTGATGGCTGACAGCCTGTTCGCCGACCGGGCCCGCCGCGACCTGGTGCAGCGCCAACCCCTGGCGGCGCGGCTGCGCCCCCGGACTCTCGACGGGATCGTCGGACAGGATCATCTGCTGGGTCCGGGCGCCCCACTGCGCCTGCTGATCGAAGCAGATCGGGTGTCGTCGCTGGTGCTCTGGGGACCGGCCGGCACCGGCAAGACCACCATCGCCGAGGTCATCGCGGCGAGCACCGCCAAGGCGTTCGTAGCCCGCAGCGCCGTGTCCGCAACCGTGAAGGACGTGCGCGCCGAGTTGGCCGCGGCAGAGCAGCGACTCGGCGAGCAGGGCCAGGGCACCATCCTGTTCCTCGACGAGGTGCACCGCTTCAACAAGGCGCAGCAGGATGCCCTGCTGCCGGCGGTCGAGTCGGGCCTGATCGTGCTGGTGGGTGCCACCACGGAGAATCCATACTTCGAGGTGAACCCGCCGCTGCTTTCCCGCTCGGCGCTGTTCCGGCTGCATCGCCTGGACGATGACGCCCTGGGAGTGCTGCTGCAGCGCGGACTGGAGGAGACCGGCGCCAGCGCGGATCCGGATGCTCTGCAGCACCTCGCGGCGCGAGCCGGCGGCGACGGCCGGGCGACCCTTGGCGCCTTGGAGGTGGCGGTGGCTCTCGCCGGCCAGCGCGGCGAGCCGGCGGAGGTGCGGCTCGCCGATGCCGAGGCCGCGGTGGATGCCGCCGCCATGGGCTACGGCATCGACGACCACTACGACGTGGCCAGCGCCTTCATCAAGAGCATCCGCGGCTCGGATCCCGACGCCGGGCTCTACTGGCTGGCCCGGATGCTGGAGGCCGGCGAAGATCCTCGATTCGTGGCACGGCGCCTGGTGATCCTGGCGTCGGAGGACGTGGGGATGGCCGACCCGCAGGGGGTTCTGGTGGCCGACGCCGCAGCCCGGGCGGTGGAGTACGTGGGACTGCCCGAGGCCGCCCTGAACCTGGCGCACGCGGTGGTGTACCTGGCCACCGCCCCCAAGTCCAACCGGGTGACCGTGGCACTGAGCCGCGCCCGGGCGGAGGTCCGCTCGCGCCGGGGCGAGGTCCCGCCGCACCTGCGGGACGCCCACTACGCCGGCGCGCAGGGTCTTGGCCACGGCGAGGGATACGAGTACCCCCACGACGACCCCCGCGGCTGGTGCCCCCAGCAGCACCGCCCCCACGAGGCTGCCGGCAGCGTCTACTACGAGCCCTCACCCCACGGCGTCGAGCAGCAGATCTACGACCGCTGGCTCCGCACCCGCCATCAGCCGCTGCCGGGCGAAGAGCCCGACGAACCCGTGTCATGATCGTGGTGGCCGCAGGGTGAGGTGCGCGGGGGGTGCGCGGGCGCCCGAGGACCCCGTGCAATGATTGTGGTGGCTTCGGTGCTACAGAACACGAAAAGCAACCAAAGAGGGCGTGCTGTCAAGTTGCACCAGAGTCCCATCGGGCATCGCAGGAGCACTTGTTGAGCATTCGCTCCTATCTGATGCGCTTCGGCTCCTACTACCGCCGGGTGTCTCGATACCCGATGCGGCCGCGCTTTTCGCGCCGCTCGGTGGCGCTACTTGCTGTCCTGGCAGCACTTCTCCTGGCAGCGGTGTTGTCCGACTTGCCCGGTAGGGAGGCCCCGGGGGATGCGGGCACGGCCGAGACGCCAGGGGCGCCGGTGCCCTCCGATGCGAACTCCACCCCGGCCGGAGCCACCGGAGAGAACGCCTCGACGCAACGGGTCTCCCCGGATGCTCAGGGCACCACCACCTCGACCGAACCGGAGCGCCTTTGTGCACCGCGGATTCCCGAGGATCTTCGGCTCAGCGACACTGCTCCGGCGATGGCCGGTATCGAGTTGTCGCAGGCGATGTACGACTGCGCTCACGAGGTCGGTCTGGCGTTCGCCACCGATCCCGATGCGATCTCTGCCCTGGTCGCGCGCGGGATTCGAGGTCCGCTGCTCCTGGTCGGTTCCCTCTTCGACGTCCGTCTGGCGAATGAGATCAGGCGCCTCGCTCCGGAGCGGATCGTGGCCGCCGGGTTCGATCAGCGGGTCCTTCCGCGCACCCTCGCCGACTTCGC
>JAGWAK010000073.1:13594-14161 GCA_021296435.1 Acidimicrobiia bacterium
ATCCAACGTCAGTAGGCCTCGGAGTGCTGGGAGAACAGGGTCCCTCCGAGGGTGTCGCACGCCTCGGTTCCATCGTCGCCGGCGACGACGCGGACGGTTTCCGCGTCCTGCCCACTTTCGAGATCATTGTCACCGTTGCGTCGGCCGAACCCGGTCCCGACGGCGACTATTCGAGGGAGACCGCTCTGGATGTGATCAGGCCCTGGGTCGAGATCGCGGCCGCCAACGAGGTGTATGTGGTCCTGGATCTGCAGCCGGGACGAACCGACTTCCTGACCCAGGCGAAGATGTATGAGGAGTTCCTCCGCCTCCCCCATGTCGGGCTTGCGCTGGACCCGGAGTGGAGGCTCAAGCCGAACCAGGTCCATATGGTCCAGATCGGCACGGTGGACGCGGCGGAGATCAACCAGGTTTCGGAGTGGCTGGCCGGTCTTGTGCGTGAAGAGGCTCTTCCCCAGAAGCTGCTCATCGTCCACCAATTCCATCTCTCCATGATCACGAACCGTCATCGGATCGAGACTCCTCCGGAACTCGCGGTGCTGATCCACATGGACGGCCACGGCAGTC
>JAGWAK010000074.1 GCA_021296435.1 Acidimicrobiia bacterium
GTG
Source organism: Acidimicrobiia bacterium (assembly GCA_021296435.1). Taxonomy (GTDB): domain Bacteria; phylum Actinomycetota; class Acidimicrobiia; order Acidimicrobiales; family CATQHL01; genus VXNF01. The sequence continues at coordinate 4 of JAGWAK010000074.1, forward strand.
CCGGCTTCTCATTGTTTCAGGAATAGAAGATAGTTTCTTATAGAGAGATTATTGGGCTCTATTGTCTCATAGCCCGGGGAGTTCTTGTCCTGAACGTGGCGGAATCGGACCAGGAAGGACCTCTCTTGCCACCGCAAGGCCCGGCGCTCGTATTAATGGGACCATTGCCATAGCTTTTCAATGGTTATGACACTCGCCGTGATGGCAGACGCGACCGGCCAAGGAGGGCACTGGTTGGCAGGGCGCGTGCTCACTGGAGGCGCGTCGTCAGCTGTCCGCAGAGGTCACCCGACTTGCGTGCGGCGAGACGGGTGCGACCCGCGGCCGCGCCCCTTGTGATCGCCGTGCTGGAACACGCCTTGAGGCGAAAGAGGCGACGAGCCAGGGGCAGTCTCCGAGGGACTGTGAGGGTGCTTTCTTGGCAGACAACGACGAATATGATCCGGCGCGACATGATGGTGGGATCGTGGCATGTGAAGTGGTCGTGAGGCGGGTCCCTGATTTGAGTCCGCGTGTTGTGGGTCTGATTCCCCGAGGATGGGAGGATGACCACGATGAAGCGGAAGCGGCACACGCCCGAGCGGGCGGTCCGAAAGGTTCGTGAGGGCGAGCGGATGCTCGCGGCTCGGAGTGATCTGGCTGAGGTGCTGCGGCATTTGGAGATCACCGAGTCGACGTGGCACCGCTGGAGACGCACCTATGCGGGCATGAACGCGGCGGATGTGAGGCGGCTCACGGAACTCGAGGCCGAGAACGCCCGGTTGAAGAAGCTGCTGGCCGAAGCGGAGCTGGACAAGGCGATGCTGAAGGACTTGGCGGAGCGAAAAAGGTGACCCCGGACCGCCGGCGGGTGGCGGTGGAGCGCCTCCAGGAGCGGTTCGGGGTTTCTGAGCGGTGGGCGTGTCGGATGGTGGCGCCCCACGGCGCCCCCGAGCGCCAACGAGGTCGAACTACGCGAGCCGCTGCGGGACTTCGCGCGCGCCCATCCCCGCCTGGGGTGGCGCAAGGCGCATGTGGTGGCGTGCCGCGAAGCTCTGGTCACCAATCCCAAGCGCACTCGGCGCATCTGGCGCGACGAGGGCCTGCGACGCCTGCCGCAGCGCAAAGCCAAACGCCACCGACAACTCGCCGCGCAACATGCTCAACATTTCGCCCCCCAGCGCGCTCTCAGCGGCGCACGCAGTGAGGGCAGGTGACAGTCCCGATCCCGGAAGCGGTTCTCTGGCCGTCGTCGAGCGCACTGGAGGCACAAGAACCCGATGTGGTGACGGCGGCTCTGGCAACCCGGTGGAGCTAACGGGACTCGACCCCGTGACCTCTGCCATGCCATGGCAGCGCTCTAGCCAACTGAGCTATAGCCCCGGCGGCAGCAGGTTACCAAGCACCTGCGGAGGCCGGGCGCCGGATCGCGTGAAGGAGCACCGGGCCATCTAGCATCGAGGCGTGCAGGACCACTACGACGCGGTGGCGCTCGAAGGGCGCTGGCAACAGCGCTGGCGCAACGAAGGCACCTATGAGGTCGACAACGACGATCCGCGCCCGCCGTACTACGTCCTGTCGATGTATCCCTACCCGAGCGGTCCCGCCCATATGGGCCACGTGCGGAACTACACCTTCGGCGACCTGCTCGTGCGCTACCGCACGATGCGGGGCGACGGGGTGCTGTCGCCCATCGGCTTCGACAGCTTCGGTCTGCCGGCAGAGAACGCCGCCATCCGCACCGGCGAGCATCCTCGGACCTTCACCGAGGCCCGCATCGCCGAACTCTCCTCCTCGCTCGGGCGAATCGGGGCCGTCTACGACCTGCGGCGGGTGATCTGCAGTCACGACCCCGAGTACATCCGCTGGACGCAGTGGATCTTCCTGCGGTTCTTCGAGGCCGGGCTGGCGTACCGGGACTCGGCCCCGGTCAATTGGTGCCCGGGGTGCCGGACGGTGCTGGCCAACGAGCAGGTGCTGCCCGACGGCAGCTGCGAGCGCTCCGGCGATCTCGTCGAGCACCGCGAGTTGGCGCAGTGGTTCTTCCGTATCACCGCCTACGCCCAGCGCCTGCTCGACGACACCGCCGGCATCGACTGGCCCGAGCGTGTCAAGAACATGCAGCGGAACTGGATCGGCCGCTCCGAGGGCACCGAACTGGGCCTCCCGATCGCCGACGCCGACGGCCGGCCGCGTCACGACGTGCCGCCCGTGGAAGTGTTCACGACCCGTCCCGACACCGGGTTCGGGATCACCTACGCGGTGCTGTCCCCCGAGCATCCGCGGGTTGACGAGTTGACCGCCCCGTCGCACCGGGCCGCCGTCGAGGACTTCCGTCGCTCGGTGGCGACTCAGAGCGAGATGGAGCGGCTGTCCACCGAGGGTTTCCTCGACAAGAGGGGTGTGGCCTGCGGTACGTCGGTCATCAACCCCTTCACCGGCCGGCCGGTCCCCCTGTACCTGGCCGACTACGTGCTCATGACCTATGGCACCGGGGCCATCATGGGCGTCCCCGGGGAGGACCAGCGCGACTGGGAGTTCGCGGTGGCCCACGGCCTGCCGATCGTGCGGACCGTGCAACCGCCCGACGGCTGGGACGGCGAGGCCTACAGCGGCGAGGGTCCCTCGATCAACAGCGAGTGGATGGACGGCCTGGCGTTGGCCGACGCCATCGAGCGTGCCGCCGACTGGCTGGAATCGGAGGGTCTGGGGCAGCGCAAGGTGAACTACCGCCTGCGCGACTGGCTGGTGTCGCGCCAGCGCTTCTGGGGCTGTCCCATCCCCATGGTGCTGTGCGAGGCATGCGGCTACCGGCCCGTGCCGGAGTCGGACCTGCCGATCCTGCTGCCCGACGACGTGGACTTCCTGCCCACCGGGCAGTCACCGCTCAACGCCCACGCCGGGTTCCTGGAGGCCTCCTGCCCAGACTGCGGGGGCGCGGCGCGGCGCGAGACCGACACTATGGACACCTTCGTCGACTCGTCGTGGTACTTCCTGCGCTTCGCCGATCCCACCAACGGCGGGGCGCCGTTCTCCGGGGAGGCGGCGGCGCGCTGGCTGCCCGTGGACCAGTACATCGGCGGCATCGAGCACGCCATCCTGCATCTCATGTACGCCCGTTTCTTCACCAAGGCCCTGGCCGACATCGGCGTGGCGCCGGCGGGCCTCAGCGAGCCGTTCGCCCGGCTGTTCACCCAGGGCATGATCCGCCTCGGCGGCGCCAAGATGTCCAAGAGCAGGGGGAACCTCGTGGCCCCCGAGGAGATCCTGGATCGTCAGGGGGCCGACGCCCTGCGCCTGGCGCACCTGCAGGTGAAGCCGCCACAGGACGACGTGGACTGGGAGGACTTCGGCATCGACGGCTGCGCCAAGTTCCTCGCGCGCGTCTGGCGCCTGGTGACCGGGGAGGCGGAGACGGGCGCATCGGCCCGCTCCGGTGATCCGACGGTCGCCGACCTCGAGATCGACCGCGGCGCGCACCGGCTGACCGAGCGCGTCACACGCGACTTCGACCGCTGGTCCTACAACACCGCGGTGGCCGCCTGCATGGAGTTCACCAACGACCTGTACCGCTACCTGCAGGCACCCGGTGGTCCGCATGGGGAGACCCTGGACGGGGCGATCGACCGGCTGCTGCTGGTGATGGCCCCGATGGTCCCGCACCTCACCGCCGAACTGTGGGAGCGGCGCTGCGGTCGCCACATACACATCGAGCCCTGGCCAATCGCCGATCCAGAGAAGCTCCGCGCCGAGCGGGTGACCCTGGTGGTGCAGGTGAACGGCAAGGTGCGCGACCGCCTCGAGGTGGACGCCGCCATCGGCGAGTCCGAGGCCGTGGAACACGCGCTCGCCTCAGAGCGGGTTCAGCGCCACCTCGACGGCGACAGTCCCCGCCGCGTCATCGCCCGCCCCCCGAAGCTGGTCAATCTGGTGGTCTGACAGGATCTGACGCCGTCGGCCGCCGGTCAGCGACGGCCCTGCGGAGTTGCTCCAGGAGGAGTGCCCAACTCCGATAGTCGGTGCCGGGGTCTGTTGAGGTGCTGTCGAAGGTGGTGACCAGCGCCAGCCTCTCGGCCAGGCCGCCGTACGGCGCCACCAGCGTGTCGGCCACCTCGGCCGGCGTCCCGACGGCGGCGATGGTGCACAGCATCTCGTCGTCGATCACGTCGGGCATGTCGGTCCAGCGTCCTTGTTTCGAGAGTGCCCGGAGTTCGTCGTGTGCGTCGCCCCACCCGTGGTGCTCGAGCACCCTGCCATAGGCGGCAACCGTGCCGGTCAGAGCGATCGTTCGCCGCGTGCCGCGAGCTTGGGACTCGAGGGATTCGGGGCTCTCCGCCGCCACAACCAGTACCGTCGCTGAGATCGCCACCATTTTCGGTGGTTCGGCCCGCATCCTCCTGTCCCTTCCGGACCTCGGGCAGAGTGACGTCCCGGAGGTAGTCCGCCGTCGCCAGACTGTGGCAGAGCAGGCCGTCGGCGACTCTGCCGGCCGCCTGTGCCATGAGCGGGTCCACTGCGCCCAGATACACCTTCGGGCGGCCAAACGTCTGAGGCGGCGGCGCGAACATCGGGGTCATGAGCGTGTGCTCGTGGAACTCACCCCGGAAGTCGAGCCTGGCGCCGCTCTCCCAGGTGTTCCAGATGGCGTGGAGGGCCTCGATGTATTCCTGCATCCGTGCGGCCGGCTTCGACCACGGCATGGCGAAACGCCTCGTGACGTGTGCTCGGATCTGTGAGCCCAACCCGAGGATGAACCGGCCTCGTGCCAGCGTCTGGAGATCCCACGCCAGATGGGCGGTTGTCATCGGGCTGCGGGCGAGCGCCACGACGACATCGCCGCCCAACGTGATCCGTTCAGTGCTGTCGGCGGCCGGCGTCAGAGCCGGGAACGGATCATGGTTGGTCTCGCTGGCCCAGACGTCGTCGTACCCGGCTTCCTCTGTGCGGCGTGCCCGTTGAGCCGCGGCGGTCGGATTGGCTGCGATGCGGGCGTCGAAGTGCATGGCGGGCGGGTTCGGCTCCCCTCAGTGCCGCTGCAGGTCGAGAATGCCGCGCAGACTCTCCAGCAAGGGTTGCGCGGGGGGCGGCGTGCCTTCGGCGCCCGTCGGGACGTCGTCCAGGGTGGTGACCAGCGTGAGCCGGTCGACCAGGTCGCCGTAACGCGCCGCCAGGATCTCAGCGGCCTCGGTGGGCGTTCCGACCGCGGCGATGGTGTGAAGCATCTCGTCGTCGATCACGTCGGCCATCTCCGCCCAGCGTCCCTTGACGGACAGAGCGTGCAGTTCGGTCTGGGCGTCGCCCCAGCCGTGATGCTCCAGGACGCCCCGGTAGGCCGGCGTGGATCCGTAGAACGCGATCCTCATACGCATCGCGCGGCAGTGCTCCTCGAAGGCTTCTGCGGTCTCCGCGGCGACTGCCATCGCGAGCAGCGAGACCCGGACTTCGCCCGCCGGCCGTCCGGTGGCCGCCTCTCCCTCGCGTAGCGCGGGCAGCGTGACGTCGCGTATGTAGTCCGCGGTGGTGAAGCCGTGGCAGTGCAGGCCGTCGGCGACCTGTCCCGCGGTCCGGGTCATGAGGGGCCCAACGGCGGCTAGGTAGACAGCCGGTCGACGGTGCGGTTGTGGTGGCGGTACGAACATCGGATTCGTCAGCGTGTGCTGGTAGAAGTCGCCTCGGAAGTTCAACCTCCCTCCCGTTTCCCAGGCGCCCCAGATCGCGTGCAGAGCCTCGATGTACTCCCGCATCCGCGCTGCCGGGCGGGACCAGGGCATGCTGAAGCGGCGCGTGATATGGGGTTTGATCTGCGAGCCGAGCCCGAGGATGAAGCGACCGCCGGAGAGCAGCTGCAGATCCCACGCCGCATGGGCCGTGGTCATGGGGTTGCGGGCGAACGCCACGGCGATGTTCGTACCCAACTCCAAGTGCTCAGTGTGCTCAGCGGCCGCCACGAGCGGGAGGAACGGGTCGTGGTTCGTCTCGCTCGTCCAGCCACCGTCGTAGCCGGCCTGTTCGAGCTGCCGGGCTCGTCGCGCCGCTGCGGTCGGATCCGATCCGAGCGTGGCGTCCAATCGCATTGCGGTCTCCTGTCCTGTCCGGTGCCGGCTGTCGTGCCGCTCCTACCGCACGCGGGCGGCGTGGTGGGTGGCGCGTACCACGAGCCCGTCGATGCGCCCTTCGAAAGTCTCGATTCCCTCCAGCGGCGCCTTGTCGCCCATGGCGCCCGCCCGGTAGCGCGCCTGCACGCCGATGAGGATGCAGGCCAGGCGCCAAGCGCCCCAGGCGAGATAGAAGTCGATCTGGTCCAGCGACCTCCCCGAGGCCGCCGCGTAGGCGTCAATGAGTTCGGCACGCGTGTAGAAGCCCTCGATCGCGGTGGGGGCGTTGTCGAGGGCCTGGCCGTCCTCGCCGGGCTCGCTCCAGTACGTGAGCAGCATCGCCACATCCGCGAGCACGTCGCCGAGGGTGCAGAGCTCCCAATCCAGGACGGCCCGTACCTTCCCGTCGCCGCTGACGATGCAGTTGTCCAGCCGGTAGTCGCCATGCACGATGCCGGTGGTGCTCTGTTCGGGGACCCGCGCGGCGAGGTGATCGTGGATGGCGCGGATCTCGGGGCGCTCGGCGGCACCGGTGTCGGTGACCTGGCGGAGCCAGCGGCGCAGTTGGCGGGCCACGTAGCCCTCTCGCCTCCCGTGGTCGCTGAGGCCCACGGCATCCACGTCGAAGCTGTGCAGTTGGGCCAGAACCTCCACCAGAGAGTGGCTGAGGGCTCGCCGCGTGTGGTGGGGCAAGGCGGCGGCCTCGGTGGCGTCGCGGATCACCGACCCCTCCACGTGCTCCATGACGTAGAAGGGAGCGCCGTTCACCGTGGGATCGGTGCACAGCCCCAGCGGTCGTGGCACCGGGAACCCTTCGGGGTGCAGCGCCGCGATCGCACGATGCTCGCGCCCCATGTCGTGGGCGGTGGCGAGCACGGTGTGCAGCGGGGGTCTGCGCAGCACCCAGCGCTGCCGCCGCGTGTCGCTGACGACGAAGGTCATGTTGGAATGTCCGGCCTCGATCAGCGAGAACCCCAGCGGGGGACGGGCGGTGGGCACGTGCCGGCCGAACCAGGCCGTCACCGCCTCGGCGTGGATGCCCTCGGGAGCGGCGGTGCTGGGGATGGTGCTCATGGGACGCCCGTCACGCTACTGCCGCGCCGCGCGGCGAGTCGGCGGGGCTCCCGCATCCGTTGACCGAGCCTGCAGGGTTGGGGCGGCCGGCGGCCGACTCTCGCTGGGGATTGCCTATAACATCACTAGACTTATTGAAATCAGTTCTCTCGGCGGTAGATATTCTCCTGTGGACCCGGAGATGGCCGATTCCTGGGAGCACCTAAAGCGCCGGGTGGAGTCCGTCTCCTGGCGCGCTGTCGCCGGTGCGGCTGCGATCGTGCTCGTGGCGGTGGGGGGCTGTCTCGCCCTGCGGTCCGAGGAGCGAGCCGCGGCGATCGTGCTCCCCCGTGCGAGTCCCGTGCCGCCGTTGACGAGCGCGCCGGCCGTCCCGGAACCGACCGGCGCCGTGATCGTGGTGCACGCCGCCGGTGCGGTGGCGCGGCCCGGCGTGTACCGGCTGGTGCCCACGGCGCGGGTCGTGGATCTCCTGGAGGCGGCGGGCGGGCTGGACTCCGCAGCCGATCTCAGCGGGATCAACCTGGCGGCGCCCCTGGCCGACGGTGCGCGCGTGCACTTCCCCCGTTCGGGCGAGGATCCTCCGGCGGAGGTGCCCATCGTGGAAGCCCCGACCGAACAGCCCGGCACGGGGTCCGACGCCGAGGTGTCCGCGGTGCTGGTTGATCTGAACGAGGCCGGCGCCGCCGAACTCGAGTCGCTTCCGGGTATCGGTCCGGTCACTGCCGCGGCGATCATCGCGCATCGCCAGCGGGACGGCCCGTTCCGCTCCGTCGAGTCGCTGCAGGAGGTCACCGGGATCGGTCCGGTGAAGCTCAGCCGCATCCAGGACCTGGTGACGGTCACGCGGTGAGTGGCGCCGCCGCCGGCGAAGGCCGGGAGCCACCTCGCCGTCCAGTCGGGCGATCTGCCCGCCGGTCCCCGGCGGACGAACCGCCGCCGCCCGAGCCGGCTCGGGCCATGTCCGATCGCTGGACATACCTCCTGGCCGGCTGCGTTGTGGCCGGTGCGTTGGTGCCGGCTCCGGGACCCCGGCTGGTGGCGCTGGGCTGCGTCCTGGGAGCCCTGGCGCTGCGGTGGCCGTTGCTGCTCTGCGCCGCCGCGGGGCTGCTGGCGTCGTTCTCGGCCGCGGCGGCCGCGGCCGAAGTAAGCGCCGCCGTCCAGCCGGGCCCCTTCGAGGGCCGCATCGTGCTGGTGGCGGACCCCGCGGAGCGCAACGAGGCGACCCGCGCTGTGGCCGACACCTCGCGGGGGCGCCTCGAGGTGTGGGCCTGGGGAGGGGCGGGTGCCCGGCTGTCGGGGCTGCTGGCCGGAGAGGTCGTGGAGGTGACCGGCCGGGTGGCGCCGGCTGCGGGCGGCTCCCCGCGGATGCGAAACGCCGGGATGGTGGGGCGCCTCACAATCAGCGAGGTCGGCGCCCCCCATCCCGGCGGGTCGCCAACGCCCTGCGGGAGGTTCTGATGCGGGGCGCGGCGTCGCTGGGGGCCGAGGACCGCGCCCTGTTCAGTGGCTTGCTGATCGGCGACGACCGGGACCGCTCGCCCCAGACGGCCGATGACTTCCGCGGGGCGGGGCTGACCCACCTGCTGGCGGTCTCCGGGCAGAACGTGGCATTCGTGTTGCTGCTGGTGCAGCCGCTGGCGGTGCGGCTCGGTCTGTGGGGGCGGTGGCTGGCCATCCTGGCGGTACTGGGTCTGTTCGCCACTGTCACCCGATTCGAGCCGTCGGTGCTGCGGGCAACGGCCATGGCCGCCCTCGCGGTAAGCGTCTGGCTGGCCGGACGGCAGGTCTCGGGGCGGCGGATCCTGGCGCTGGCCGTGGCGGGGCTCGTGCTCGGCCAGCCGCTGCTGGTGCACTCGCTGGCGTTCCGCCTGTCTGTGGCGGCCTCGGCGGGAATCCTCTTCTGGGCGCCCGGCCTCGCCGAGCGGATCGCTGGGCCGCGGCCGCTGGCCAAGGCGCTGGCGGTCACGGCAGCCGCGCAACTGGCAGTGGCTCCCCTGGTGATC
>JAGWAK010000075.1:0-9113 GCA_021296435.1 Acidimicrobiia bacterium
GTCGACTTCCGCGTGAGCGAGGTCGTCGACCTCACGCAGGTCGTCACCGGGTTCATCCCGAAGAGCATCTTCCTCCAGGAGTGAAGACTCCACGCGTTGACGGGCGGCGGGGCCTTCCCCTCACCCGCCGGGTCGCCCTCGCGGCCGCTATCGCAGGCGGCCTGGGCGGCGTCGGTGGGGTCGGCGGCCCCGGGCCCTTGGGCCCCCACGAGTTGCGGGCGCAGGGGGTCGGCGTCGAGGACCGGCAGGAGATGCGGGCCACCCGCGACGCGGGACGAACGCTGCGCCTGGACGGTTTCCTGGATGACGCGGTCTGGGAGGAAGCCGAGTTCGTCACCTCGTTCTGGCAGCGGGAGCCGGACGAGGGCCGGCCCGCCACGCGGCGTACGGAGGTCGCGTTCGCGTTCGACGATGAGGCGCTGTGGATCGCCGGGCGCATGTACACGGACGATCCCGACGGCATCCAGGCCTACCGCACCCGCCGCGACCAGAACACCGGCTCCGAGCGCCTGCTGGTCTCGCTCGATCCCTACCTGAACCAACGCACGGCCGTCTCCTTCGGCGTGAACGCGGCGGGCAGCCGCACGGACTGGTATCACCCCGAGGACAACGTGACGAACCGCGACTACACGTGGGATCCCGTGTGGTCGGCGCGCGTGCAGCGCGACTCGCTCGGGTGGACAGCCGAGATGCGCATGCCGTTCTCGCAACTGCGCTTCAACGGCGACGAGCCGGCGTGGGGCGTGAACATCAATCGCTACATGCCCGACATCCAGGAAAACCTCCTGTGGGAACTCGTGGTGCGGAGCGAACCGGGGTGGTCCTCGCGGCTCGGTGATCTCACCGGACTCGAGGGCGTGAGGGGCAGCCGCGGGATCGAGTTCCTGCCCTACGTCGCGGGCGATCTCCGTACTCCCACGAGCGGCCCCATGACGGGCGTGGTGACGCAGAGCGAATCGCGCGTGGGGGCGGACTTCAAGGTCGGTCTCGGTTCGAGCCTGACGCTCGACGCCGCCGTGAACCCCGACTTCGGGCAGGTCGAGGCGGACCCCGCGGTCGTGAACCTGACCGCGTTCGAGGAGGTCTTCGAGGAGCGCCGCCCGTTCTTCACGGAGGGCCGCCAACTCATGGAAGGGCTGGGTCCGCGTTACTTCTACTCGCGCCGCATCGGGGCGCCGCCACCGGGACGGGTCGCGGCCGACAGCGTGGTCGCGCCCGATCAGACCACGATTCTCGGGGCGGGAAAGATGACGGGCCGGCTCCCGGGCGGGACCTCCGTGGGCGCGCTCTTCGCCGTCACCGGTCGCGAGGATGCCCGGGCGTTCCATTTCACGCGGCGCGGGGCCGCGACGGACACGACCGAGAGCGCCGTCCCGATCGCCCCCTCGAGCGCCTTCGCGGTGGCGAGACTCGAGCAGGAGTTCGGTGAGGAGGGGTCCACGCTCGGCTTCACGGGGACCACGCTCAGCCGCGAGGGCCGTCCCGAACTCGCCGCGCTCCTCCCGTGGCGGGTCTACGCCGGCGGCACGGACTGGAACCTGCGCTTCGGCGGGGGTGAGTACGAACTCACGGGACACGCGGGGTTCTCCCATCTCAGCGGCAACCCCGAATCGATCCTGCGGGTACAGCGCTCGAGCGCGCGTTTCTTCCAGCGCCCGGACCGCGAGACCGCGCGGCTGGACCCCTCGCGCTCCGCGCTCTCCGGGTATACGGCGGCTCTCGGGATGGAGAAGGTGGGGGGGCGGCGCTGGCTGTGGCGCGTGCGAGGCGAAGCCATCTCGCCCGGCTTCGAGATCAACGACGTGGGCCAGATGTTCAACGCGGACCGGCTCACGGCCGAAGCCGATGTCGCGATCCGCGAGACCCTCCCGACCGCGTTCGCCCGCTCGTGGCGGGTTGGCCTCACCTCGGCGAGCGCGTGGAACTTCGACGGCGTGCGCACCGAGACGACGCTCGGGGCCGACGCCACCGCCACCTGGCACAACTATCTGCGCACGACGCTCAACGGCGAATACCAGCCTCGCGCGCTCAGCGACCACCTCACCCGCGGCGGCCCGCTCATGGAGACGCTGGCCCGCTGGCACGCCGGGCTGACGCTCGCCACCGACCGCTCCTTCCGGACCGGCTTCCGCCTCATGGGATCCTACGGACGGGATGAAATCGGTGGATGGATGTACGACGTGAGCGGCTCGCTCACCCTCCGTCCGGCGACGGCGCTTCAGCTCGAGGTCGAACCCAGCTACCGGCGCGAAGCGGAATCGCGCCAGTACCTCACGACGCTGGCCGGCGGCCGGCGGGCCACGTTCGACCGGCGCTACATCTTCTCCACAATCGACCGCAGCACCCTCGCCCTCCGCCTCCGGGGCGCCTACGCCTTCGGCCCGGATCTCACGCTCGAGGCCTACTTCGAACCGTTCGCGGCGAGTGGACGCCGCCACGGCATGGGCGAACTCCTCGAACCCGGCCAGCGGGACCTGCTCCTGTACGGCGAAATGGGGTCGAGGATCGAGCGCCGGAGCGACGGGTCGTGGGACGTGACCCAGGGCGGCCGGTCGTTTACGCTCCCCGATGGGGACTTCAACATCCTCTCGCTGCGCAGCAACGTCGTCCTGCGCTGGGAGTGGCAGCCGGGCAGCACGCTCTTCCTCGTCTGGCAGCAGGATCGCTCCGACATGCGGAGTTCGGGCGAACTCGTGGACCCGGGCCGCCTCGTCGACAGCCTGCGCGCCCGAGGGCAACACGTGTTCCTGCTCAAGGTCGCCTACTGGCTTCCAATTTGAGGAGACGAGAAGCGTGGCAGACATGACCGGCAGGGTTGCGCTCGTGACGGGCGGGACGAAGGGCATCGGACGCGCGATCGCGCAGCATCTGCTTGCCGCAGGCGCGTCGGTCGCCATCTGCGCGAGGACCGAGGCGGACGTGCGGGCCGCCGAGGCGGACCTCGGCGCGGGCGCGCTGGGCATCGTGTGCGACGTGGCGGATCCCGCCGCCTGCGAGCGCATGGTCGAGGAGACCGTGGCCCGTTTCGGCCGGCTCGACGTCCTCGTGAACAACGCGGGCCTCGGCGTCTTCAAGCCCCTCAAGGAGATGAGCGTCGAGGAGTGGCGGCTCCAGATCGACGTCAACCTCGGCGGCGTCTTCTACTGCTCGAAGGCGGCGCTCCCGCACCTGAGCGCGAGCGGCGACGGCTTCATCGTGAACATCGCATCGCTCGCCAGCCGCCATCCCTTCCATGGCGGCACCGGGTACAACGCGAGCAAGTACGGCCTCCTCGGACTCACCGAGGCGATGCTGCTCGACGTGCGCTACGACGACGTACGGGTGAGCATCGTGATGCCCGGGAGCGTGGACACGTATTTCAACGGCCGGGAGCAGGTGCCGGAGCGGACCTGGCGCCTGCATGTGGACGACTGCGCCGCGGCGGTCATGCAGCTCCTCTCCTATCCGAAGGAAGCCCACGTGAGCCGCGTCGAACTCCGTCCGTCGCAACCGCCCCGCAAGTGACGACGGCGCCGGCGGGCCGCAGCGGAGCCCCGGCTGACGAACTCGGCGCCCACGTCTCGGTGGCGGGGGGCGTGCAGAACGCGCCGGGGCGGGCGGCGGAGATCGGGGCGGCCAACTTCCAGCTCTTCACGAAACAGCCGAACCGCTGGGCCGAGCCGAAGATCGATGACGAGACGGCGGCGGCGTTCAAGGCGGCACGCGCCGAGCACGGGATCGCCGTCGCCGGAGCTCACGACTCCTACCTGATCAATCTCTCCACACCGGACCGCCGGTTGTGGCGGATGTCGCAGCGCTCCTTCCAGGGCGAACTCGAGCGCTGCGCGCGCCTCGGCCTCGAGTTCCTGGTCACCCATCCGGGGAACGCCACGGACGGCGACATCGAGGAGGGGCTCACGCGCAACGCCCGGGGCGTGACCGAGTCGCTGGAGGCCGTGGAGGGCCCGACCCGCGTCCTCCTCGAACTCACCGCCGGCGCGGGGACGACGGTCGGGGCGAGCTTCGAGAACCTCCGCGCCATCCTCGACCGGATCCCGGAGTCGCAGAGGGACCGCGTGGGCGTCTGTCTCGACACGTGCCACGCCTACTCGGCCGGCTACGACCTGGTCGGCGACTACGACGGGGTATGGGAGGCGTTCGATGGAATCCTCGGACTCGAGCTGCTCGGACTCATCCATATGAACGACTCGAAGCACCCCTTCGACTCCCGCAAGGACCGCCACGAGGAGATCGGAGCGGGAAGCCTCGGGGAGGGCCCGTTCCGCAGGATCATGACGGATGCGCAGCTCCATCATGTCCCCAAGATCCTTGAGACCCCGAAGCGTGATGACGGCGCGGCGGCCGACGTCCGAAACCTCGCCCGCCTGCGGAGTTACAGGAGCGCCGACGCCCGGCAGGTGGGATCCGACCGGAAAAGGAGTCGCTGAGCATGTCAGATCCGGTGAAGACCGAAGGCCGCGGGCACGTCCTCGAGGTCACGCTGGACCGGCCACCGGCCAACGCCATCGATGCGGCGACGAGCATCCGCATGGGCGAGGTCTTCTGTGACTTTCGCGACGACGAAGATCTCCGCGTGGCGATCCTCGCCTCGACGGGCGACCGCATCTTCTCGGCCGGCTGGGACCTCAAGGCCGCCGCCGGGGGAGAGCACGAACGGATGGACTACGGGGCCGGGGGCTTCGGAGGCATCACGGAACTGTGGGATCTGACGAAGCCCGTGATCGCCGCCGTGAACGGCCTCGCGGTGGGCGGAGGGTGCGAGATTATGCTCGCCGCCGATCTCATCGTCGCGAGCGAGGGCGCCGAGTTCTGGTTCCCGGAGGCGCGGCTCGGGAACGTGCCTGACGCGGGAGGCGTCCAGCGGCTTCCTCGGCGGCTGCCGCGGAACGTCGCGATGGAGATGCTCCTGACCGGCCGCCGCATGGGCGCCGAGGAGGCACACGAGTGGGGCCTCGTGAACTGGGTCGTCCCCCCGGAGCAGGTACTCGCGAAGGCCCGTGAAGTGGCCGCAGGTCTCGCCCGGAACGCGCCCCTCTCGATGCAGGCCATCAAGCAGGTCGTGCGCGGGATCGAGGGCCTGTCGATGCGAGGCGCCTTCGAGGCCGTCCAGGAGGGCCGGTTCCCTGCCTACGAGCGCATGCTCGTCTCGGAGGACCACGCGGAAGGCCCCCGCGCCTTCACGGAGAAACGCGACCCCGACTTCAAGGGCCGATAGGTGCGGCTCGGCCCCAGGCGCGCGCGTCGCCTCGGGTCAGTGCCAGCGTCGGCGTGAGGACTCCACGCGGAACAGGATGTAGTCCCTCAGCGCGCACGCCACGCGACGGTCGATGTATGGAACCGTGATCTTCCCGCACGCCAGCTGTACCTGAAGCGTGGCCAGTTCCTTCCGGCGCTGCAGCGGGGACTGCCTGACGGTCGCGGACTGAACCTTCCGCATGAGGAACGCCTTCACCTCGCGTCCGAAGAATCCGGTGCGGCTCGCCAGTCCATCGCGGTCGTACGCGTAACCCTGCCGGCGCCACCGCTGCCAGGCGGCTAGGGCCGCAACCGGGATGGAGGCGGCCAACCAGAAGAGGATCGTGGAGGTGCGGGCGAACATTCCGGCCCACGCCAGCAACAGGAGAGTTCCGAAGACGGTGGCAATGGCGAGGCCGTAGCGCAGGGCGAGGGCGCGAATGTAGTGAGGCGACACCCGCTGGAATTCGCTGCTTCCGGGAAGAACGGGAATCGCTGTCGCTTCTCGCGCGAACACCAGCGCCCGCAGATCCTCGGCGAGCTGGTCGCCCAGGAGCGGCACCTCCAGCACGTCCGGCACTTCGAGTGCGGAGGCGCGGCCTGCTTCCGGGGAGACGGCCGCGGCCGGAAGGGCGAAGAGCCGATACCGTCGGAACCACCGCAGCACGAGGCCCTGACTCACGGTCAGTTGCTGGATCTTCGGAGCCTCGACCACGACCTCGCGCTGCGTGAGGAGGCCGGCGCGCGAGCGGAACCTGCCGCCGGCGTGCCGGAGCGTGAAGTTGTGGTGTCGCAGGAACGCCGCCGTCACCGTGAGGAGCAGCGCCACGCCCGCGATGGAGGCGATCAGGGCGGCCGCGAGCCCCACCTGGGCGAGCGTCCCGAGACCTGTGAACGCGCTCGCCGCGCTGTCGACGCCCGACTCGACCGCCTCCAGGACGGGATCCAGGAAATCGCCCGGCTGGAGGAGATCGGCCAGCACGCCGACCACCGCCGCCACAAAGATGAAGTTCCGGCTGGCGAGCCCGATTTGCACCATGTCGGCCGGGCCGAGCTTCAGCAGGACGCGGCCCGGTCCAATGGCGGGCCGGACTTCCCTCGCCGCATCGGACGACGGGCTCGTGCCAGCAGCCACAGAGCCCTCCTCGCCCGCGGCACGGTCCTCGGGTACGGGTCGCAGGGCCGTCACGCTGCGCTGCAGCCGGTGGGCCACCTCCGCCTTGATCGACGGCAGCTTGCCCTCGGCCTGGACCGAGCCCGAGGTGTCCAGGGTGACCGTGACGAGCCCGAACAGGCGGTCGACCGGGGACCGCCTGACGTTGATGCCCTGCACGCGCTCGTAGGGCAGGTCGAGCGCGGTCTTCTTGAGGACACCTTTGTGGATGAGGAGTCGGTCTTCGGCGATTCTGAACCTGAAGCAGGCCCACTGAACCGTGCCCGCGACGAAGGGCAGGAGGAGCAGCGCCCAGAGCACGAGGAGCAGAACGCCGAGGATGCCGGGATCGTCCCGCACCAGCGCCACCAGCGCGATCAGGGGGATCACAGCGCCCTGAATCATGGCGCGCGCCACGGTCTTGACGATGTTTCCGGCGAAGAAGAGGATGGCGAAGGGCGAGGAGCGTTGCCAATCGCCGGGGGTCGGCGAATTCACCGGCCGGCGTTCCCGTTGGCTTCGGCGTGTGCGTCGGAAGCCGTAGCGGGCGCCGCCGCCGACTCTATTCGTTCCGAGATGTACACGCGCATCCGCTCGGCGGTCTCCCGCCCTAAACCGCGGATCTGGTTACCGAGGCCGCCCCCCGCCGGAAAGACCGACAGGCTCGCCAGACCGAACCGGCGGTCCAGCGGGGTGCTGTGAAGCTTGGTGTGCTGAACGCGGTTGAACGGAAACGCCTTCACGGAGCGCCAGAGGACGCCGGACTTGTACAGGAGGTCCTTCTCGCGGACGACGTAACCCCGGCGTGAGCGGCCACAGGACGGACCAGACACAGAAGACCCCCAGGGCCGTCCACAGGAACGGCGCGAGCCACGGCAGGGACTCTGAGATGAGAGCCCGGTTGCGAGGGGATATCGCCATCTGGAATGCCCCGGCGCCCGCGACGTAGACGACGGACCGGAGGACGGCCCCGGCCTGGAGACGCCGCGCGAAACGGGGATGAAGTGGTGTCCAGTTGACGTGCTCCGCGTCGGGTAGCGCACCGAGCGGCACCTCGGCGTTCACGAAACCGGCGGGCACGTCGGGGTCCGCCGGCGCCGAGTCTCTCCTCGGCCTCGGATCGCCGCCCTCAGCGGCCATCGTCCGCCTGGGCCTGGTACAGCCGGAGGCCCTCCTCGAACGTCGCAATGACCTCGGCCTTGTGCGCCGGGTCGTCCCAGCGGTCCATCGAGTGGAGATCCTCGAGCGTCCGCTCGATCCAGCGCACGAAGAAGGCGGCGTCCTCCCGCGACCGGATCGGCTCGCCGTCGGCGATGACGAAAACCGGGTTCGTGTGCGCGAACAGGTAGCTGTCCATGGCGCCGTGCTGTGCCGGCCCGAGGACTCGAGCGGCGATCCAGCCGCTCCCGTCCATTGGCACATCGATCTCCGCCTCCAGCGTCCGGCCGTCGCCGCTCGCCTCGACCGTGTGGATGATCTCGCCGTTCCGGATGATGTCGAGGCGCTCCATCTCGAACAGCGACCGCGCGGTAGCCGCGACCGTCACGCTCTCGCCGCCTGAAACCGCGAGTTCCTCGCCCATCCCCATGCCGTCCACGTCGAGCGTCAGGAGGGGGCCGCTCGTCACGAAAGCGTGGCCGCCGGCCATGGCGTCGGCCCACTCGTCGTAGTCGAGTTCCTCTTCCCCCGTGTAGACGTAGGAGCGCGTGGTCCCCACGGCCGGATGCCGCCACATGTCCGTCATGGCGTCCGTCCCCGCCGTGGCCGGGATCCGCGAGCCGGTGTTGAGGAGGCGGTACCAGATCGCGGCCGTCCCCAGTTCGTCGCTCCAGATGCAGGAGACATCCACGAAGTCGGCCAGCCCGAGGATCGCGTCGACGGGCAGTTCGCGCGCCCCTCCGGGTGCCGGGTCGGGCCCGCGGTGGCTGAGGCCGAACGGATGCACATAGCCGCCGATGCCGCCCTGCTCGTGCACGCGCCTGAGCACCGTCGCGTTATCCGGGTACAGTTCGCGGTACGCCGTCCCCTCGTAGCCGATGTAGAAGGGCGTGATGAGTTCGACGAGATTCAGCAGCGACATGTGCGCGAAGAAGTTCGGCCGGTACTCCTCGTTGTAATAGACGATCGTCCGCGGATCCGGGTGCGGATGCGGATGGCCGAGGAAGTGTTCCAGATCTTCCACGCGACTGTTCGCCCAGTAGTTGGCGATCATCCCGTTCGCCACATTCAGGTCTTCCGCCAGCGCCTTGTTCCCGAGGTCGAGCGGCGTGACGAAGTAATGGCCGCCATAGTTCGGGTGAATGTGATTGTCGCCCGAGTACCAGCCCTCCGCGGCCATGTCGATCCAGCGCTCCAGCCGCACATCCACGTTCGTCCACTCGCCGGCCCGCACGTCAACGGTCTGCGCGACGGGCTCGTACTCGAATCCGCGCCACACCTCGAGTTCCGCCGTCCCGACCGGGAGGGTGACGGAGAAGCTCCCGTCCGTGTGGAAGTAGTAGTCCTCCGGCCCGCTCAGGACGCGGGGGAAGCTGCCGTCCGGGAAGTAGCTCCGCCCGTCCGAGGCCTCCAGATAGATCCGGGAAGGCAGGCGCCGCCCGCTCGCGTCGCTTACGCGCACCTGCACCTGGCCCGTCGGTTCGGACCACGCGTAGTCCTCGATCCGCACCGGAACCGGCTCGCCGCCGCCGCGGCCCGTCGTGTAGAGCCCGAACCCCATCCCGCC
>JAGWAK010000075.1:9219-10953 GCA_021296435.1 Acidimicrobiia bacterium
CGGGGCTGGAACGGTCCTGCGCCGCGCCCGCCCGGTAGGTCGGGACCTGGTAGATGTCGTTGTTCCCCGACGCGTCCGTCACGTAGGCGACCGAGCCGCCGTGCGGGGCGACGACGGGTGAAGCCTGGTAGTTCGTCTCAATGCGGATGAGAAGCTCGGCCTCGCCGGTGTCCGCGCTCCAGCGCCACAGCGAGCCCGAACCGAGCGCCGCCTCTCCGCGCTTGGAGACGAAGACGATATCCCCCGTATCCCCGATCCAGTCGCCGGCCATGTCGTTCGCCCCCGGGTGGGCGATGACGGACTCCAGCGCTCCGGCGTCCAGGTCGTACGCCCAGAGGTCGAACGTCCCGTCCCGTCCGGTCGTGAACAGGATCCTGGACCCGTC
This sequence comes from Acidimicrobiia bacterium, assembly GCA_021296435.1. Lineage (GTDB taxonomy): Bacteria > Actinomycetota > Acidimicrobiia > Acidimicrobiales > CATQHL01 > VXNF01. The sequence continues at coordinate 9,605 of JAGWAK010000075.1, forward strand.
GGGAGAGAACCGCGGCCGCATGTCGATGGCGGGGTCTTCCGTCAGCCTTCGGGATTCTCCCGTCTCGAGGTCGAGCAGGAAGATGTCGAGGTTGAGGTCGACATCCGCGGCGTAGGCGATGTGGCGGCCGTCCGAGGACCAACTCGGCATGGAGTGGTATCCGGCCCCGGACGTGAGTTGACGGGCCACGCCCCCCTCGGCCGAAACCGCCCAGATCCGCCCCTGGTAGGCGAAGGCGATCGACTCGCCGTCGGGCGAAAACGCCGGATAGGTGGGAGACGCCGTGACGGGAGGCGGGAAGTAGCTCTCCATGTACATCTTCCCGGACCCGCCGATCCCGCTCATCGAGGGATAGCCGCCGGGGAACGGCCCCGGATACCGATCCGCGTCCTGTCCGGACAGCGGAAGCGCGGCGGCCGCGCCGCCAACGAGCAAGAGGACTCCGAACAGTCGCAGGCGGTGCAGCTTCCGCGTCATTTGAACCTCCGTAGCGTCAAGCGGGGATCTGATCCTCGAAACAGTGGTTGGCAGGTGCAGTTGCCGCCAGACGACGACNNNCGCAAGACTAGACTAGGTGAAATAACTAGTTACACGAGATGGTTATGATTGAAGTCGGAACCTTCGAAGCGAAGACGCACCTGTCCTCCCTCCTCAAGCGAGTAGCGGACGGAGAAGAGGTGCTCATCACGAGGCGCGGCGTACCCGTAGCCCGGATCGTCTCGGCTGGGCATGCCACCGGCGCCGAAGTCGATCAGGCGATCGAGGAGTTGATCGCGCTCCGCGAGGGATCGCGACTGGACGGGTTGAGCTGGAAGGACCTTCGGGACGCCGGCCGCAGGTGAACCCGTTCGTTCTGGATTGCTCGATCGCCGCCGCATGGCTGTTCGAGGATGAGGCGGCGCCCGCTACGGATGCACTTCTCCGCCGCCTTAAGCCTGACGGCGCCTTCGTGCCCAGCCTCTGGCGGTTGGAACTGGGCAACGTCCTCGCACAGGCGGAACGCACCAGGCGCACCGACGCGACAAGAATCGCACGCTGGATCGAGCGGTTGGAGAAACTGCCGATCGTCGTCGACCCCGAAACCGGAAGCCGCGCGTTCAGGGAGATCCTGGGATTGGCTCGGCAGGAGCGCCTGACGACGTACGATGCAGCCTATCTGGAGCTCGCGATCATAAAGGCAATCCCACTCGCGACTCTGGATCGCGCGTTAGCCCGAGCGGCGCGGCGCCGGGGTGTCGCGGTCCTGCCTCGGAACGAACGGACGACGTCATGAACGCAGGACGAGGGCGGGAGGTCTACGGCGTCATGGTGCTCGGCTTGGCGCTCATGGGATGTGCGCGAGGCGATGT
>JAGWAK010000076.1 GCA_021296435.1 Acidimicrobiia bacterium
AGCTCGTCGTTGGACTGCACGTCGTCGAAGGTGGCGTGGCAGTGGGCGTCGATGAGCCCCGGCATGACCGTCCGCCCGCTGGCGTCGATGCGCTCGGCGCCGGTGCCGGCCGCCTCGGCGGCTCCCAGTCCGACCATACCGATGTTGTCGCCCCGCAGCAGCACACCCGGATTCGGTCGTGCCGGCGCACCGGTGGCGTCGATGAGGGTGCCGCCGGAGATGAGGATCTCGCCGGTGCCGGAGCGGGACGCCTCATCGCTTGTCGCCGGTGTGCTCATGGTGCGGTCGCTCTCGGAAGGCGGTCGGGGCCGAATCAGTTTATCCTCGCGGGGAATTCCGGCCCCGACCGAAGGAGCGGCCATGATCCGCCATTGCGTGCTGTTCAAATGGAACGACGAAGTTGACGATGCCAAGCGAGCGGCGTTTCTCGAGGGGCTCGTGGAGTTGCTCGAGACGCACGAGGCTGTGCGGGGCTATGCCCACGGCAACGACGCCGCGATCAACGCCGGCAACCACGACTACGCCGTGACGGTGGACTTCGACGACGAAGCGGGATTCGTCTCCTACCGCGACGACGGCGGCCACCAGGCCTTCATCGCCGCGAGGGTGCGTCCCATCCTCGAGAGTCGGGCCGCGGTGCAGTTCGAGTACTGAGGCAGCGCCCGGCAGGTAGCGCCGCGTCCCACGGCGCCTGTCGAAGCAGATTCGAGAGCGAGCCCGGGCCGGAGTCCGGGGCTCGCCTTGGCCGGAATCGGCGAGCGGGGTACGAACGCGTCGCCCGGTGACTTCTCAAGTCCCCGCTCGCGGGGCTGCTGTGGCCGCTGGTGCTAGTGTTGGCAATGATGGCAAAGTCCTCTGCGGGAGCCACCCGGGATAACGCGTCCTCGGGCCGCTCGGCCGCTGCGGCGCGTGGCTCGAGGGCGCCCGCGAACGGCAAGAGCGCCTCCGGCAGCCCCCCACCGTCGGAGCCGTCGGCCCTCGCCGGCTTCTACCGGGCGTATCGAGCGGAGATCTGGGCGCTCTTGGCCTTCGTGCTGGCCCTGCTGAGCGCCCTCGGTGTCTACGGCGACTTCGGCGGGCTCGTCGGGGTGGCATTCCGGCGCGCCGCGGGCGTAACCGTCGGCTGGGGGCGGCTGCTGGTGCCGCCGGCGCTGGCCGCGGTGGGCGTGCTGCTGATCATCGGCCGTTCCCGCGAACCGACTGAGACCGATGAGGACCGGCAACCCTCGGTGCGCATCCTGGGCGGCGGTCTGGTGATGACGGCGCTCGCCGGCCTCCTCCACCTTGCCGCCGGCCGTCCGACCTGGGGCGACGGGCTCGCAGACTTCGAGGGCGCCGGCGGCTACGTGGGTTTCGCCTCCGGCGGCGCCGTCGCACTGCTGGCCGGGGTTGCCGGTGCGGTGGTCGTGCTGGTGGCGGTCGGCCTCCTGGGATGGTTGGCCCTCAGCGGCATGTCGCTCGGCACCGTGGCCCGCGGGATCTGGTGGGTCCTGCGCCGGGTGGGACTCTCTGTGGCTGCCGTGGTCCGACTCGTGGTGTCCGGCCGGCGCGCGGATGGGGAGCAAGAGGAGCCCGCTGAAGACGCGAGCACGGCTGATCATCCGGCCCCGGAGGGGGAGTTCACCTCCGGGCAGTTGCCGCCGGGCGCCGCTGGGCACCCGCCGGTTGCGATACCCGCCGCCGCGCCCGTGTCGGGCGGTCCACGGCCGGCGGAGCAGACGCCCCCAGCCCCCGAGACCGCCCCCGGATCTCGCCGGCGGGGCCAGCAGGCCGAGTCGCCTGCCGAGCAGGTGGCGGCGGCCGGGGATGACAGCGGCCAGTGGCGCCGCCCCAACCTGGGGATCCTGAAGCGCACGCCCGCCCAGGAGGTGGATGGCCGCCTCATCAGCGAGCGCGGGCGGGCGCTGGAGGCGGCACTCGCCGCGCACGGCGTGGAGGCCACGCTGGCCGACGTGGTGGTGGGCCCGACGGTCAGCCGCTACGAGTTGGTGCTGGCCGAGGGGGTGAAGGTGGCCAGGATCACCGCGCTGTCCCGCGACATCGCCTATGCCCTGGCCTCGGCCGAGGTGCGCATTCTGGCTCCGATTCCCGGCCGGCAGGCCATCGGCGTCGAGGTCCCCAACCCGGCGCGCCACGCGGTGACCCTCGGCGACATCCTGGCCTCGGACGAGGCGGCGGCCGCCTCCCACCCTCTCGACGTGGCCCTGGGGCGCGACATAACCGGACAGGCCGTCATGGCCAACCTGGGGCGGATGCCGCACATCCTCATCGCCGGCGCAACCGGGGCGGGCAAGTCGTCCAGCCTCAACTCGATCATCACCACGATCCTGATGCGCTGCACGCCCGAGCAGGTGCGGCTGATCCTGGTGGATCCCAAGATGGTGGAGATGCGGCAGTACGCCAACGTGCCGCACCTGCTGACCCAGCCGGTCATCGATCCGAAGAAGGCCGCCAACGCCCTCGGCTGGGCGGTGCGGGAAATGGAGCGCCGCTACGAATTACTGTCACGGGTGGGCTGCCGCGACATCACCGGCTACAACGAGATGTACGAGGCGTCGTTGACCGCCAGTGGCGGCGAGGCTGCGGGCGACGACGAGGACGAGGTGCTGAACCGGTTGCCGTTCATCGTCATCGTGGTGGACGAGCTGTCGGATCTCATGATGGTCGCCCCGCGCGAGGTGGAGGACGCCATCTGGCGCCTGGCGCAGATGGCCCGTGCCGTGGGGGTGCATCTCGTGGTCGCCACGCAGCGACCCTCCACGAACGTCATCACCGGGGTCATCAAGGCCAACATCCCGGCCCGCATGGCGCTGTCGGTGTCGAGCCTCACCGACAGCCGGGTCATCCTCGACCAGGCCGGGGCGGAGCGGCTCGTGGGCAACGGCGACATGCTGCTGCTGGACGGCACCGCGGGGACGCCCCAACGCATCCAGGGGGCCTGGGTCAGCGAGGAGGAGATCCGTCGCGTGACGGCTGTCTGGCGCCGCCAGAACGTCCGCAAGCCCGAGCCCGAGCCGATCACCGCGGAGGATCTGGCGACGCCGAGCCTGGTGGGGAGCCGCGACTCGGGTGATCCCGATGACGACGAGCTGCTGGAGGCGGCCATGGAGTTGGTGGTGGACAGCCAACTCGGTTCCACCTCCATGCTGCAGCGCAAGCTGCGTGTGGGGTTCGCCCGGGCCGGGCGCCTCATGGATCTGCTGGAGCAGCGCGGTGTCGTCGGTCCGTCCGAGGGCTCCAAGGCCCGCGAGGTGCTCATGACTCCACAGGAGTTCGCCACCGAGCAGGCCGCCGCCTACCGAAACGGCGGGAGTTCGTAGGCTGAGCCGGTGAGCAGAGCTGTCGACCGGTTCGCGGCGGCGGCTGCGGACCTCGGCGTGGATCTGCGTGTCACTCGCTATCCCGCCGGGACCCGGACCGCCCGGGACGCAGCCGCGGCGGTGGGCTGTGAGCTGGGCCAGATCGTCAAGTCGCTGGTGTTCGTGGCCGGTGGGCGGGTCGTCGTGGCCCTGGTCTCCGGCGCCGACACGGTCGACACCGGACGTCTGGGCGCCGCCGCCGGCGCCGGTGCCGGCGATGCCCGCCAGGCCCGCGCCGAGGAGGTCGCGGACGCAACGGGGTTCTCCATCGGCGGCGTGCCACCCTTCGGCCACGCCCGCAAGCTGGAGACCTTCCTGGATCGGCGACTGCTGGACTTCGAGGAGGTGTGGGCGGCGGCCGGCGCGCCCGACGCCTGCTTCCCGATCGCGCCGGGCGAACTGGCGCGACTCGCCGAGGCCTCTGTCGTCGACGTCGCTGCCGGGGCGGGGAGCGGGCCCACCGCTTCGTAGACTCGACGCGGACATGGCGATCCTCGACAAGCTCCTCCGAACCGGCGAGGGGCAGAAGCTCAAGGCCTTGGAAGGGCTCGTGCCCCACATCGGCGTCCTGGAACCCGAGATGCAGGCGCTGAGCGACGAGGAGTTGCAGGCCCGCACGCCCGCACTCCGGGAGCGCCTCGCCAACGGCGCCGATCTGAATGACCTGCTGGCGGAGGCATTCGCCGTCATGCGGGAGGCGTCGTGGCGGGTCATCGGCCAGCGGCACTACGACGTGCAGCTCATGGGAGGCGCGGCGCTGCACCTGGGCTGGGTTGCCGAGATGCGCACCGGCGAGGGCAAGACGCTCGTCTCCACCCTGCCGGTGTATCTGAACGGCCTCACGGGCGAGGGCGTCCACGTGGTCACCGTCAACGACTACCTGGCCAGTCGCGACGCCGACTGGATGGGACAGATCCACCGCTGGTTGGGCCTGAGCGTGGGCCTGGTGATCCCCGGCGTTCGGGACCAGGACTTCAAGCGCCAGCAGTACGCCTGCGACATCACCTACGGCACCAACAACGAGTTCGGGTTCGACTACCTGCGGGACAACATGGCGCTCTCCGCCGCCGAGCGGACCCAGCGCGGCCACCGCTACTGCATCGTGGACGAGATCGACTCGATCCTCATCGACGAGGCCCGCACACCGCTCATCATCAGCGGCCAGGTGGCCGAGGCCGCCAACACCTACTACCGGTTCGCCTCCATCGTGCGCCGGCTGGTGCGCGACGAGCACTACGAGGTGGACGAGGAGAAGCGCACGGTGGCTCCCACCGAGGACGGTGTGGGTGCCGTGGAGCAGGCCCTGGGGGTGGAGAACCTCTACGACTCGGTGCAGGTCAGCTACGTGCACCACCTCGGCGCGGCGCTGCGGGCCAAGGAGCTGTATCGGCGCGACAAGGAGTACATCCTCAATGACGGCGAGGTGAAGATCGTCGACGAGTTCACCGGGCGCATCCTCGACGGGCGCCGCTGGTCCGACGGGCTGCACCAGGCCATCGAGGCCAAGGAGGGTGTGAAGATCCAGGAGGAGAACCAGACCCTCGCCACGATCACCCTGCAGAACTACTTCCGCCTCTACGAGAAGCTGGCGGGCATGACCGGCACCGCCCAGACCGAGGCCAGCGAGCTTCACGGCACCTATGACCTGCAGGTGGTCTCGATCCCCACGCACATGCCCATGGTCCGCGCCGATCAGCCCGACCTGGTGTACCGCACCGAGGAGGCCAAGTACGACGCAATCGTGGACGACATCGCCGAGCGGGTGGAGCGGGGCCAGCCGGTGCTGGTGGGCACCATCTCGGTGGAGAAATCCGAGACGCTGTCGGGCCACCTCACCCGCCGGGGTGTGCCGCATGAGGTGCTGAACGCCAAGCAACACGCCCGGGAGGCCGAGATCATCGCCCAGGCGGGCCGTCTGGGGCGGGTGACGGTGGCCACCAACATGGCAGGGCGCGGGGTCGACATCATCCTGGGCGGCAACCCCGAATCGATGGCCCGGCGCGACCTGCTGGCAGACGGCTACGACCCGCAGTCCAAGGCGTACGCCAAGGCGTACCCCAGGCTGCTGGAGAGTCATACCACCCAGTGCGCCACTGAGGGCGGGTTGATCAAGGAACTCGGCGGTCTCTACGTCGTCGGCACCGAACGTCACGAGAGCCGTCGCATCGACAACCAGTTGCGGGGGCGCTCGGGCCGCCAGGGCGATCCGGGGGAGAGCCGCTTCTACCTGTCCCTCGAGGACGACCTCATGCGCATCTTCGCCACCGGCGCCATGAACTGGGTGATGTCCCGCTCGATGGACGACACCGTGCCCATCGAGTCCAAGATGGTCACCAAGTCGGTGGAGCGTGCGCAGACCACCGTGGAGCAGCGCAACGCCGAGACCCGCAAGAACGTGCTCCGTTACGACGAGGTGATGAACAACCAGCGCAGGGTCATCTACAAGCTGCGCGGGCAGATCCTGGAGGGGGCGGAGCTGCGGGACAGGGCCCTCGAGCATCTGCGGGAAGAGGTCGAGGCGATCGCCGCCGACCTGCCCGAGGAGGAGCCGTGGGACTACCGCAGCATCCTGGTCACCGCCGGGAACCTGTGGCCCACCGACCTGACGCCGGAGGACCTGGCGGCCGAGAAGACGCCCGAAGGGCTCACCGGGCGGCTCCTGGATGACGTCACGGCGCTGTACGCCAGGCGGGAGGCCGAGATCGGCACCGAGGTCATGCGCGGCCTCGAGCGCCAGGTGATGCTGCGCGTCATCGACCAGCACTGGCGCACACACCTCTACGAGATGGACTACCTGAAGGAGGGCATCCACCTGCGTGCCGCCGGCCAGAAGGATCCGCTGAGCGAGTGGCAGCGCGAGGGCTTCGAGATGTTCGGCGACCTCATGCAGCGGATCAGGCGGGACTTCGTGCGCATGATCACCCACATCCAGGTGGTGAAGCCCGAGACCGAGCAGGTCTCGGCGACGCGCAACGTCACGTACTCGGGTCCCACCGACCCCTCCGAGGCGCCCAGCGCGCTGGCGCAGGCGGCCGCCGCCGCTGCCGGTGTGCCGCTGGCCGGCGCCAAGCCCGCCGCCGCACCGAGCACTGCCGGCAAGCCTGCGGCGGGCACCGCCACGCTGGTGCGCAGCGCCGCGGAGAAAACCGGCCGCAACGCGCCCTGCCCGTGCGGCTCGGGCAAGAAGTACAAGCTCTGCTGCGGTCGCTGAGCGACCGGAGATCACCGCCCGTGCGCTGCGACGCGATCCTGTTTCCCGCCCGCCGTCCCGTCCACCCGGCGCGCCGATGAACGAGGACTTCAGCGACGATCTGGCCGAACTGCGCCGGCGCCTCGAGCAGTCCGAGCAGTATCTCGGCCTCGCCGGCTTGCGCGCCCGGCGACCGGATCTGGAGACCGAGGCGGCCCGCCCGGAACTCTGGGACGACCCCGAGCGGGCGCGCCGGGTTGCCCAGGACCTGGCGGCGGTGAACGACGACATCGAGAGCTTCGAGCGGCTGCAGGCGCGTCTCGAGGACGCCGAGACTCTCTGGGAGCTGGCCATCGAGCTCGACGACGACTCGGTGCTGGCGGAGATCGGCGAGTCCGTGGGCTCCTTGCGGGCCGATTTCGACGCCCTCGAGTTGCGCTCGCTGCTGGCCGGCAGCTACGACGAGCGTGACGCCGTGTGCAGCATCCAGTCCGGCGAGGGCGGCACCGACTCCCAGGACTGGGCCTCCATGCTGCTGCGCATGTACGGCCGCTGGGCGGAGCGCCGGGGCTTCAGCTTCGAGGTGGAGTCGGTGACCGAGGGCAAGGACAGCGTCAAGGGGCGCCATGCCTACGGGCTGCTGCGCAGCGAGCACGGCATCCACCGGCTGGTGCGGGTCTCGCCGTTCAACAAGGAGGGCAAGCGCCAGACGGCCTTCGCTTCGGTGAAGGTGGTGCCGTTCTTCCCGGAGATGGCCAAGGAGGTGGAGATCGACGAGACCGAACTGCGCATCGACACCTACCGTTCCTCGGGCGCCGGCGGCCAGCACGTGAACGTCACCGACTCGGCGGTGCGCATCACCCACCTGCCGACCGGCCTCGTCACCTCCAGCCAGGCCCAGCGCAGCCAGCACCAGAACCGGGAGCGCGCCATGCAGATGCTGGCCGCCAAGCTGCTGGATCTGGAACGCCGCAAACGCTCCGACGAGGTGGCCGAGATCGCCGGCGCGGCCAAGCGGATGGGTTTCGGGAGCCAGATCCGATCCTACGTGCTGTACCCGTACCAGATGGTGAAGGACCTGCGCACCGAGCACTCCACCTCGAACACCGACGCCGTCCTCGATGGCGACATCGACGACTTCGTGGCCGGCTACCTGCGGTGGCGCCGGGCCGAGGAGGTCGCCGCCGGCTCCTGAGATTGCGGCCGTTGGTTCCGCGGCTCCCTCGGTGGTACGGGCAGCGGATCGTTGCCAACGCGGAGGGGCGGGCCCGGAGGCCCGCCCCTCGTTCGTTGTGTCGGTTCAGCGTGGCGGGGCTATGCCCGCCGAGTTCAGCCTCAGCCGGCTGAGCGCGCGTTCTGCAGCCACTCGTCCACCTGTGGCCGGTTGCCCGCGATCCACTCGGCGGCGTGACGTCGCACGTCTGCTGGCGTGTCCTCACCATTGTCGTAGCGCAGGTTCTGCTTGGTGACGTCAACCA
>JAGWAK010000077.1:0-2440 GCA_021296435.1 Acidimicrobiia bacterium
CTCCAGCTCGCCGTAGAACTTGAAGCCGGGGAAGAACGTCAGCGGATGGCCGCGTAGCAACCGCAGGTCCTCTTCCACCTCGCTGCGATGCCGCTTCCAGAAGACGTTGTGGATGGGGTTGTGGGGGTCGCCCTCGGTCGCCGGCGGGGGTTTGGCGGAAGGGCCGGGCGTCGTTGCGGTGTTAGGCGTTGCGGCGGTCATGTGTCCAAGTCCGGGTCGGGCGACTGCGTGCCGCCGTCCTCACTGTAGTGACCGGTCTCGCCCCGGAGCCACGACGGCATCGCACAGCAGGAGTTGCCGACGGCCAGGCGGGTGTTCCGTCCGGACTTCGATCGATGCTGGACTCGGGGCGTGGAGATCGCCAGAATGAGGCACGCATGCCCGTGAGCGCCGACGAGAGGATCCAGCCGGCCCTCCACGCGCTCCTGTCCGATGACGTCGACGGGCTGCGAGCGGCCCTGGGAGCCGACCCGGAGGTCGTGAACCTCAGGGTCGGGGACGACACGCTGCTGGAGCTGACCACGCAACCCGACGTCGGCCACACGTCTGCAGAGATCATCGATGTGCTGATCAGCGCCGGCGCGGCGCTGGATCGGGCTCTGAACCTGGCGGGGTGCTGGAACCTCCCCGACCTGTGCGCGCAACTGCTGGCCGCCGGCGCCGATCCCGAGGCCCGCGCCGACGCCGGTATCACGCCCCTGGAGTCGGCGGCCATGCACAGCTCCGTCGAGGCCGCCGACGTGCTCGTGAAGCACGGGCTGCACCGGCAGACCCTGTGGCTCGCCGCGGCCAGCGGCCTGCTGCGATGGGTGCAGGGCTGGGTCGCCGCTGACGGAACGCTACGGGCCGACCCGGGGCCGTACCGCCCGGACTGGGCTGCTGTCGGCCGTGCGGCCGGTGCCTCACCCAGGGATGACCCAGCCGAGATCGTCGCTGAGGCCTTCGTGTTCGCCGCGCTCAACAACCGCCACGCCGTCGTCGATTACCTGCTCGGCACCGGTGTCGATGTCGATGCGCGCCCCTACCGCAACACAACCGCGCTGCACTTCGCCATTCAGTTCCGGCGGTCCGACATGGTCCGCCGCCTCCTCGCCGGCGGCGCGTCGGTCACCATCGAAGACGGCACCTACCGCTCGAGCGCCGCTGGGTGGGCACAGGCGTGCGACGACGGCAGTCGTGAGGCGACCACGATCCGCTGGCTGGTCCGCGCCGCGCTTGGTTGAGGCGCAGCCGACGCCCCTGGGCACCGGGCTCGCGGGCGCGGTCCCCGCCGATCTCCGGTGAGCCGCAAGTAGGGTCAGCGGCATGGAGATGCGGAACATCGGAGCCCTGCCGGTGTCGGTGGTGGGGCTGGGGTGCAACAACTTCGGCATGACGATCGACGCCGAGGCCTCGCGCGCGGTGGTGGAAGCGGCTCTCGATGCCGGGATCAACTACTTCGACACCGCTGACATCTATGGCGGGGGCAAGTCGGAGGAGTTCCTTGGCGCGGCGCTGGACGGGCGCCGCGACCGGGCGGTCATCGCCAGTAAGTTCGGCCACGCCAAGTTCTTGCCCGAGGGTCAACAGGGTGGCGACCCCGCCTGGGTCCGCCGGTGCGTGGACCGCAGCCTGCGGCGGTTGGGCACCGACCGCATCGACCACTACATGATCCACACGCCTGATCCCCACACCCCGCAGGCTGAGACGCTGGGCGCCTTGGCGGAGTTGGTGGAGGAGGGCAAGGTCCTCGAGATCGGCTGCTCCAACTTCACCGCCGACCTGGTTGACGCCAGCGTCGATGCGGCGGCCGAGGTGCGTGTGGGCAACTACGCCAGCGTTCAGAACCACTATTCGGTGCTGACCCGCGATGTCGAGGACGCCGGAGTACTTGACGCCTGCAGTCGCGCCGGCATGGCCGTGGTGCCCTTCTTCCCGCTCGAGTCCGGGCTGCTGACCGGCAAGTACTCCGAGGCGGCTCGCCCCGACGGCGCCCGCTTGACCACGATGAAGGGCGGCACCTGGGACCGCTTCCTGCGCCAGGAGAACCTGGCCGCGGTGGACCGGCTCACGGTTTACGCCACCGAGCGGGGCCGCAGCATCCTGGAACTGGCCATGGGGTGGCTGGTGTCCAACCCCGCCGTCGCCTCGGTCATCGCCGGTGCCACCAAACCCTCCCAGGTTGCCGACAACGTGGCCGCCGTCAACTGGACGATGAGCCCCGCCCAGCGGGCCGAGATCGCCGCACTGGCCTAGCCGGACCCGCCGTCAACGGGTCCGCTTGGGATCCACCACCGGGGCTTGCTCGCGGGGGAAGCTACGGCGGTGGCCGGAGCTGCCGTCGAGGGCGGGTTGGCGGAGCAGTCTCGGCGCAGGGCCGGACGGGGGATGGCCGGGTGAGTCATGACGTGAGGGGCGTCGCAGTCGAGGGCCGACGCTGGTCGGACCGGCCGGCGCCTGA
>JAGWAK010000077.1:2457-11469 GCA_021296435.1 Acidimicrobiia bacterium
GGTACGTAGCGCCGACGACCCCACCGAGCGGCGCATCCTGGACGCGGCGGCCCAGTTGGGGGTGACGGGTCTCACCGGCTGCCGGCGCTGGACGGTGTACCACCTCGAGGGGCAGCTCAGCTCCGCCGACGTGGCTCGGCTCTGCGCGGAGGTTCTGGTGGATCCCGTCACCGACGAGGTCGCCATCGGCGAGCCGGCCGCGGCGGGGCGGGTCGTGGAGGTGGCGCCCATCGCAGGCGTGACCGACGGTGCGGCGCGGGAGTTGGAGCGGGCGGCCGCGGTGCTGGGGCTCCCGCCGCTGCGAGCAGCCACCGCTCGCCGCCATGAATTGAGCGGCGATCTTGATGATGACGACGTTGCTGTGCTGACCCAGCGACTGCTGGCCAACCCGACTACCGAGTGCAGCGGCAGCGGGGAGCTGGCGCCGTCGTTCTCGCCCACCTGGGAGGTTGCACCGGTGGCGTCACCGGTGCGGCTGATCGGCCTGGATGACGGGCAACTGGCCGGGTTGAGCCGGCAGCGGATGCTGTCGCTGGACGTCACCGAGATGCGAGCAATCCGGGACCACTACGCGTCATGCGGGCGTGACCCCACCGATGCCGAGCTCGAGACTCTGGCGCAGGCCTGGTCGGAGCACTGCGTCCACAAGACCTTCAAGGCCGAGATCCACCTCACCCATACCCGTGCCGACGGCCACCTCGAGGTCTCGCGCCATGACGGCCTGCTCAACGCCCTGCGGCGGGCGACCGCCGAACTCGACGCAGGCTGGCTGCGGTCGGTCTTCGTCGACAATGCCGGCATCGTCGCCTTCGACGACGAATTGGATCTCGCTGTCAAGGTCGAGACGCACAACCACCCGTCAGCTCTGGAACCCTTCGGCGGAGCCAACACCGGTGTCGGCGGTGTGGTACGCGACGTCATGGGGGTCTCGGCCCGGCCCATTGCCTGCACCGACGTGCTGTGCTTCGGCCCCGAAGACCTCGCCGAAGCCGACCTCCCCGCCGGCGTGCTGCATCCCCGCCGCATCCGGGACGGGGTCGTGGCCGGCATCGGCGACTACGGCAACAAGCTGGGTCTTCCCACGGTCAACGGCGCCGTGCTGTACGACCCCGGCTACGTGGGGAATCCGCTGGTGTTCTGCGGGGCGTTGGGACTGCTGCCCAAGGATTCGCATCCCACCGCCCCCCGGGCCGGTGACCGGATCGTCGTCATCGGCGGTCGGACCGGCCGCGACGGCATCGGCGGCGCCACCTTCTCCTCGGCCGGGCTGGACGCCTCGGTTATGGACCGGGCCGGCTCGGCGGTGCAGATCGGCGATCCGATCGTCCAGAAGGGCTGCATCGAGGTGATCGAGCGGGCCCGAGAAAGTGGTCTGTACAACGCCATAACCGACTGCGGAGCCGGCGGGCTGTCCTCGGCGGTGGGGGAGATGGGCGCCGAGCTGGGGGCCGAGGTTGATCTGGCGACGGTGCCGCTGAAGTACCCGGGGCTGGCGCCCTGGGAGATCTGGCTATCGGAGGCCCAGGAGCGCATGGTGCTGGCCGTGCCCACCGAGAAGGTTGCGCCGCTGCAGGATCTCTGCACGGGCTGGGAGGTGGAGTTGAGCGACATCGGCTCGTTCACCTCCACCGGGCGGCTGGTGGTGCGCCATGGCGCCTGCGACGTGATCGACCTTCCCATGGAATTCCTGCACCACGGTCTGCCGGGGCGGACCCTTGTGGCGGAGCACCGAGATCCGGCCATCGCGGCGGCCACGACCGGCTCGCCGCCCGCGATCGACAACGAGAAGCTGCTCCTGGACCTGCTAGCCCATCCCAACGTGGCCTCCCGGGAGTCGATCGTCAGCAGCTACGACCACGAGGTCAGGGGCGGGACCGTGGTGCGGCCATTCGCGGGACCCGCCGCCGACGGTCCGACCGACGCCGCCGTGCTCAAGCCTCTGGGCACCTGGCACCACGACAGGGCGGTGGCCCTGGCCGTCGGCCTCAACCCGCGCCTCACCCGCGCTGCACGCCATCGACGAGGCGTTCCGCAACCTCATCGCCGTCGGGGCGGACCCTTCCCAGGTCGCCCTGCTGGACAACTTCAGCTGGGGCGACCCGACGAAACCCGACCGGCTCGGATCGCTGGTGCGGGCCGTGGAGGGCTGCGTCGAAGGGGTCCGCCGCTACCGCGCCCCGTTCGTCTCCGGCAAGGACAGCCTCTACAACGAGTTCGACGGCCGGGCGGTGCTCGGCACGCTGCTGATCTCCGCCGTCGGGATCGTGCCGGACCTGCATCGGGTGGCGACGAGCGCCCTGACCACCTGCGGAAGCGACCTGTGGCTGGTGGGACGAGGTTCAGACCACCTGGGCGGGTCCCTGGCGGCTGAAGTGCTGAGCCTCGGCGACGCTCGGGTCCCACCGCCGGTGGGGGATCCGCTGCCCCGCTACCGGGCCGTGCACGACCTGATCGCGGCCGGACACGTGAGTGCGGCCCACGACGTGAGCGACGGTGGGATCGCGGTCTCGCTCGCGGAGATGGCCATCGGCGGCCAACTCGGTCTTCGGGCGACCATCCCCGATGACGCCGCCGACCCCGGAGCCCGAAGTCCACTCGGGATGATTGCGGCCCTGGCCAACGAGGCGCCGGGGCAACTCGTACTGGAAACCCCCGCCACGTCGCGGGACGCGGTGGCGGCGAGGCTGGGTGCATTCGGCCGGCGCATCGGCACGGTGACCGGGACCCGCGAGATCGAGATCCGTGTCGCTGCCGGCGCAGACCGAAGGTCTGCCGCCCCGATCGGCACCTCGGGTCACGTGAGGGTGACGGTCGAGGACGCCAGGCGCGCCTTCGGGTGCCGCTCGCTGCCGCCATGAGCCGTCCCCCGGTCCTGATCCCCCACGCTCCGGGCACCAACCGCGACGCGGAGGCGGCCCTGGCGGTGACCGCCGCCGGCGGCGACCCTCAGATCGTCGCCGTGAACGAGCTGAGGAAGCAGCCGGCAGGATTGTCCGACTACGGGGCCGTGCTGCTGCCGGGCGGGTTCTCCTACGGCGACGCTCTGGGTGCCGGTGGGCGCTTGGCCTTGGAGCTTCGGGCCTGGTTCGGCGCCGAATTGCGCCAGGCGGCACGAGCGGGGAAGCCGATCCTCGGCATCTGCAACGGCTTCCAGACCCTCGTGAAGTCGGGACTGCTCGGACCCCGCTCTTTCACGCTCGCCGCCAACGCCGGTGGCCGTTTCGAATGCCGCTGGGTCACCCTCCGGATCGAGCCGGACTGCAAATCGAGTTGGCTGGCGCCCCTGGGGGGTTCGCGGATCCGTTGCCCGGTGGCTCACGGTGAGGGGAGATTCGCCGTGGCCGGCTCCCAGGCGGCGACCGAACTGACCAAGGCGGGGTGCGTGGCCTTCCGCTACCTGGCTTCGGGGACGCAAGGCGGTGCGGCATCCAACGCGGCAGGGGTCTATCCCGCCAACCCCAACGGATCGGTCGACGACATCGCCGGGATGTGCGACCCGACCGGCGCCGTGGTCGGTCTGATGCCCCACCCCGAGGACCACATAGCGGACTGGCAGAGGCCCTCGGGTCCCCCGGGGGAGCGAGGCTCGGCCCTCTTCGAGGCATTCGTGGACGCTGCCCGATGACCGTCGCCGCCCCGAACACGCACGCCTTCGCGGGCCTTCCCGCCGACATGGCCGCCGGGCTGGGACCGATGCGGCGGGGCAAGGTGCGCGATGTGATCGACCTGGGCGACCACCTGGCACTCGTGGCAACCGACCGGCTGTCGGCCTTCGACCAGGTGCTGGGACTGGTGCCACACCGTGGCCAGATCCTCAACCAACTCTCCGCCTGGTGGTTCGAGCGGCTCGCCGACATCGTGCCGCCGCACATCGTGGCCACCGTCGACCCCAACGTCTCGATCGTGAAGATGTGTGTGCCGCTGCCCGTCGAAGTGGTGGTGCGGAGCCGGCTCACCGGCACCACCTCCACGTCCCTCTGGACCCGGTACGAGTCCGGCCGGCGCCGCATCGACGGGATCGACTTCGTCGACGGGATGGTCAAGAACGATCCGCTGCCGTGCCCTGTCATCACCCCGACCACCAAGGCCCACAGTGGCCATGACCAGCCGCTGAGCGAGGCCGAGGTGGTCTCGGATGGCTGGGTGGACGCCGCGCGTTGGGACGAGGTCCGAACCGTCGCGCTGGCGTTGTTCGAGAGGGGCCAGCGGATGGCGCAGGCTGCCGGTTTGGTCCTCGTCGACACCAAGTACGAGTTCGGGATCGGCCCCGACGATCGGCTGATGTTGATCGACGAGGTGCACACGCCGGACTCGTCGCGCTTCTGGCGGCTCGCCACTGTCGAGTCGCGCCGTCAGGCCGGGCTCGAACCCGAGAACCTGGACAAGGAGATCGTGCGCCTCGCCTATGCCGCCGCGGGGTACCGCGGCGAGGGTCCGCCCGAGCCGCTCGGCAACACGCTGGCAGCAGAGACAGCGGCCGCCTACCGGCAGGTGTTCGAGGCGCTGACGGGGGCACGGCTCCAACCCGCCCCCTACCCGGCCGAGTCTCGGATCGCGGCCGCCGTGGCGATATCGCTCCATGCGCGCCGGGCCGGCAACGGTGCGCGATGATGCCCGCGTCGATGGCTGCAGGCAGCGATCCGGGCTCGGAGCCTGACCCGCCGGAAGGTGTCCGATCGAGAGCTCGACCCGGCGCGCTGGCAGGCGCCGGGCGAGGGACCGGCTCGGCGCTGGTGGGGGTGGTCATGGGCAGCGACTCGGACTGGGCCACGATGCGCCGCTGCTCGGAGGTGCTCGGCGACTTCGACGTCGCCCACGAGTGCCGCGTCGTGTCCGCTCACCGCACCCCTGACCTGCTCACCGAATACGCCAGGCTTGCCGAAGACCGGGGTTTGCAGGTGATCGTCGCCGGTGCTGGAGGGGCCGCCCACCTGCCGGGGATGCTGGCCGCGCAGACGATCGTGCCCGTGATCGGTGTGCCGGTCGCCAGCCGGGCACTCAACGGCATGGACTCGCTGCTCTCGATCGTGCAGATGCCCGCGGGTGTGCCGGTGGCCACCATGGCCATCGGCGAAGCCGGCGCGGCCAACGCCGGGCTCCTGGCGGTGGCCATGCTGGCCCGCCACGATCCGGATCTGGCCGATCGGCTGACCGCCTACCGGGCCACCCGTGCCGCTCAGGTCCGTGCCACCCAACTCGAGCGGTAGAGGGGCGCCGGAGATGACGGGCGGAGGGATCTCATGAGCGTGCTCGTGCCGCCGGCGGTGATCGGCATCGTGGGCGGCGGGCAACTGGGCCGGATGCTGGCGCAGGTGGCGCAGCGCCACGGATACCGGGTCGCCGTGCTCACCGGCGGGGACGAGCGGACTCCCGCCGGCGCGGTCGCCGACATCGAGATTCCCGCCGCCTTCGACGACACCGCAGCCGTGCAGCGTCTCGTGGCCTGCGCCGACGTCATCACCTGGGAGCTGGAGGATGTGGATCTTCACCTGGCCGGCGTCGCAGCCACCGCCGGGGTGCCGGTCCGGCCCCGGCACCAGGTGCTGGCCGCGGCGGCCGACCGCGCTGCCGAGAAGCGAGCCCTCCAGGCCGCCGGGGTGGCGGTGGCGCCGTACCGGGAAGCGGCCGGCCCGGCGGAATTGGCCACCGCCATCGCCCACCTCGACGGGCCGCTGATCGTCAAGACGGCCCGCAGCGGCTACGACGGCAAGGGCCAGGTCCGTCTGGCCGCCGACGGGTCGGAGCCGGAGCGGACCGCCACAGCGGCCGAGGTGTTCCGGCGCCTCGGTTCTGTCCGGCTGATCGTGGAACGGGAGGTGCCGTTCGATCGCGAGGTGTCGGTCGTGGTGGCCCGGTCCGCGAACGGCGCGGTCGCCGATCACGGGGTGATGGAGAACGTGCACGTCGACGGGATCCTGGACACCACCACAGTGCCGGCACGGCTGCCCGAGGAGGTGACCGCCGCGGCACGCCAAATCGCCGCCCGGCTGGCCCGCCACCTCGACGTGGTCGGCGTGCTGTGCACCGAGATGTTCGTGGTCGGCTCTGAACTTCTCGTCAACGAGGTGGCGCCGCGCCCGCACAACAGCGGCCACTGCACGATCGAGGCGGCAGCCGTCAGCCAGTTCGAGCAGCAACTCCGGGCCGTCTGCGGACTGCCGCTGGGAGATGGCAGCTGCCGGCCGGCGGCCATGACGCAGTTGCTGGGCGACCTCTGGGCCGGCGGCGAACCGGCGTGGGGCGAAGCCCTGTCCGACCCCGGGATCCGGCTGCATCTCTACGGCAAGCGGGACCCCCGACCGGGTCGCAAGATGGGGCACCTCACGTGCGTCGACGCCACGCCGGAACTGGCGTTGAAGCGGGTTCTGGCGGCCCGGGAACGGCTGGCTCCGTGATCGGCTCCGCCGGCGACCGGATCCGGGAGGAGTGCGGCGTGGTCGGGGTGTACGCGCCCGGTCGCCACGCCGCCCGGATCGCCTTCTTCGGCCTGCACACACTGCAGCACCGCGGCCAGGAGGCAAGCGGGATCGCCAGCTGCGACCGGGGGGCGGTGCATCTGCACCGCGGCCCGGGCCTGGTCGGATCGGTCTTCAACGAGGACAACCTCTCGACGCTCAGGGGCGAGGCCGCCATCGGCCACAACCGCTACAGCACCACCGGCGCCTCGGCGCTGCGCAACATCCAGCCACAGGTGATCGAGACCATCGACGGGCCGCTGGCGGTGGCCCACAACGGCAACCTGGTGAACGCGCCGCAGCTCCGGCGGGACCTGCTGGAGAGCGGTGTGGGGTTACAGACCTCCTCGGACACCGAGTTGATCGTGCAGTTGCTGGTCGTCGCCACTGGTGACTGGCTCAGCCGGATCCGGGCGCTGATGGCGCAACTCGAGGGCGCCTACTCCCTGACCATCCTGACTCGTGATGCCGTCTACGGGGTGCGGGACCCGCGCGGGTTCCGCCCGCTGGTGATGGGCAGGCTCGACGACGGCTGGGTGCTGGCCTCGGAGAGTTGCGCCCTGTCGGTCGTCGGGGCCGCCTTCGCCGGTGAGGTGGCGCCGGGGCAGATCGTGCGGATCGACGCCGGCGGCAGGAAGCTCGAACAGGGGGCGCATCCCCAGGGGCCGGCATTCTGCACCTTCGAGCAGATCTACTTCTCGCGGCCCGACACGCACCACGGCGGCTCGCTGGTCCACGCCGTGCGGCAGCGCCTCGGCGCCAGACTCGCCACCGAGGCTCCCGCCGATGCCGACCTGGTGGCGCCGGTGCCCGACTCGGGGACGCCGCAGGCGGTGGGATACGCCCGGCAGTCGGGGCTGCCCTACACCGACGGACTCATCAAGAACCGCTACGTGGGGCGCACGTTCATCGAACCCACCCAGGAGCAGCGCGAGGCGGGCGTGGCCATGAAGTTCAACCCGCTGGGCGACAACGTGGCGGGCAAGCGGGTGGTGCTCGTCGACGATTCGATCGTGCGGGGAACCACATCGGGTCCCCTTGTGCGGATGCTGCGGGACGCAGGGGCGCTCGAGGTCCACGTGCGGGTGGCCTGCCCGCCGATCACCGACCCCTGCCACATGGGAGTCGACATGGCCGTCAAGCAGGAGCTGATCGCATCCGAGCGGTCGATTCCCGAGATCTGCGACCACATCGGCGCCGACTCGCTGGCGTTCCTGTCGCTCGAGGGCATGATGGAGGCGCTGGGGGCTGTCGACGGTTACTGCAACGCATGCTTCACCGGCGTCTACCCGTTCGAGCCCGAGATGTTCGTGCAGTTGGAACTCGGCGCCAAGGACCAGTTCGCCTCGGTCTGGGGCGACTGACGTGCGGCGGATGGCGGCGTGGCGCAGGTGGCGGGCCCGGCTGCTGTGAGTCCGGCCCCTGGAGCGGACCGGGATCGGTCGTGAGCTGCGTCCTGGTTGTGGGCGGCGGCGGCCGCGAGCACGCACTGGCCTGGGCGCTGAGCCGCTCGCCGCACGTGGATCGGCTGCTGGTGGCTCCCGGCAATCCCGGGACCGCCGGCTGCGACCGGACCGAGAACGTGGCCATCTCGGCCGGCGACATCGACGGGCTGGTGGCGCTGAGCCGCCGCGAGTCGGTCGATCTTGCAGTGATCGGCCCGGAGGGGCCGCTGGCTGCCGGCGTTGTGGACGCGCTCGCAGCGGTCGGGATTGCCGCCTTCGGACCCAGCACCTCGTGTGCCCGGCTGGAGGCCTCGAAGACGTACTGCAAGCAGTTCCTGATCCGCAACCGGATACCGACCGCCGCCGCCGAGGTCTTCGCTGATGCCGATGCCGCTCTGGCGAATCTCGGCTCGCGGCCTGACGTGCCGGTGGTCAAGGCCTCGGGACTGGCGGCCGGCAAGGGCGTCATCGTGCCCGAGACCAGAGACGAGGCGGCCGCCGCCGTCAGGGCCATGCTGGTGGAGCGACGCTTCGGATCCGCAGGAGAGCAGATTCTGCTCGAGGAGCGCCTCTGGGGCCGCGAGGTGTCGGTGCTTGCCTTCTGCGACGGGGAGCGGTTCGCCCTGCTGCCTCCCGCCCAGGACCACAAGCGGCTCCTGGCGGGCGACGAAGGGCCGAATACCGGGGGGATGGGGGCCTACTCGCCGTCCCCCGCCGTCGACGATCGGTTGCTCGAGCAGATCGGCGAGGGGATCATCGGTCCGACCCTGGCCGCGCTGGGGGACGCGGGAACGCCGTACCGCGGACTGCTCTACGCCGGGCTGATGATCACCAACGACGGGCCCAAGGTGATCGAATTCAACTGCCGTTTCGGAGATCCCGAGGCGCAGGCGGTGATCAGGCTGCTGCGCAGCGATCTGTTCGAGATCATGGTTGCGTGCGCAACGGGGTCGCTGGTTGACGTCACCATCGACTGGTCGAAGGCGGCGTCAGTGGCGATCGTGATGGCCTCAGCCGGCTACCCGGGAGCGAGCGGCGATCCTGTCCCGATCTTCGGTCTCGACGCCGCCGAGCAGGAGGGCTGCGTGGTCTTCCAGGCGGGCACAGCGGTC
>JAGWAK010000077.1:11526-12009 GCA_021296435.1 Acidimicrobiia bacterium
GACCTGGCCTACCGCGGGGTTGCCGCCATCGACTTCGCGGGCGCCCAGCATCGGGCCGATATCGGGCCGGCGCGAGCCGGAGCCCACCCTTGAGTCCCACCTCGGCGGAGCGCGCCGCGCGGATCCCGGCGGCGCCGGCTGCGGCGACATACCGAGCCGCCGGTGTGGACATCGAGGCCGGCAACCGGGCGGTGGCGCTGCTGTCGGCAGCCGTGGCCTCGACTCGCACCCCGAACGTGCTCTCGGCACCGGGCGGATTCGGCGGGCTGTACTCGCTGGCGGGACTCGATGCGGAGCATGTTCTGGTGGCCTCCACCGACGGTGTGGGCACGAAGGCCGAACTGGCCGGCCGCCACGGGCGCTGGCGAGGGATCGGCGTCGACCTCGTCAACCACTGCATCGGTGACATCGCCGTGCACGGCGCCAGACCCTTGTTCTTCCTGGACTACATCGCCATGGCTCGGCTCGTGCCCGAGGCGGTGG
>JAGWAK010000077.1:12164-16879 GCA_021296435.1 Acidimicrobiia bacterium
AGGCCGGCGACGTCCTGGTGGGGATCGCCAGTTCGGGGCCGCACACCAACGGCTACTCGCTCATCCGGCGCCTGCTGGACGAACGGCCCGGCGTCGCCGACGATGCCGGCCTGGTCGATGCCCTTCTGGAGCCCCACCGCACCTACCTGCCCACCATCGCGGCGTTCTCCGAGGCCGGCGTCGAGCCGAAGGCCCTGGCCCATATCACCGGCGGCGGAATCTTCGACAACCTGCCGCGGGTGCTGCCCTCCCATCTGGGCGCCCGGCTGGATCTCAGCACCTGGGGTGTGCCCGAATTGTTCGCCACCCTGGTGGACTGGGGCGGGCTGGCCGACTCCGAGGCGTTCCGGGTCTGGAACATGGGGATCGGCCTGGTGGCGGTCGTCGGGGAGGTGGATTCGGGCGCTCTGGTACAGATGGGCCACCGCGTGATCGGGGCGGTCATCGACATCGGCGATAGCGCCGGCACTGACTCGGACCGGGTGGTGCTGGAGGGGGCCTGGCGGTGACGGGCCGGCTGGTGGTGATGGCCTCCGGTGCCGGCACGAACCTGGGCGCCATCCTCGACGCCATCGCCGAAGGGCGCTTGGACGCGGCTGTGACGGCCGTGATCATCAATCGCCGGGGCGCCGGGGCTCGACTCCGGGCCGAGCGAGCCGGCGTTCCGGTCCACTACCGGCCGCTGGCGCCCTATCGCAGGCAGGCTCGACACACCACCGGACGCGAACCTCCACCTGCGACGGTGTCGGGAGACTGGGATTGGGACGCCACGCTGGACCGACGCCACTACGACGCCGACCTGGCGGAGTTGGTGGCGAGCACCGAGCCGGATCTCGTGGTGCTGGCGGGCTGGATGCATCTGCTGTCCTCGGCGTTCCTGGAACGGTTCCCGAACCGGGTCATCAACCTGCACCCCGCTCTGCCCGGCGAGTTTCCCGGCTCCGACGCCATCGCCGACGCCTGGGAGGCCTTCGAAGCCGGGCGAATCAGCCGAACGGGCGTCATGGTTCACTTTGTGCCGGACGAGGGTGTCGACAACGGTCCACTCATCGCAGCCGCGGAGGTGCCCATCCACGCCTCCGATACCTGCGACGTGCTGCGCCGAAGGATCCACGAGATCGAGCACGACCTGATCGTGTCCGCCGTAGCCCAGGTCCTGAGCACGCAGCCACTCGCCCCGACCGGGTTTCGGCCATAGCGGCGATGATGCCGGTTCCGTGGCTCGTCCCGGGGAGTGGCCCGCTACCCTGAGCCCGCTGCTCACCTGGGATTCGAGGCGTTCGTGACGCGGGACAAGCACTTTTATATCGAGTCGTTCGATACCGTGCGGCTGAGTTCGTTCCGGATCGACCAGTCACCCTTCGCCGAGCGGTACGTCACCGATCAGACGATCTTCTGCCTGTATTGCGACCGTCTGTATCCCGCCAAGATGACCGCCGGCGAGGACCCGATCTCGAACTACTGGAAGCTGCGCCGCGGGGTATTGCTGTACGACGTGCCGGAGAAGCCGCTGGAGATCCGCGGACCCGATGCCTGCTGGCTGCTCGAGCGCGTCCTGGCGTGCCGGGTCGAGACGCTCCCGCTGGGCCGGGCCCGCTACGGCATCGCCTGCAACTCGGACGGCACCGTGCTGATGGATGGCGTGGTCATGCGCCTGGCAGAGGACCGCTACTGGTACGTCAAGGCGAACGGCGAATTCGAGAGCTGGCTGAAGGCGAACGCCCTCGGGCTGGACGTGGAGGTCTCCGACCCCAACTCGCGGGTCCTGCAGATCCAGGGACCCAAGTCGCTGGACGTACTGGACGCCGCGATCGGCGGTCAAGTACTTCCACGCCGGGTTCTTCGAGGTCTGCGGCCAGACGCTGTGGGTCTCCCGCACCGGCTGGACGGGGGAGATGGGGATCGAGATCTACTGCAACAGCGGCCCCGAGCCGACCGACCACGGTGCCCTTTGGGACGAACTCCTCGCCAGCGGCGAGCGGTTCGGGATGGAGTTCAGTTCGGCGTCATCGATGGGCATCCGGCGCATCGAGTCCGGGATTCTCGACAACGGCACCGACATCGAGGCGGACCTGACGCCGTTCGGCGCCGGTCTCGGACAATTCGTGAGACTCGACAAGGGGGACTTCATCGGCCGCGCCGCGCTCGAGACCGCCGATCGCAGCCAACTGCTGTTCGGCCTGGTCTGCGCCACCGCCACCCCGGAAGCCGGTATGGAGGTGCACGCCGTCAACGGCCCGGTCGGGCACATGACGAATGGAACGTGGTCACCCACGCTGGACGTCGGAGTCGGCTATGTGCGATTCGATCGGCCGTTGCCCGGCGACGACTGGCTCGGCAAGACGGTCCTGTTGCACGACCGCGCCGGAAAGTCACACGAGGCCACAGTGGACACTCTGCCATTCGTCGACAAGGAGAAGCGGCTCCCTCGCGCCATCTGGCGCGGTCCGCTGGCCGGCTGATCCGAATCCGCCGCTAGCCGGCCCGCAGAGGCTGGCGAGTGGCGCTAACCGAACAGGCGCCTTGTGACGTTTTCCACGTGGGCAAGCATGGCGCGCTCGGCCCGGTCGGGGTCTCGGTTGACGATGGCCTCCAGGATGCTGCGGTGATCCTCCATGTAGCTCTCGACGGTCTCCGGGCTGGCTGACCGCTGCTTCAGCTCCCCCCACAGCGATCCTGACCGGGCCTGATCCACCAGCAGGTACATGCGGCTGAGGAGTGGGCTGTGCGCCGCTTCGATCATGGCCCGGTGGGCGGCACCGTCCCAGTACTCGAAGTCGCGGTAGCTCTCGGCGTTCTCGCAGCGCTGCATGCATCGCCCGATCTCGGCGACGTCCGCCGGCGTGGCCTCCGCCACGATTCGCCGGGCCACCGCCGGCTCGAGCAGTCGGCGGACCGCCATCACGTCACGGGGGCTCATGCTGGCGCTGAGGTCGCTGGCCGCCTGGATCAGGAACGTCCCCCGTCCCACGTGCCGCTCCACACGCCCCTCGGCCTCGAACTCGTCGAGCACCTTGCGCACCGCCGCGCGTGACTGCTCGAGCCGCTCTGCCAGGCTCCGTTCCGCGGGCAGGCGATCACCGGGCTGCACACCCTCTTCGAGCAGCAGGGCCTCGATCCGGCTGCGCGTGCTGCTACCCATCGACGACCTCCACCCCTGCCGCAACGCTGAGCCAGTCCTCGCCGGCAGAACACCTGTAGAGCCAGGCCACGCGACCAATAGTAACCAATTCTTGCAGGTCGAGCGTAGACGAGCGCATAGGCGGGTATGCATTGGAGTTGAGCGGGCTTTCGCTGCTATCATCCGCGACCAGTGGGCGCAATTGGTTGCACATTGGTTGGAGGATGTCCGCGGACGTCGGAGATGACGGTCGCGGGCGGAACGGCCAGTGCCGCGGCACCGGCTCGGATGCCCGGCAGTTCCGGCTCGCGGGAGCCGAGGGGCCGATGACCGCCTGGTGCCGGATCCTCGGTGAAGCCGGCCCCGTCGTGGCGGCCCGCCGGAACGGCGAGTTGTGGCCCGTGCGCTCCGCCGGTCAACCCGTGACCGACCTGCACCCGATCGTCCGGGGCGAACTCGATCCTGCCAGCCTGACCTTCGGTGAGCCGGTCGCGCTCATCGACGCTCACCTGCTGGCCCCCATCGGCTCGTTCCCGCGGAACATTTTCTGCATCGGCAAGAACTACCGGGAGCACGCACTGGAGTTCACCACGAGCGGGTTC
This sequence comes from Acidimicrobiia bacterium, assembly GCA_021296435.1. GTDB lineage: Bacteria > Actinomycetota > Acidimicrobiia > Acidimicrobiales > CATQHL01 > VXNF01. The sequence goes on from JAGWAK010000077.1 coordinate 15,888, forward strand.
GACTCCTCCGGTACCGCCGCACAAGACCTCATTCCCACCGCGCCGATCGTCTTCTCGAAGCCCTTCACGTCGGTCATCGGCCCGGGCGACCTCATCGATCCGCACCCGCATCTCACGTCGATGCTGGACTACGAGGCCGAGTTGGCGGTCGTCATCGGCCGCGGTGGTCGGGACATCGCCCTCGCCGATGCCCTCGACCACGTCTTCGGCTACACGATCGGCAACGACGTGACGGCAAGGGATCGCCAGCGGCATCACCGCCAGTGGCTGCTGGGCAAGGGGATGGACACGTTCTGCCCCATGGGGCCGGCGGTCGTCACAGCCGAGGAGATCGATCTCGCCAATGCCGTCGTGGAGTGCCGCGTCAACGGCGAACTTCGCCAGAAGGCCTCGGTCGCCGACTTGATCTTCGACGTCCCGACGCTCATCCGCGATCTGTCCGCCGGCATGACCCTGGTACCCGGCGATGTGATCGCCACGGGAACCCCCGCCGGCGTGGGCATCGGGTTCGACCCTCCGCGCTTCCTGAAGCCCGGCGACGAGGTGGCGGCAACCATCGAACCCATCGGAACACTCACGAACAGGATCGGTTGAACCATGGCCACAGGCTTTCGCGCCCTCGGAAACAAGCACGTCTGGGTCGAGGAGACCGGCGAGGGATCGTCAACTCTCGTGGGCATTCACGGCCTCGGCGGCACGTGCAATATCTACGGGCCGCAGATCGCCGCCCTGGGGGGCGCCCACCGCTTCGTGACCTTCGACCTCAACGGGCACGGCATGAGCCCCATGGTCGGCCCCATCTCGATCGAGAACTGGGCCGACGACGTTGTCGCCCTCATGGATGATCTGGAGTTGGCGGAAGTCGCCCTGGTCTCGCACTCCATGGGCACGCTGGTGGCGCAGCAGGTGATGGCCATCGCCGGCGAGCGCATCCGGGCGTCCGCCTTGCTGGGCCCGGTGCGCAACCTGCCCGACGCCGCCCGCAGCGCCCA
>JAGWAK010000078.1 GCA_021296435.1 Acidimicrobiia bacterium
TCGAGGCGGCCGAGGCGGCTCTTGCCGCTGCCCAGGCAGCGGCTGATGCCGCTTCTGCCGACGCCGCCGCAGCCCAGGCCGAAGCCGACGCGGCACGGGAGCAGGCAGCCGCAGCCCAGGCCGAGGCGGAAGAGGCCCGCACTGAGGCCGCCGCGGCACAGGCCGAGGCGGAGGCAGCTCAGAAGGAAGCGGCGGCAGCTCAGGAAGAGGCCGCCGCCGCTCAGGCGGAAGCCGCCGAAGCGCAGGCACAGACCGAGATGCTCATGCGGGATGCGATGATCGCGGCACTCGACATGACCGGCGACGGTGACGTGGTCTTCGGCGTGGCAACCGCTGGGCCGCGCGACGACGGCGCCTACTACCAGGCCCTCGTTGAGACGGTGGAGGAGTTCTCCGCCACGAACGGATTCTCTACCCCCATCATCGTCGACAACATCGAGCCGGCCGACTCCGCCACCGAGTTGCGCAACCTGGCCGAGCAGGGCGTGGACGTGATAGCGATCGGTGCAGGAGAGATCGCCGAGCCGCTGGCCGAACTGACCGCGGAGTTCCCGGAGATCTTCTGGTACTGCAACTGCGGCGCGGGGTATCCGACCCAGCCGGGGTTGGCCCAGTCGCAGGACGACAGTTCGCAGATCAGCTACAGCGCCGGCTACGCCACGGGGATGCTGCTCCGCGACAGCGGTGGTGACAGCGTCCACTTCATCGGCTGCTGTGATCTGGGCTTCGAGAAGGAGGCGTACCTGGCCTTCGAGATGGGCCTCCAGGCGGTGGATTCCAGCTTCACGATGACGTATGTGCCGACGGGCAATTTCCCGTTCGACTTCGACAACATCTCCGGCGCCACGGAGGCCTTCAACAACGCCCTGGCGCAAGGCGCCGACGCCGTGAATCCGTACCTCGGCGGGGCGCACGAGCCGCTGGTGGCGCTGGCGAACGAGAACGACATCATCACGATGTCGGCCGGGGCCTCGGATGCCTGCGAGCGCACCGACCTGGACTATGACATCGCCGTGCAGTTCGACGCCGGCGACTACATCGAGACGCTGCTGGAGCTGATCGCCGACGGTGAGTTCGGCGAGGGTGAGACGTTCCTCTTCAGTGTGGGGGCGTTCCCGTTCGTGGGGGCGAAGCTGTGCAATCCCACCGCCGAGCAGCAGGCAGAGTTCGACGCCGAGCTGGAGCGGATCGCAGCGGGCACCTACGCGGCGGAGTTCGGCGCCATCAAGGGCCAGGCGTACTCCTTCTAGAGGCCACACCAGTCGATCGGACGAAGGGTAGGCCCGCCGCCGGAGATGCAACTCGGGAGGCGGGCCTACCGCGTGCATCCGCTGCTCCCAGGAGACTGCCGAGCAATGCCGCAGATCCCACTGCCCGTCACTCCGGCGGCGGCCGGAATCCACTGCCCAGTGGCTCCCGCTGTGCCTGCCGCCGATAGCTCGTCGCACCCCTAGCTCGGTGACCGCGCCCCCCGCCGCCGAACTGGAGGGCATCACGAAGCGCTTCGGCGCGGTGGTCGCATGTGACGACGTGCACCTGGCGCTGCAGCGGGGTGAGATTCACGGGATTCTCGGCGAGAACGGCGCCGGCAAGTCGACGCTCATGAAGGTTCTCATCGGCCTCGTGCTGCCCGACGCCGGCATGATTCGCGTCTCCGGTGAGCCGTGCCGCATCAGCGACCCCGCCGAGGCCGCGGAGTATGGCATCGGCATGGTTCACCAGCACTTCAGCCTCGTCGAGCCGCTCACCGTCTGGGAGAACGCGATCCTTGGCGAGCGCATCCGGCTCGACGCGGCCTCAGCCCGGCAACGCGTGAGTGAGATCAGCGAGCGCTACGGCCTGGACATCGACCCCGACGAGCGGGTGAGTGACCTCAGTGCAGGGCTTCGCCAGCGGGTGGAGATCATCAAGTGCCTGCGCCGGGATCCGGCGATCGTGATCCTCGACGAGCCCACATCGGTGCTCACTCCCGGGGAGTCTGAGCAGCTCTTCGCGGTGCTGCGACGCGTCGTGGAACAGGAGAACAAGGCGGTGGCGCTCGTCAGCCACAAGCTGGACGAGGTGCTGACGGCCACCGACCGGATCACGATCATGCGGGCGGGGACGGTCGTGGATCGTCGTGACACGACCGATGCCGACGCGCCGGGCCTCGCCCGAGCCATGGTCGGCCGGCCCGTGTCGCTGCGCTCGGAGGGTGCTGCGCTGGGCCATATCGAGGCACTGGACGGAGAAGCCGCGGCTGAGGGGTCGGAGTCCGAACCCTCGGCCGAGTCGGCGGAAGAATCGCCCGTGCTCTCAATCAGCGCCGCCACCGCCAAGGGCCGCGACGGCCGGGTGCTGCTGGACGGGTTGTCCCTCGAGGTGTATCCCGGCGAGATCGTGGGTGTGGCCGGCGTGGAGGGCAACGGTCAGGCCCCGCTGAGTGACTTGCTCTCCAGCCTGCTCCCTCTCGAGAGCGGGACCGTACGGGTCCGCGACAGCGAGCCGGTACCGGGTCGTCCTGGTTCGATGGCCGCCGCGGGTGTGGCGGTCATTCCCGCCGACCGCCACGAATCGGGGTGTGTGCTGGACATGACCGTGGCGGAGAATCTCACGCTCGTCTCGCCCCCGCGATCCCGACTCGGCCGCGCCTTCCTCGATCGAGCCGGGCGCGAGGCAGTTGCCGAACGGCTCATCGAGCAGTTCGGCATCCAGACCTCCGGAGCCGATGCCCCGATGTGGTCGCTCTCGGGAGGGAACCAGCAGCGCGTCGTCCTGGCGCGCGAGCTGAGCGGCGATCCTGCCGTGCTCGTCGCGGCCCAGCCCACGCGAGGACTCGACGTCGGCGCCATCGAGTACGTCTCCGAACGCCTGCGGGAGGCTGCCCGTCAAGGTGTGGGCGTGCTGCTGATCTCCACCGAACTGCCCGAGGTGCTGGACCTGGCCGACCGGATCGTTGTGATCTTCCGGGGACGCATCGTCGGCGAGATGGATCGAGCCGGGATGGATGTCGAGCGCCTGGGCCTGCTCATGAGCGGGGCGCAGGAGGCGGCAGCCTCGTGACCACCGCAGCGTTGGCGCCCGGTGCCGAGAGTGCACGCTTCTCGCGTACCCGCGAGGGCGCCACGGTGCTTGCCGTCTACCTCACGAGCATCGCTGTGGCCCTGCTCGTGGCGGCGCTGGTGCTGTGGGCTACGGGCGGTTCCCCGACGACAGTGCTCTCGGCCATGCTGGACGGGAGCGTGCGTGCCGACGCTCGTTGGGGCCGCACCATCAGTGAGGCCATCCCGCTGCTGCTCGTCGCACTCGGCACCACCGTCAATGCCAAGGCGGGGCTGGTGAACATCGGCCAGGAGGGACAGTTGTTCGTGGGGGCGGCACTCGCCACGTACGTGTTCACGCACATCGGAGTCTCGGGCCCGTTCGTGCTGATCCTGATCATGCTGGCCGGCGTTGTCGGCGGGGCGATCTGGGCGGGCATCGCCTCGGCTCTGCGCTACCGGCGTCGCATGCCGGAGGTTCTGACCACCCTCTTGCTGGTGTTCGTTGCCGCGCAGCTTGTGGGCTACGGGCTCAAGAACTCCAACCTGCTGCTGGACCCGACGCCTGATCAGGCCAACCGCCTTCTCGTCAGCGAGCGCCTGGATCCCTCGACGCGCTTGCCGCGCCTCAGTTGGTTCGGCAACGAGTTCCCCGTCAGCGCCTTCGTGGCCCTCGCCCTGGCTGTCGTCGTGGCGCTGGTGCTGTCCCGGACGATCGTGGGCTTCCGCCTGCAGATGCTCGGCCGAGGGCCCCGCACGGCGCACCGAGCCGGTGTGAGCGAGTCGCGCTACGGCGGCATGGCGCTCGTGGTCTCCGGGGCATTCTGCGGATTGGCGGGGGCGTTCATGCTGGTGGGAGGTGACTTCGGCAACTACCGGCTCACGCCCGGATTCGCGGTGAACATCGGGTGGGAGGGGCTGCTGGTTGCCCTTGTGGCCCGCTCCCATCCCATCGTCGCGATCCCTGCGGCGTTCGTCTTCGCAGCCCTGCGCACCGGGTCGGGTTTCCTGGCGGCCACGGGTGTGGATCGCGACATCACCAAGGTGGTGCAGGCGCTTCTGGTGCTGGCGCTGCTCGGGCCTCCGGCCATTCTCTTCGTCCGCGACCGGCGCCGCGCCCTGGCAGCGGCGCGGGATCGAGTCTGAGCCGTGATCGTCGACTTCTTCTCCGCCGTCGGAGACGTGCTCTCGAGTGAGAGCACCTACAGCAGCGGCTGGCGCCTTGCGACCGCGCTCGGGTTCGTCGCGGTGGGGGAGTGGATCGCCGAACGCGCCGGGACCATCAACATCTCAGTGGAGGGGGCGATGCTCGGCGGCGCCTTCGCCGCCGCCATGGGCTACGACGCCACCGGGAGCATCGCCGTCGGTCTGCTGGTCGGTGCCGGTGCGGGGCTCGTCGTCGGAGCCGTGCAGGCCCATTTCAGTCACAACCTCACAGCGAACCAGTTCGTCGTGGGGCTCACGCTCAACATCCTGGTCCTCGGCTTGGCAAGCTTCCTCAACAGCACCCTCAAACCCGAGACCGCCGCGGCGCACGTCTTCGAGGTGCCGGGACTCGTCGAGATCCCGCTGCTGGGGCCGGCCCTGTTCGGCCAGCCCTGGCCGCTGTACCTCCTGTATCCCCTTGTCCCCCTCGCCTGGTGGCTGGTCCACCGCACGCGCTGGGGCCTCGAGGTGCGGGCCGTGGGGGAGAACCCCCAGGCGGCCGATGTGTCGTCGATCAACGTGAACGCGCGTCGCCGCCAGGCCATCTACATCGCGGGCATCACGTCCGGCCTCGGTGGGGGCTACCTCCTGCTGGGGCAGGTGGGATGGTACGAGGATTCCATCGTGGGCGGGCAGGGATTCATCGCCATCGCGGCGGTGATCTTCGGTGGCTGGACGCTGCGCGGGGCGATGTTGGGCTGCCTGCTGTTCGGCAGCGCCAATTCCTTCCGGCTCAGCCTGCCGGGCGTGGGGCATCCGCTGAACTCGGAACTCCTGTCGTCGCTGCCGTTTGTGCTAACCATCTGCGTCATGGCGCTCTTTGCACACCGCACCCGAGAGCCGCAATCGCTGGCCCGCCCATTCATCAGGGGCCTCCGATGAAGGCCGCCCTCTACGACACCCACGGCGGGCCGGAGGTGCTCCGCTACGTCGACGTGGCCGATCCCGAGCCGGGGCCCGGAGACGTGGTGGTGCAGGTCGGGGCCACCGCCCTGAACCGCCTCGACATCGTGCAGCGGGCGGGCTACTTCACGATGCCAGGATTCGCGTTCCCGCACATCGCCGGGATGGACGTGGCGGGAATCGTGGCCCACCTCGGCGATGCCGTCGATGATGTCGCCGTCGGTGACCGGGTGGTGGTGGATCCGTCCCTGTCCGGGGTGCGGGAAGACTCGTGCCTCGCCGGGCGCGGCGATCTCTACGGCGAGTTGGGGATCATCGGCGCCACCGCCGACGGCGGTTATGCCGAGCTGTGTCTCGTGCCGGCCAGTCACGTCTTCCCGATACCCGACGGCATGAGCTTCGACGAGGCAGTGGTGTTCCCCACATGCTGGATGACCGCGGCGCACGCCCTGTTCGACGTCGGCAAGCTGCAGGCCGGCGAGACCGTCCTCATTCACGCGGCCGGCAGCGGGGTGTCGACGGCGGGGATCCAGCTGGCGGTCGCTGCCGGGGCGCGGGTCCTGGCAACCGCCGGCACCGACGAGAAGTGCGCCCGAGCCACCGAACTCGGCGCGGAGGCCACCGCCAACAATCGCACCACCGACATCGCGGGCTTTGCACGTTCCGAAACCGGCGGCGCCGGGGTGGACATGGTGTTCGAACACGTCGGCCCGGCGCTGTGGGAGGCGTCCATGTTCTCCCTCGGCGTCCGCGGCCGGCTCGTGAACTGCGGCAACACCACCGGCGACTCGGTCACGATCCCGTCGCTGGGGCACCTGTTCCACATGGGGCTGACCATCGTCGGCTCGGATCCGTACCGGCCCGAGGAGTTCGGCCCCGTCTGGGAGCAGTACTGCAGTGGTGACTTCGTGGCGCCGGTGGACTCGGTGATGCCCCTCGCCGAGGCGGCCGCCGCGCAGGAGCGGATGTTCGCCAGCGACCTCTTCGGCAAGATCGTGCTGCGACCCTGAGCCCTCCGTGGCCGACTCCCCCTACCCGGAGCTGAAGAAGACCCACACGATGGCCCGGACGGGCCGGCCGTGGAGCGACCTCAAACCCGCACCGTCGGGCCCGGTGTGGAACGTCATATTCGGCCTGGGGGCCTACTGGATGCTGGCTGGGGCGATCGAGTTGGGTCTCTTCGACGCTCTCTGGGACCACGGACCCCTGGGGCCCGAGGAGCTGGCGGAGTACCTGGGATCATCGGCGCCGCACACCGAGGCTCTGGCGGACGCGCTGGTTGTCCTCGGGTTGCTGGACCGCCACGAGGGGCGCTTCGACCTGAACGACTGCTCGAGGCGCTACCTCTGCGCGGACAGCCCGGCGCCGATGGCCGATCTCGTGTCGGTCGCTCCCGGCCCCCAGCGGAACTGGACCGATCTGGCCGCGACGATCCGCCGTGGCGAACCCGCCCACCCCGTGGACGACGACGTGGCCGGATTCTGGGTGCCGCTGGTGGAGGGCACCTTCGGCACGGTGCTGCGGGCCGCCACGCGGGCCGACGCCTGGATCTCCTACAGCCACCTGCAAGCCCCTCGGGTGGCCGACCTGGGCGCCGGAGGCGCCCCCTGGAGCATCGCCGTGCTGAGCGCCTGTCCCGGAGCCACCGCCGTGGTGAACGACCTGCCCGAGGTTCTCGAGGTGGCCCGGGCGCGGATCGCCGAAGCCGGATTGAGCGAGCGCTGCGAGCTGCGTCCCGGCGACTACCACATGGTTGGGTTGGAGGACGAGGCGTTCGACCTGGTGGCGCTCGGGCACATTTGCCGCACCGAGGGTGCCGACGGCACGAGGGCCCTGCTGGGGCGGGCAGCAGTCGCCCTGCGCCCCGGTGGGCGAGTGCTGGTGTCGGACTACTTCC
>JAGWAK010000079.1 GCA_021296435.1 Acidimicrobiia bacterium
TCCACCATCCGGTCCCGGATGGCGGTCACGCGCACGTACCAGGAGTTGACGGCGCGGTAGATCACCGGTGTGTCGGTGCGCCAGCAGTGCGGGTAGTTGTGCACGTGGTTGTCGTGGCGGACGATGAGCCCCCGCTGCTTCAGCGCGGCGATGATCCCCGGGTTGGCGTCGAACACGTTCTGGCCGGCCCAGTCGCGGACCTCTGCCGTGAACCGCCCCTGGTCGTCGACGGGCACCACGATGCCGATCCCCGCCTCGCTGCAGAGGCGCTGGTCGTCCTCGCCGAAGCCGGGGGCCATGTGCACGATCCCGGTTCCCTCGGTGGTGTCCACGAAATCGGCGCCGAGCACGGCGAACCCGCCGGGAGCATCCGCGAAGAAGTCGAACAGCGGCTCGTAACGCCTGCCCATGAGTTCGCGGCCGCGCACGCTGCCGGCGAGCCTGGTGTCGCTGAGCTGGCGGGTGTACCGCTCGACGGCATCGGCGGCCAGCACGTGGCGCCGCGGACCGTCGTCGCCGGACTCCTCCAGGACCGCGTAGGTCGTCTCGGGGTCTACGGCCAGCGCCAGGTTCGACGGGAGGGTCCACGGCGTCGTCGTCCAGGCCCACAGGTACAGCGGAGCCGGATCGCCCGGGGCACCAACGAGACGGAAGGCCACCGTGATGGCCGGGTCGGTGCGCGGCCGGGTGGCGTCGTCCATGCGGATCTCGAAGTTGGACAGCGGCGTCTCGGCGCCCCACGAGTAGGGGAGCACCCGGTGGGCCTCGTAGACGAGATCCTTCTCCCAGAGCCGCTTGAAGGCCCACAGAACGCTCTCCATGAACGGGAGGTCCATGGTCTTGTAGTCGTTCTCGAAGTCGACCCAGCGTGCCTGGCGGTTCACATAGCGCTGCCACTCGTCGGTGTACCGCATGACCGAGCGGCGGCAGTGCCCGTTGAAGCGCTCGATCCCGTAGTCGGTGATCGCCCGCCGTCCCGACACCCCCAATTCCTTCTCGGCCTCCATCTCCGGCGGCAGACCGTGGCAGTCCCAACCGAAGCGGCGTTCGACCCTCTGGCCGCGCATCGTGCGGTAACGCGGGATCACGTCCTTCACGTATCCCGTGAGAAGGTTGCCGGTGTGGGGGAGGCCGTTGGCGAAGGGCGGCCCGTCGTAGAAGACGTACTCGTTGGAGCCGCCTGCGCCGGCGGGACGATTCTCGATGGAGGCCTGGAAGGTGCCCTCGGAATCCCAGCGCCGCAGCACCTCGGACTCGATCGCCGCGAAATCGGGCTGCGGGTCCACAGCGGGGTACCGCGGCGGCTGGGGGTTCATGGCGCAAGAAAATACCGCCGATGTGCCCGACCCGGCGTCGGGGGCATCGGGAGGCACCTCGATCGTCACCGAAACCGCGGGTCTGCCTGGCGGTGCAGCAGGTGCCGGCGGCTAGAGTTGGCCCGCCCACCGTCGAGTCGTGCGGCCGGACCGGCGGCTCACAGGATCTACTCAGGAGGGTCAGGTGGCCCCACCCGGAAACTCTCTGGACAGCGACGAGGAAGTCTCCTCGGCACGGCGCCTCGATGACGCCTTTCTCGAGGAGCAGCGTAAGAAGCTGCTCGTCGAGCGGGCCAGGTACGTCCGCTCGGCGGAGACGATGGCGGCCGAGGCGGCGGCACTGCTCGACGACCGCGAACCGGGCGACCTTCAATTCGACGAGGAGTCCGGAGAGGGGGACAGCTGGGCGGTGGAGCGTGAGCGGGATCTGGCACTCAGCGCCGCGGCCCGCGCCGCTGTGGAACTGATCGACGAAGCCCTGAAGCGGATTGAGGAGGGCACCTACGGAACCTGCGTCGTCTCCGGGAAGCCCATCCAGAAGGAGCGTCTCCGTGCCATTCCTTGGGCGGCCGAGCGGGTCGAGTACAAGGCCGGTGGCCTCAGACGACGCTGAGAGCCGCAGTCCCGGCCGTCCGCGGAACAACCGCCTCCTGCTGCTGTCGGTCGCCGCAGCCGTGCTGCTGGCGGACCAGCTGACCAAGCTCTGGGCACTGCGGGAACTGGCCGACGGCAACATCCATCTCTTCTGGACGATCCGGCTGCGGCTGGTCTTCAACCAGGGCACCGCCTTCGGGTTGGGCAGTTCCCTGGCCCCGGTCATCACCGTGGCCGCGGTCGTGGTATCGCTGCTGCTGCTCTGCCTCACCTGGTCGACAACCCGCCGGTCCGTGGCGTTGCTGGCGGGACTCGTCTTCGGGGGCGCCCTCGGCAACCTCGGCGATCGGGCCTTCCGGGGTGACGGGTTCTTCGGCGGCAGCGTGGTGGACTTCGTGGACGCGCAGTGGTGGCCGGTGTTCAACGTGGCCGACGCGGCCATCTCGGTCGGCGTGGTGCTCTTCGCGGTTTTGGGCCTCCGTGCGGGCCTGCGCGGTGATCCGTTGCTGGAAGAGGCGTGACCGAACCCCTCCCGCCGGCTCTGGCCGGCGAGCGGTTGGACAGGGCGGTGGCGTTGCTCACCCAGACCAGCCGTTCCGGTGCGGCCGCCCTGGTGGCCGCCGGCGCCGTACAGGTGAACGGCAGGGTGCGCACCGACCGCGCGGCGCGGCTGTCGGAGGGTGATGAACTGGTCGTGGCGGCGGCCGCGCTCGCCGACCAGCGCAGCCGCGGCAAGCCTCGTGCTGAACCGGACGTGGAGGTGGCGGTTGTCCACGAGGATCCTCACCTCGTCGTCGTGGAGAAGCCGGCCGGGCTCGTTGTCCACCCGGGCGCCGGCCGGACGGCGGGCACCCTCTGCGGCGCCCTGCTGGCGCGCTACCCGGAGATGGCCGCTGTCGGCGAGGCGACCCGGCCGGGAATCGTCCATCGTCTCGACGCCGGCACCAGCGGGCTGCTCGTTGCCGCCCGCAGCACTCTGGCCTACGACTCGCTGGTGGCACAACTCGCCGCGCGCACGGTGCGCCGCCGCTACGAAGCCATCTGCTGGGGTACCGTCGGCGACGACCGGGGCCTGATCGACGCTCCCGTCGGCCGCTCGGGCCGCCGGCCTGCGCAGATGGCGGTGACCGAGCGGGGACGCCCGGCTCGGACGGGCTACGAGGTGCGTCACCGCTACAGTTCGCCGGCCCCGGTGACCCACCTGAGGTGCCGGCTGGAGACCGGGAGAACCCACCAGATCCGGGTGCACCTGGCGGCGATCGGCCATCCCCTGCTCGGCGAGGAGGTCTACGGGAGCGCCCCGGCGGAACTGAGTCAGACTGCGAAGGCGGCGCTGCGGCTCGATCGCCCCGCCTTGCACGCCGCCCTGCTGGGATTCGATCACCCCACCGGCGGCCGGGAGATGCTCTTCGAGTCGACCCTGCCCGCCGACCTCGGAGCTGTGCTGGCTGCGGTGGCCTAGCGCGGTTCGTCGGGCGGCGCGGAGGGGGCCGCGTCGGGCCACGGCGCGGTGCCGCCGGCAATGGCGGCGATGTCAGCGAGGCTGAACGAGGACAGCAGTCGCCGCATCTCGGTTCCCACCGCGGCCCACACCGCCAGCAGCACGCACTGTCCCTCATGGTCGCAGGCCCCGTCCTTGTGCGGCTCGCCGAAGTCGTCGGCCACGATCGGGGCCTCGACAGCGCTCACGATCTCGCTCAGGTAGATCTGGTTGGCCGGGCGCGCCAGCCGGTAGCCGCCCCCGACGCCGCGCTTGGACAGGACCAGGCCGGCGCCTTTGAGTGCCAGCAGGATCTGCTCCAGATAGGGCTGGGGGAGTCCGGTGCGGTCGGCGATGTCCCGAGCCGACTGCGGTGCGCCGGCCTCGTGCAGGGTGAGCGACAGCAGCGCCCTGCTGGCGTAGTCCGCCCGCGTGGAGACCTTCACGCCTGCGAGCGTACCGGCTCGCCCGGCGGTGGCCGGGAGGGGATCGCCGGCCGCCGGAGGCGTCGCCGGGCCGCTAGCGTCACAGCACCTGATCCGTCCCGATCCCGGAGCCGGCAAGCATGACCCCCGAGAGCCAGCACAGTCCGACCGAGCCGGAGCGCGCGGAGATCGTGGCGCCCGAGGATGCCACCGAACCGCAGGGCGACGCCATCGAGCAACCGGCCAAGGTGATGCGTGTCGGGGCCATGCTGCGCGGCCTGCTGGAGGAGGTTCGCGCGGCGCCTCTCGACGAGCGCAGCCGGGACCGGCTGCGGGAGATCTACGAGATCTCCCTGCAGGAACTGGGCTCAGCCGTCTCGGCGGACCTGCGTGAGGAGTTGGACCGCCTGGCGCAACCGTTCCCCGACGCCGAGGTGCCCTCCGAAGCGGAACTGCGCATCGCCAAGGCGCAGTTGGTGGGCTGGATGGAGGGACTCATCCAGGGCATCCAGGCGACGCTGTACGCCCAGCAGGTGCTCGCCCGGAGGCAGTTGGCGGACATGCGTGGCCAGCTGCCGCCCTCCCGGGCCCTCGACGAGCAGCGACCGGCTGAGGAACGGCCCGGCACGTATCTCTAGGAGGCGGGACCGCCTCCGGCAACCCACCTGCGCACAGCAGTCCCCGGGCGCCGGCGTGCGCGTTCGCTCCGTCGCAGACTATGGTCGGCGCTGAAACGACACCACTGTGATTTGTCCACAGGGAGGTGGGGACCTCGTGGGGAGAGTCTGGGGAGCCGCCGATGCCTGACAGCTTCGTTCACTTGCACACCCACACCGAGTACTCCATGCTCGACGGCGCCTCGCGGGTGGAGGCGCTGGTGGCCGCAGCCGCGGCCGACGGCCAGCCGGCACTCGGGATCACCGACCACGGGAATCTCTACGGGATCGTCCCGTTCTACAAGGCCTGCCGGGCCGGCGGGGTGAAACCCATCCTGGGCATCGAGGCCTACATGGCGCACGAGAGTCGCCACGAGCGGCCTGCCCGGCGGGGCAAGGTCGACGACAGCGGCGGCGAGACGGCCACCGGCCACAAGCTCTACTACCACCTGACGCTGCTGGCGGCGAACGAGGCCGGCTACCGGAACCTCATCCAGATCGCCAGCCGCGCCTTCCTGGAGGGCTACTACTACAAGCCGAAGGTGGACTGGGAGGTACTGGCCGACCACTCCGAGGGGATCCTGGCGAGCACGGGCTGCCTCGGGAGCCACGTTTGCCAGGCGCTGCTGCAGGACGACTTCGACAGGGCGCTCGGCCATGCCGGCCGCCTGCGCGACATCTTCGGGCCGCATGGGACGTTCGTGGAACTCCAGGACCACGGCATCGAAGCCCAGACGCGCATCATGCCCCACCTGCTGGAAATCGCGCGGCGACTGGAAATCCCCCTGCTGGCCACGAACGACAGTCACTACACCCATCGCAGCGATGCGGTCGCACACGACGCGCTGCTCTGCGTCCAGACCGGGAGTGTCCGCAGTGACCCGAACCGGTTCAAATTCCACGGCGACGAGCACTACGTCAAGACGGCAGCGGAGATGCGCCGGCTCTTCGACGAGCTGCCCTCGGCCTGCGACAGCACGCTGGACATCGCCGAGCGCTGCAACATCGAGATCGGCTTCGGCGACATCAAGCTGCCGCCGTTCCCCGTGCCGGAGGGCTTCGGCGACGCCGATGAGTACCTGACGCATCTCACCCTGGAGGGGGCGCGGTCCCGCTGGGGCGCCGAGCTGCCCGAGGCCACCTCCGACCGCCTTGCCTACGAGTTGCAGGTAATCGCCACGATGGGCTTCGCCTCCTACTTCCTGATCGTCTGGGACCTCATCCGCTACGCCCGGTCCGCCGGCATCCGGGTGGGTCCCGGTCGGGGCAGCGCGGCAGGCTGCGCCGTCTCCTACTGCCTCGGCATCACCAGCCTCGACCCGCTGCGGTACGACCTGCTGTTCGAGCGGTTCCTGAACCCGGGTCGGCGCCAGATGCCCGACATCGACATGGACTTCGACTCCCGCTATCGCGACGACCTGATCCGCTACGCGGCGGAACGCTACGGGCGGGACCACGTGGCACAGATCATCACCTTCTCCACCATCAAGGGCCGCGCCGCGGTGCGCGACGCGGCGCGGGTGCTGGACCACCCGTATGCCGTCGGCGACCGGATCGCCAAGGCGGTTCCCGAACCGATCATGGGCCGGACGACCCCGTTGACCGCCTGCCTGGAGCGCGAAAGCGCCTACAGCGCCGGCTACGACCTGGCCGGCGACCTGCGCACCATGTACGCCGAGGATCCCCAGGCGCGCGAGGTCATCGACGTGGCCATGGGCCTCGAAGGGCTGCGCCGTCAGGACGGCATCCATGCCGCCGCGGTGGTGATCTCACCCGACCCTCTCACTGCTCACGTCCCCATCCAGCGCAAGCCGGCCGACCGTCAGGGGAACGAGGAGGCGCCCATCGTCACCCAGTACGACATGGACGTGGTCGAGGAGCTGGGTCTCCTCAAGATGGACTTCCTCGGCCTGCGCACCCTCGACGTCATCACCGACACGGTCGCCCACGTGGGGCGCCTGCGCGGCCTCGAGTTGGACATCGAGAGGCTGCCGCTGGACGACGCCCCCACCTACGAGATGCTCCAGCGTGGTGACACCACCGGCATCTTCCAGCTGGAGAGTCCGCCCGTGCGCGCCCTGCTGCGGTCCATGCTGCCCAGCGACATCAACGACGTGGCGGCTCTGGTGGCCCTCTACCGGCCGGGTCCGATGAAGGACAACATGCACATCACCTACGCCGACCGCAAGACGGGCCGGGCGGAGGTGAGGCTGCTGCACCCGGAGGCGGAGGAGATCCTGGCCGACACCTACGGGCTCATGATCTACCAGGAGTCCATGATGCGGATCGCCCAGGTCTTCGCCGGCTACACCCTCGAGGAGGCCGACAACCTGCGCAAGGCCTGCGGCAAGAAGATCCGCGAGAAGATGGCGGAGGAGAAGGAGAAGTTCATCGACGGCTGCGAGGCCACGGGCTTCGGCCGGCGGGTGGGGGAGCAGTGGTGGAACCAGATCGAGCCGTTCGCCGACTACGCCTTCAACAAGAGCCACTCCTACGCCTACGGCCCCGCCTTCCTGAAGGCGAACTACCCGGTGGAGTACATGGCGGCGTTGCTTACGAGCGTGCGCGACAAGATGGAGCGCCTCACGCCGTACCTGCTGGAGTGTCGCCTGCAGGACATCGACGTGCTGGTGCCGGACATCAACGAGTCGTTCTCGGACTTCACGCCGGTGCTGGACCCTGCGGCGCCGGATCGGGGGCGCATCCTGTTCGGGCTGTCGGCGGTACGGAACGTGGGGGCGGGCGACGCCGCCCACATCATCGCGGCGCGAGGTGAGGGCGGCCCATTCGGCGACTTCGACGACTTCTGCGACAGGGTCGATCCCTCGGTCCTCAACAAGCGCACCGTCGCCTCCCTCATCAAGGCCGGCGCCTTCGACTCTCTGGACCATCCGCGGCAGGGCCTGCTGAACGTGCACAGCCGCACGATCGACGCGTCGATGGCGGAGCGGCGCGACCGGGAAGCCGGCGTGTTGAGCCTCTTCGGTGACGCCGGCGTCGCCACCGGCTACAGCGCCAAGCCCGTCGTGCCGGACACCCACGCCCCCCGCGAGCGCATGCTGGCCGACGAGAAGGAGATGCTCGGGCTCTACATCAGCGACCATCCCCTCGCCGGCATCGAGCACCTGCTGGTGGCGAGGCGCGAGCGCAGCGTCGCCGAGCTGGCGGAACTCCCCGACGGGGAGATCGTCACCGTGGCCGGCGCCATCACCTCGCTGGTGCGACGCCAGACGCGCAGCGGCGCGCACATGGCCACCTTCACGCTCGACGATCGCACCGGGATGATCCCGGTGACGGTCTTTCCGAGAGCCCTCGAGGCGCAGGACGGGCTGCTCGCCGACGAGGAGGTCGTGTTGCTGAAGGCTCGCCTGGACCGGCGCGAGGAGGAACCCAAGCTCATCAGCATGGACATGGAGGGCTTCGCCACCGAGACCCGCGGGGCGCTGCGCCTGCACTTCCCCCCAGCCGGCGTGGACGCCAATCAGATGGCGGCCCTCAAGCGGCTCCTGAGCGCCCACGGTGGCCACTCGCCCGTCGAGATCCTGGTGGGCAAGGGGCATCTGCTGGAGCTTCCCCGGGAGTACCACGTCGACATCGAGGGGGGACTGGTGCCCGAGTTGCGGCAGCTGCTGGGGGTCAGGGCCGTGCAGGTCTGATCGCTCAACAGGTCGGTTTGCGCGCGGCCGTCCGGCACACTGGACTATTGGGCGATCCACCCTGTGATCCAAGTGGCCGGATAGCGACAAGGCGGCGACAATGGCAGTTGAGGTCGAGAGCAGGGACTGCACCGCGGTCAGCGACGCCGAACTCGAGGCGATGGCCGATCTCTGCGCGGAAGGTCTGAACCCCTTCACGGTCGGGTTCCTCTCCAAGCAGACGGAGCTCTGGGTACTGCTGACCGAGGCACGCGAAGGCAGCCGGCTGCGCGGGTACGTGTTCTCAACCCTCGAGCGCATCGGCGGCACGCCGGTCGTGATCCTCGGGGCGGGATCGGTGGCCCGCACCTCCCGGCGCAGCACAGTCCTGCAGGCGCTGGTGGCGGAGCAGTTGCACCGAGCGGTCATGGCTTTCCCCGATGAGGACGTGCTGATGGGGGTGCGGATGAACGATCCCTCCATCTTCGAGGTGTTCAAGGTGCTGAGCAACGTGATCCCGCGGCCCGGCCATGGCGCCAACGGTGAGGAGCGGGCATGGGGACGGCGGCTGGCCAAGCGCTACCGGATCGGCAACAGCGTCTACGACCCGCGCACCTTCGTGGCGACCGGTGACGGTGGGCAGCCGGCGGTGCTCGACTACGAGACCCTGCGGCCCGAGCGGACCGATCCGGCCCTCAGCGACATGTTCGCGCCGCTGCAGCGCGACCGGGGTGATTCGCTGGTGGCCGTGGCCTGGGCGACGGCGGGGCGTTTGCAGCGCTACGGCGACTGAGTCCTCCCGGCGCTGAACCCGCAGCGGGGAGGCGCAGCCGGACGTGAACCTCAGCGAGCTGCTCGCGGCCCGCCGCATGACGAGGAACTTCGACCCTCGCCCCTTGGAGCGTGCGGTGCTGGAGGAAATGTGCCTGCTGGCCCGGCGCGCGCCGTCGGCGGGATTCGCCCAGGGTGCCGAACTCATCATCCTGGACAGCCCCGAGCAGCGGGGATCGTTCTGGGATCTCACCCTGCCTGTCGAGCGGCGCTCTGACTTCGCCTGGCCCGGCCTTCTACAGGCGCCCGCTCTGGTCCTGCCGGCGGCCGACAGCCGCCGCTACCTTGCCCGCTACCGCGAGGCCGACAAGGCGTCGGAAGCAGCCGGCGGCCTCGGCCACTCAACCCAGGCCTGGTCGATGCCGTACTGGCTGATTGATTGCGCCTTCGTCGTGCAGAACCTGCTGCTGGCGGCCACCGAGCGGGGGCTGGGGGCGCTGTTCTTCGGCCTGTTCAACGGGGAGGCGGAGGTACGCGCCGCACTGCAGGTCCCCGACGGGGTCGAATTGCTGGGAGTCGTGGCGCTGGGTTGGCCGGCTCCAGACCACCCCAGCGGGTCGCTGGCGCGCGGCTGGCGGGATCGGGAGGAGATCCTGCACTGGGACTGCTGGGGCGGCCCCCGGCGCTAGGGTTTTTCGCACCGGCCCGAGTCCCGGAGGCTCCGATGGCAACCGAACGGATCCCACTGGTGGCCTACCTGGCGCTCGAGCCCAAGCCGCACCTGGTGGCGCAGGAGTGCGACGATTGCGGCGCCCGCTTCTTCGACCGTCGCAATGCTTGCGGGTCCTGCGGGGGCCGCAGCTTCAAACCCGTGCCGGTGGCCACGACCGGTCATCTGCGGGCGTTCTCGATCGTGCACCGAGCATCCGCCGGCGTGGCGGTGCCGTTCGTCTCGGCGATCGTCGAGGCCGCCGATGGCACCACGGTGCGTGCCAACCTGCTGGACGTGGCGCCGGAGCCGGACATGGTGCAACTCGGCATGCCGGTCCGGCTCGTGACCTACCCGGCGGGCACCGACAGCGAGGGCACCGAGTGCATCGCCTTCGGTTTCGCCCCGGCGGGAGCCTGAGGCCGGTGCAGGCAGCGGTGCTCGCCGGGAGCGGGAGAGTGCACCCGACGAAGTTGGCGAGAGGAGTCATCGATGAGTGACAGCGTCTGGATTCTCGGAACCTCCATGACACGTTTCACCCGGCACGAGGGCCGCGATCTGCTGGACCTCGCCAGCGAGGCGGCACTCGGTGCGCTGGATGACGGCGGCGTGACGGTGGGGGAGTTGGACGTGCTGGCCTGCGGGACCCTCTTCTCCGCAAACGCCAGCGTGGGTCAGCAGTTGCTGGGCCAGATCGGCCAGACCGGCATCAGCATCTACAACGTGGCCAACGCCTGTGCCACCGGAGCCACTGCTGTACGCGTCGCCCTAATGGCGATCCGGTCCGGCGAGGCGTCGATGGCGCTGGCCCTGGGGGTCGAGAAGATGGGCAAGATGGGTCTGCTCGGCAGCGCCCCGAAGAGGGCCAAGGCGGCCGAGGTGTTCGAACCGTCGGGCCGGTTCGGGTCGGTGCGGTCGGTGGACGGAATCCTGGGCACCAAGACCATGCCCGGCGTGTTCGGCCAGGCCGGCATGCGTTACGCCCACGACCACGCGGGTGTGGGTTTCGACCAGTTCGCCCGGATCGCCCACAAGAACCACCAGCACTCGGCGCTCAACCCGCTGGCGCAGTACCGCAAGGAGTTCAGTCTCGACGAGATCAAGGCCTCACCGATGGTGGCCTACCCCAACACGCTGCTGATGTGCTGTCCCACCGGTGATGGCGCCGCAGCCGCGGTGCTCGTAAGTGAAGAGCGCCTGGAGAGCCTCTCCGCCGAGCAGCGGCGGCGGGCGGTGAAGATCTCCGCCTCGGTGCTGACGAGCGATCCCTACGTGGAGGGCGGCCAGGTGCAGCCCGACGTCAACACGCTCACCCGCAACGCCGCCGACGCCGCCTACGAGCAGGCCGGCGTGGGCCCCGAGGACTTGGATCTGGTGGAGTTGCACGACTGCTTCGCCTCTGCCGAACTCATCCACTACGACAACCTGCGCCTCTGCGAGCCCGGCGGTGCCGGGGACTTCATCGACTCCGGCGCCCCGTACCGCGACGGCTCGACGCCGGTGAACGTGTCCGGGGGCCTCATCTCCAAGGGGCACCCCATCGGCGCCACCGGCGTGGCGAACATCTACGAGGTGGCCACCCACCTGCGGGGCGAGGCCGGCGACCGGCAGATCCCCGATGCCCGCGTCGGCCTGGCACACGTGATCGGGCTGGGCTCCTCCTGCGGCGTCCACATCCTGGAGCGCTCCGCCGCCTGACATGCCGGCCCGTGTCTCGGTCCGGTCGGGGGCGGCGGTGGCCGTCGTCGGGAGCGCCTGGCGAGAGTGCTCCGCCGGTCGGCCCCCGGCGCACCTCCCTCGGTCAGAGGCGTTGGCCGGTTGGTGGCGCGTGCCGGTTGGAGGCCGGGCTCAGGCGGTGTTCCGGAGGCGGTCTCTCAGTTCATCGACGTCGGTTGTCGGGGCTTCGCAGACGTAGCCCTGGCACACGTAGGCGGCGCCGTCCGGGCGCTGATGCCACAGCGGTGAGTCGTACGGCTCGCCCCAGGCCAGCACGGCGTTGGGGAGCCACTGCCGGTGGACGACCTCGGTGAGGTCGGGGCGATCGCCGGTGATGACGATCTCGGTGGCGCCGGCGGCGTGCAGGTCCAGGGCGCACAGCAGGTTGCCGAAGGCGCTGGGGTGTTCGCCGGCGAGCGGTCCCAGGAGCCCCAGGATCGTCTCGGCCCGGTCGCGGTAGGC
>JAGWAK010000001.1 GCA_021296435.1 Acidimicrobiia bacterium
TGTCGGTGGGGTCGCCGGGGCAGGACACCTCCCGGACCATCTCGGGATGGCGGCGCATGAGTTGGCGGGCGCCCTCGTCGCCGTCGAGGGGCAGCAGCGGCCACACCGTGGCGTCGAGTTTCACCGGTGGGCGCCGGCGGGAGCCGTAGACGGCGGTGACGACACGCCCGGGCGCCTCGGCGACGCGCCTCCAGGCCTCCCCGCCGGCCAGGGGCTGATCGGCAACGCCCACCACGACGGCCGCGTGACCGTCCATCTCGGCGGTGCGCACACCGGCCTGCAGCGACCAGGCCTGGCCGCGCTGCCACTCGTGGTTCATCACGATGGTCACCTCGGCCGGGAGCAGGCCGCTGAGATCCTCGGCCCCCAACACGACGTACACGGCCGCCAGATCTGCCTCCAGAGCGGCATCGACGGCCCATCGGACGAGGGGTCGTCCCCGGAACTCGACACGCAGCTTGTGGACGGGGCCGGCGAATCGCGAACCCTCGCCGGCGGCGAGCACGAGGCCCGCGGTCCCCCGACCGGCATCAATCATGGGATCTGCCTCCGGCGGGGCGACCGGCGGGATGTCCAGCGGGATGACCGGCAGAATGACCGGCAGGTTGAGAAGCCCGCGGCACCGGGTTCAACGCGTCGAGGCAACAGACCGCTGATCGCGCCCTTACCGACCCGGCCGAGTCGCGCCGGCAGCGCGTCTCGGCGATGGATGGGGCCACCGACCCCCGGTAGGTGCCCGGACGGAACACCCCGTCGCGCAGGCGGCGCGTCTCAGCGATGGATGGGGCCCTCGCTGTCCCGGAGCGACGGCGCCGCCCGGCCGGCACGGACCGCGATGATCTCCGCCACGACCGAAACCGCCGTCTCCTCGGGGGTGCGCCCGCCGATGTCCAGACCGATCGGTGCCATGAGCCTGGCCAGCCCGTCGGGGTCCACCCCCACCTCGCGGAGACGCTCGACCCGCTTGGCGTGGGTGCGCCGGCTGCCCATCACCCCGATGTAGCCCACGTCGGTCTGCAGGGCGCGCACCACCGCCGGCACGTCGAACTTGGTGTCGTGGGTGAGGATGCAGACGGCGTCGACAGGCCGCAGCTTGCTGTCGTAGGCATCGAAGACGTTGTCGGGCCACTCGACCCTGATCTCGTCGGCCATCGGGAAGCGCTTGGGCGTGGCGAACACCTTGCGGGCGTCGCACACCACCACCTTGTACCCCAGCACCTTTGCCACCCTCACCAGGGCGGCGGTGAAGTCCACGGCGCCGAAGATCAGCATCCTGGGCTGGGGGGCGAAGGACTCCACGAACAGGGTGAGGTCCTCCATCCGCTGCTCGCCGCCGGCGCCGTAGTGGCGGACGCAGGTCTGGCCCAGCTCCAGCTCGCCGAGCACGTCGCGGGTCGCCACATCGTCGAGTTCGGGGCTGCCGAGGGTTCCGAGCGCCTCCCTCCCGGGGCCCACCAGCAGGCGGGCCCCCTTGCCGACCCCATCGATGATCGTGGCCAGGGCCACCGGCTCGTCGGCCCGTAGCGCCTCGGCGAGGGCCTCATAGAGCGGCGCTTCGTCGGCAGCCATGCCGTCCTACCAGTCCAGCGGCTCGACGAAGAGGTGGATCGTGCCGCCGCAGGTGAGGCCCACGGCGAACGCCTCGTCGTCGCTGTAGCCGAAGCTCACCATGCGCCGGTCACCGGCCTCGAGCACCTCCAGCGCCTCGGCCACCACCGCGCCCTCCACGCAACCGCCCGACACCGAGCCCGACACCTCGCCGTGCTCGTTGACGGCCATGGCCGCGCCGGGATCACGGGGACCCGACCCATCCAGATCGGTCACACGGGCCACGGCGACCCGCAGGCCCGCCGCCCGCCACCGGTCGATGTCGTCCAGCAACTCCTGCATCGATACCTCCTCCCGGTAACGGGTGCAGCGTACGCCCGTCCGGCGCCATGCGACAGCCTCGGGCGGACCGGGGCCGGGAGCGCCGGAGCCGCCGAGCGGCACGAACGCGACCCGGGAACCCCTTCAGGCGGCGACCCTGGGGTCTACCCAGTCGGTATGGCGGATGCTCTGGCGCACGAACGCGGCCCGGGAACCCCCCAATCAGGCGGCGACCGTGCTGGCCAGTTCCTCCAGCGATGCCAGCGAGTGGCCCTCCACGAACTCGTCCACGAACGGCAGCGCTGCCGCCATCCCCTGGGCGAGGGGGGCATAGCCGGGCGTGGACTTGAGCGGGTTGACCCAGATGATCTTGTGCGCCACCCGGCCGAGGCGACCCATGCTCTCGGCCATGGCCGCCGGCTCCCCCCGATCCCAACCGTCGGAGAGGATCACGACGACAGCGCCCCGGGCCATTCCCCGCACCCCCCAGAGGTCGCAGAAGACGCCGATCGACTCGCCCAGGCGGGTGCCGCCGGACCAGTCCTCGACCGCGCCGGCGGCACGGTCGAAGGCCGAGTCGGGGTCGTGGGTCGAGAGCTCGCGGGTGAGGCGGGTGAGGCGGGTTCCCAGAGCGAACGCCTCCACCCGGCGGCGAGCGACCACCGCGGCGTGCACGAAGCGCAGCAGCGCCCGGGCGTAGGACTCCATCGATCCGCTCACGTCGAGCAGCAACACCAGACGCCGGGGCTGCTCGCCGGGTTGGCGGAACGACCGGGTGATCGGCTCCCCGCCGGCCTGCAGCGCCCGCCGCACGGTGCGGCGCAGGTCGGGCCGGCCCCGCGGCACCCGCACCGGCTGCAGCCGCCGTGACCGGCGCATCACGCCGCCGAGCCTCAGCTGGCTCATCAGTTGGGCCAGTTCGGCGAGCTCGTCGGCGGTGCAGTCGGCGAAGTCCTTCTCCCGCAGCAGTTCGTAGGGGCTGTAGCGAACGGCGATGGTGTCCGAGTCGTCCTCGCCGTCGCCGTCGGGGCCGTCCCCCTCGAGGTCGTCGAAGGCGAGCGTGACCTCCGCCGCCGGCGGCGGCGGGAGCAGGCTCTGCGGGTCGATTCCCTCCCAGAAGCGGGTGAACACCACGTCGTAGGTGTCGAAGTCCTCCGGCCGGTGCACCAGCGTGGCGCGACCGCACCAGTACACCTTGGCCCTGGTGTCCACCCCCACACTGCCCAGCGCCGCCATGAAGGTGATCATCGAACCCACCGGAATTTCCAGCTCCGCCTCGCGCAGCGCAGCGCCGAAGCGAGCCGCCAGAGCGCACATGTTCTCGGCCCGCGCGGCCGCAACGAGAGGTGGGCCGTCGGTCACAGTCGTAGATCCACCGACCTCGGCGGGCGAGGCGGCAACTCGCCGGGGGCCACGCCGCTAGCGGCTCGTGGCCTCGGCAATGATCCTGTCGAGGCCGAACTCCTGGACCCGCCCCTGATCCTCCCGGTACTTGAGCACGGCCCCCAGGGTGACCTCGGCGCTGGCTGCGTCCAAGCCATCCACGCCGAGACGCACCAGTGCCATAGACCAGTCGATGCTTTCGGCCACGCCGGGCGGCTTGTAGAGGCCGATGTCGCGGAACCTGGCGACAGCGGCGGCGACCTGGCGGGCCAGCGCCGGCGCGACACCGTTGGTGCGCAGCGAGATGATCGCCACCTCGCGTTCGAAGTCGGGGTGCTCCACCCAGTGGTAGAGGCAGCGGCGCTTCAGGGCGTCGTGGACGTCGCGGGTGCGGTTGGAGGTGACCACCACGATCGGCGGCTCGGCGGCACCGAAGGTCCCCAACTCGGGCACCGTGATCGACCAGTCCGACAGGACCTCCAGCAGGAAGGCTTCGAACTCGTCGTCGGATCGGTCCACCTCGTCGATCAGCAGGACCGGCGGCGCCGGGTCGTCGTGGGAGATGGCGTCCAGCAGCGGCCGCTTCACCAGGAAGCGTTCGGAGTACAGGGAGTCCTCCAGCGCGGCCGCATCGGCGCCGGACGCCCCGCCGGTGGCTTCAGCCGTGCGCAGGTGCAGCAACTGGCGCGAGTAGTCCCATTCGTAGACGGCCTGGGACACGTCGATGCCCTCGTAGCACTGCAGGCGGATGAGGCGGCTGCCCAGCCAAGCCGCCAGCGTCTTGGCCACCTCGGTCTTTCCGACCCCGGCCTCACCCTCCAGCAGCAGCGGCCGCTGCAGCGAGAGCCCCAGGAAGATCGCTGTGGCGAGCCCCTCCGACGGCAGGTAGTCGTTGGCGCGGAGGCCGTCGGCGACCTCGGTCACCGACCCGGGGCCCACTCCCACGGGTCGCTACAACCCGGCGGTTTCGAGTGCCCGTCGCGTCAGGACCCGGGCCAGGTGCTGGCGGTACTCGACGCTGGCGTTGAGGTCCTCGGTGGGATCGCAGCCCTCGGCGGCCAACTCTGCGGCCACCGCAGCCGAAGCCCCGCCCGCCGCGGCGCTCTCGACGGCGGCGGCCCGAACGGGCGTCGAGTGCATGTTCACCAGTCCCACGCCGACCTCCCCGCCGGCACGCACGACCGCGGACACCCCCACGATCGCCCAGTCCTGAGCACGGCGGTTGAACTTCTCGAAACCCCAGCGGGCGCCGTCGGCGGCGGGGATGCGCACCTCGGTCAGCATCTCGTCGTCGGCCAGCGCCGTCTCCAGGAAGCCGCTGAAGAAGTCGTCGACGGAGATCTCCCTGCTGCCCTGCGGGCCGGTGGCCACGAGGGTTGCGCCGAGCGCGATGAGTGCCGAGGGAATGTCCGAAGCCGGATCGCCGTGGGCAACCGCCCCGCCGAGCGTCCCCCGGTGGCGAACCTGCGGGTCGCCGACGTGCGAGGTGACCTCGCCGAGCAGGCCTGCCCGGGCGGCAACCAGGTCGCTGGTCTCGACGTCGCGGTGGCGCGTCAGCGCCCCGATCGCCACATGGTCGCCCCCGTCACGGATGTACGACAGTCCCTCAAGACGCCCGATGTCCACGACGACCGCCGGGCGTGCCAGGCGGAACCGCATGAGGGGGATCAGCGAGTGCCCTCCGGCCAGGAGCTTCGCCTCGTCGCCGTGCTCGGCGAGGGCGGCAATTGCCTCCTCCGCGGAGCCGGCTCGGACGTAGTCGAACGCTGCAGGAATCACTGCTCACCTCCTGCCGCACAGTGCAGAACCGCCTTGACGATGTTGTGGTAGCCGGTGCAGCGGCAGAGATTCCCCTCCAGCCCGAGCCGCACCTCCCGCTCGCTGGGGTCCGGGTTCTCGTCGAGGAACGAGACCGCCGCCATCACCATGCCCGGCGTGCAATAGCCGCACTGCAGGGCGTGGCACTGCCGGAAGGACTCCTGCATCGGGTGGAGGGTGTCACCGTCGGCGAGACCCTCGATGGTCAGGAGATCCTCACCGTCGGCCTGGACCGCGAACATCGTGCACGACTTGACCGACTCGCCGTTGACGTGGATGGTGCAGGCACCGCAGGACGACGTGTCGCAGCCGATGTTGGTGCCCGTCAGGCCGACCACGTCGCGGATGTAGTGCACCAGGAGCGTTCGGGGCTCCACATCGTGCGTGTGGGTCGTCCCGTTGATCGTGACCGATATCTCCACCTATGCCTCCCTGTGGCCGGAACCGACCTGGCGAACGATCGACTCGCCGCTCACCGGGCGAACACAGTAGCGCACGCTACCGGGCACTCCCAGCGCTCGCATTGTCGCGCGCCGGCGGCGGCGACCGGCGCGGTGCCGAATCAGCCCGAGCCGATGACGGCCGCCGGCAGGTCGATGGCGTACGCCTCCTCACCGGGATAGATCAGACCGAGGTCCCGCCGCGCGATGCGCTCGATCTCGGCGTCGGTCTGCAACAGTTCGATGTCGGCCTGCAGCGCCGCGTTGGACGCCTGCACCTCGGCCAGCCGGGCCTCCATGTGGGCGATCTCGTCGCGCTGGTCGAGCCAGTTCCGCACCGGGTTCACGCCCCAGGTCCAGGTGGTGGCGAGCACCACGGCGCTGAGAGACACGATGATCAGCACCCGCACGAGACGCCGAGCAGCCGGCGGGTTCATCGTGAGGCTCCTCTGGACCCTGATCCGCCGGCGCCGGATCCGTAGACGGCGGCGTGGGCAAGCTCCTCCTCGATGCGCAGCAGGCGGTTGTACTTGGCGGTGCGATCGCTGCGGGCGGGCGCGCCGGCCTTGATGCGCCCCGTCCCGGCGCCCACCGCCAGGTCGGCGATGGTGGTGTCCTCGGTCTCACCGGAGCGATGCGACACAACCGCTCCGTATCCCGCCGCCTGCGCCGCATCGATGGCGTCGAGGGTCTCGGTGAGCGTGCCCACCTGGTTCACCTTGATGAGAATGGAGTTGGCGACTCCGGAGGCGACGCCCCTCTGCAGGAGGTCGACCCGGGTCACGAACAGGTCGTCGCCCACCAGCGCCAGACGGTCGCCCAGCGCCTCGGTGAGCATCGCCCAGCCCTCCCAATCGTCCTCGGCCATGCCGTCCTCGATCGAGCAGATCGGGAAGCTGCCCGCCAGATGTGCCAGGTAGTCGACCATCTGGGCGCGGTCCAGGCTTCGCCCCTCGCCCGCCAGGCGGTACTCCCCGGCCTCGACGAACTCGCTGGCCGCCACGTCCAAGGCCAGCGCAACGTCGTCCCCCGGGCGCAACCCGGCCTCCTCGACGGCGCCCAGCAGCAACTCCAGAGCCGTCTCGTTAGTGGGGACGTCGGGAGCGAAGCCCCCCTCGTCGCCGACCGCGGTGGACAGCCCGACCGCCGACAGCTGACCGCGCAGGGTGTGGTAGATCTCCGTCCCCCACCGCAGTCCCTCGCTGAACGACCCCGCCCCGAGCGGCACGACCATGAATTCCTGCAGGTCCAGGTTGTTGTCGGCGTGTGCGCCGCCGTTGAGAAGGTTCATGAGCGGCACCGGGAGCGTGGTGGCACCGTCGCCGCCGATCCGCCGGTACAGCGGGATGTCGCGGCCGGCGGCGTCGGCCGCAGCCGTCGCCAGCGAGACGCCGAGAAGGGCGTTGGCGCCGAGGCGGGACTTGCCGGGCGTCCCGTCCAGTTCGATCAGCGTTCGATCCAGGACCCGCTGGTCGGTCGAGTCGAGTCCCCGCACGGCCGCGGCGATCTCGCCGTTGACGGCGGCGACCGCCTGACGTACTCCCTTGCCCCCGTAGCGCGAGTCGCCATCGCGGCGTTCGAGGGCCTCGAGGCTGCCGGTGGAGGCGCCGGAGGGGACGGCGGCACGCCCGCGTGCCCCGCACGCCAGCGCCACCTCCGCCTCAACGGTGGGGTTGCCGCGCGAGTCAAGGATCTCCCGTCCCGCGACGTGGACTATTGCGCTCATTCGATGCGCCTCGTCTGCCCAATCTGTTCCCGACGACGTTGTTCCTGTTGGAAATGGGGAACAGGTGACAAAAGTTACACGTGTTGTGAGGCGTTGAAAAGAGGGGAGACGGGATTTATCCACAGAATCCACCACGGGGTGCCGCGACGCACGGCCACGGCGGCGCTGCAGGTGCTCAGACCTCCTCGGCCCGGCGGAAGTGCTCGCGGGCTGCGTTGGTGGCCGCTCGCAGCGCCGACTCCGGATCCAGCGAGCAGTGCCGCGCCAGTTCGACCGCCTCGAACAGCAACGATCCCAGCCACCCCTCGTCACGCCGCGCCGCCGGGACGTCGAGGGCGACCCGCAGGCGCGCCAGCGCCGTGGTCTCGCTGCTGCGGTCCAGGCCGGCGGCTTCGGCCCGCTTCTGCACCTTGAGTGCACCCAGCAGCGCGGGCAGCGCCTCGGGGATGCCGTCCATCGCCGAGGTTCGCCCCTTCTCGGCGCGCTTGATCTGTTCCCACCCGACGTCGAGTGACTCCTCGTCGCCGGCGGCGCCCGCCGCCGGCCCGAACACGTGGGGGTGGCGCCGCCGCAGCTTGGCGTCGGTCTGCCGCACCACATCACCGATGGTGAACTGTCCCTGCTCGGCAGCCAGCGTGGCGTGAAAGAAGACGTGGAAGAGCAGATCCCCGAGTTCCTCCTCGAGGTGCTCGTAGCCCTCGCCGGCTGCGGTGGCGCCGCCCGGCACTGCCGGCTCCGGCAGCCCGTCGATGGCCTCCAGCACCTCGTAGACCTCCTCGAGCAGGTGGCGGCGCAGGCTGCGGTGCGTCTGGCTGCGATCCCACGGGCACTCGGCGCGCAACGTCGCCACGAGCTCGCCGAAGCGGACCAGTTCAGCAGCGGGCGCCTCGGCCATCTCGGGGATGTACAGCGAGGTGAGGTGGTCCACCGGATCCCAGCGCGCCAGTTCGCCGGCGCAGATTCGCTCCACCCGCTCAGATTCGAGGCCCAGATGGTGCAGGACCCAGACCACCGTCGAGGGTCCCGGCAGCGCCAGAGCGACCGCCGCCAGGGTCTCGGGGCTGTCGCACTGCGCCACCAGCAGCGGCCCGCGCTCGCCCGCCGCCTCGCCGGCGAACCGCTGGCCGTCGACGATCCGCACCCCGCTCGCCAGAGGATCGACGCCGAGCCGGGACCAGGCCAGGTCGGCGAAGGACAGTGCCGGATGCACCTCGGCGTTCACGCGGCTGTCGCCGAGGAGCAGCTGCACCGATCGCTCGGCCACAGCAGGCGAACCGGGCACGGCGTACAGCACCGTCCCGTGACGCCTCGCCGCGGCCACGAGGCGCTCGACGATGGCCTCGTACACCTGCTCGATGCGCTGCACCGAACGGTAGAGGTCGTCGCAATCCGTCGCCGGCGCCACGACCTCCGCCGAAGGATGGCGGAGGGTGCGGACGAAGCGAGCCGCCGGCGGCGCCGCCTCGATGAGCGTTCGGGTGCCTTCGGTGACCAGGTCGGCCCCCGCCGGGCCGAGCCCGACGACGGTGACGCGCGGCGAGTGGGAGTTCATGCTGCCGGCGGGGAAGCCGCTGTCGGCGGGTGTTGGTCGGCGAGGCGCTCCAGTACGTCGGTGATCGCCTCGACTGCTCCCGAGCGGCTGCGCAGCGGCACACGGAGGCGCCCCGAGGGCGGATCGTAGGCAGCCGACGGCCAGAGCCGCTCCAGGCGCACCCGACGGCTCTCGCGCAACCGCAGGGGTGTGATGCGAGCCTCGGCGCCCCCGCCGGGCGCCGACCGCACCGACACGTCGGTAACACCGGTGGCGACGCACAGCACCCGCAGCCGCGCCACAGCGAGTAGCGACTCGGCGGCGGCAGGCAGCGGCCCGAACCGATCCAGCCACTCGGCGCGCACGTCGGCCACGTCCTCGGCGCTCGTGGCCTCCGCCAGGCGGCGGTAGGCGGCGAACCGCAGCGATTCCGACGGCACGTAGTCCGCCGGCAGGTGCGCATCCACCGGGACCTCCAGGTTCAACTCGACGGGCGCCTCGGGCGCTTCCCCCACCAGTTCCGCCACCGCCTCGGTCACCATCTCGCAATACAGGTCGTAGCCCACTGCCGCGATGTGGCCCGACTGCCCCACCCCCAGGAGATTTCCGGCGCCTCTGATCTCCAGGTCTCGCATGGCGATGCGGATCCCCGAGCCCAACTCGGTGGACTCGGCCACAACCTTCAGCCGCTCGTAGGCCTCCTCTGTCAGAGAGCGCTCCGGCGGGGTGAAGAGGTAGGCATAGGCGCGCATCTGCGCCCGACCGACGCGCCCGCGGATCTGGTGCAGTTGCGCCAGGCCCATGAGATCCGCCCGGTCGACGATCAGCGTGTTGACCGTCGGCATGTCGATGCCGGACTCGATGATCGTGGTGCAGACCATGACGTCGTAGCGCCGGTCCCAGAAATCCAGCACCACCTGCTCGAGGGCGGCCTCGTCCATCTGGCCGTGCGCCACCGCTACCCGCACACCCGGGACCAGTTCGCGCAGGTGCGCGGCGACGTGGTCGATGTCCGCCACCCGGTTGTGCACGAAGAACACCTGCCCGTCACGCAGCAGCTCGCGCCTGATGGCCTCGATGACAGCCCGCTCGTCGTAGGGACCCACGTAGGTGCCGATGGGCTTGCGGTCCGCCGGCGGCGTCTGCAGGACCGTCATGTCTCTGATCCCGGTGAGGCTCATCTCCAGCGTGCGCGGGATGGGCGTGGCCGTGAGTGTGAGCACGTCCACGTCGTGGCGGAGCGTCTTGATGGCCTCTTTGTGGGTGACGCCGAAGCGCTGCTCCTCGTCGACGATCAGGAGCCCCAGCCGGGCGAAGTCGACATCGGCCGAGAGCAGCCGGTGGGTCCCGATGACCACGTCCACGTCGCCGCTGCGCAGGCCGTCCAGCACGCCGCGCGTCGCCGCCGGCGAGAGGAACCGGCTCAGCATCTCGACCCGCAGCGGGAATCCTGCGTACCGCTCGGAGAAGGTCTGGTGGTGCTGGTGCGCCAGCAGGGTGGTCGGCACCAGCACAGCCACCTGGCGCCCGTCGGCGACGGCCTTGAAGGCGGCTCGCACGGCTACCTCGGTCTTGCCGAACCCCACGTCGCCGCAGACGAGACGGTCCATGGGGACCGGGAGCTCCATGTCCTCCTTGACCTGGGCGATGGCGCTGATCTGGTCGGGCGTCTCGGGATAGGCGAAGGCGGCCTCCATCTCTGCCTGCCAGGGTCCGTCGGAGCCGAAGGCGTGGCCGGTGGTGGCGTGGCGCTTGCGGTAGAGCTCGACCAACTCGCCGGCCACCTCGGACACCGCGGCGCGCACCCGGCTCTTGGTGCGCCGCCAGTCGGCTCCCCCCATGCGGCTGAGCGTGGGCGCGTCACCTCCGGTGTACTGCCGGACGGTGTCCAGCTGATCGGTGGGCACGTAGAGCCGCGCGTCGCCCCGGTACTCCAGCAGCAAGTAGTCCCTCTCGACGCCGTCCATGGCTCGGGTGACCATGCCGCGGTAGCAGGCCACGCCGTGCGTCCGGTGCACCACGAACCCGCCGACCTGCAGGTCCTCCACCGCGCCGCGCCCGGGGGTCGTCCCCGCAGGGCGTGCCCGCCGATGCACCCGGCGCCGCCCGGTCAGGTCGCTCTCGGCGAGCACCGCCAGACGAACCTCGGGCAGGATGCAACCCGCCCGCAGCGGGCCCACGGTTACCGAGCACACCGCCGAGCCCGAGCCGGCAGCGAGCGCGGCGGGCCCATCGAGCGTCACACCCTGGTCCTCCAGACGCCGGCGCAACCGCTGGGCCGAACCCTCCCCGTCGGCCACCACGGCGACCCGGTAACCCTCGCCCAGCAGTGACGCAACCTGCCGCACCGGGCCGTCGCCGGTGCCCAGCGGTGACTCCCAGCCCAGGGCCTCGACGAGCGGCTCGCCGGGATTCGACGGGCTGCTGTTCAGATTCCACACCGGCGCACCGGAGCCGGCCAGGAGATCCCCGGCTGCCACATGAGCGCTCGGAAGCGGCTCACCGGGGGCCACGCCCCAGGCAGCGGCCAGGTGCCGTGCCAGCTCGGCCTCCTCGGCAAGCAGATCCTGTGCCCGCGCCCACAGCCGGTCCCGCTCGACGAGGACCACGAGGCCGCCTGAGGGGATCAGATCGGCGAACGAGCGCTGCTCGCTGCTGAGCCATCCCAGCCAGGCCTCCATGCCGTCGAAGAATGCGCCCTCGGCCAGCAGTTCCCACTGCCGCCGACCCCAGGGTGCCTCCTCGACGAGCTCCGCCGCCCGCCGGCGCACTGCCTCGGTGGGCCGCAGCTCGCGGCAGCCGAAGATCTCGGTGGCGGCCAGCGAGGCCCCCGAGCGCTGGCCGCTGACCGAGAACGTGCACAGGCGCTCGATCTCGTCGCCCCACAGGTCGATGCGCACCGGATCGGCCGCGGTTGCGCCGAACACGTCGACGATGGATCCCCGCACGGCCATCTCGCCCCGTTGCTCCACCTGCACGCCCCGCCGGTAGCCGGCGGCGGCGAGGCTCTCGATCAGCTCGTCGCGGTCGCAGCGGTCCCCGAGGCTCAGGCGAACCGGCTCGAAGTCCTCCACTCCCGGTGCGAGCCGCTGCATGAGGGCCCGAACCGACGCCACGACCAGCGCCGGCGTGGTCTCGGGCCGGCGCATCCGCCAGATGGTGCGCAACCGCGTGCCCATGGCCACCGCGGCCGGGCTCACCTGCTCGAACGGCAGCGTCTCCCAGGCGGGAAGGGGGGCGACCGCGTCGGCGCCCAGCCAGCTCTGCAGGTCGGCGCAGAGATGCTCAGCCGCCGCCTCGGTCACGGTGCAGACCACCAGGGGGCGCCGACCCGAGGCGCGGGCCAGCGCCGCCAGCGCAGCCGGTTGCGCCCGCTCGGGCACCGCCAGGGAGGCCTCGCGCCGGCCCAGGCAGGCGCTGATGGCCGGCGCCGCGGCAACCTCTGCGGCCAGAGGCGCCAGCGGTGGGCGCCTGCTGTTCGGCCTCTCAGCGGCCACTGGCCCCCCAGCGGACACTGACCTTTCGGCAGACATCAGCCCCTCAGCGGACATTGAAGGTGCTCATGGCCCGCTCGACGCCGTCGATGGCGATGACCTCGACGGCGTCGGCCGCCCTCCTGGCGGCAGCCGCCAGGTCGTCGCGGTCGGTTGAGGTGGGCCGGCTCAGCACGTAGCCGGCGCCCGCCGCGGCGCTCGGCGGCCGTCCGATGCCGATACGGATGCGGACGAAGGAGGTGGCACGCAGATGGTCCCGGATCGACCGGAGACCTTTGTGACCGGCCAGCCCGCCGCCAACCCGCACCTGCACCCGCCCGGTCGGCAGGTCGAGCTCGTCGTGGATGACCACCAGGCGCTGCAGGTCGTCGACGCCGAAACGCCTCACGAGCTTCCCGACGGCCTCACCGGAGACGTTCATGTAGGTCTGCGGGAACGCCAGCGCCACGCGCCGGCCCCCGATGCGCACCTCGTCGGTCAGCGCCGGGAGACCCCGACGGCGTCGCAGGTGGCCGCCGTGGCGATCTGCGAGTTCGGTCACCGCCGCCGCACCGGCGTTGTGGCGGGTACCGGCGTAGCGCTCTCCAGGATTGCCGAGCCCCACCACCAGGAGATCGGCGGGGGTGCCGGTCCGCTGTGCCCCAGCCGGCCGCCGCCGGCGCAGGGACATCGCCGACCTCAGTCGCTGGCGCCGGCGTCGTCCTCGGCGGTTTCCTCGCCGTCACCGTCGGCTTCGGCCTCCGCCTCGGCCTCAGCCTCGGCCTCCGCCGCCGCCTCGAGGGCGCTCCGCGTGATGATCCCCGACACCACCGGTGCCGACTCATCGACGAGCGAGGTCACGCCGGGGGGCAATTCGAGGTCCGCGACGGTCAGCGTGTCGCCGACGGTCAAGTCGGACACGTCGAGCACCAACTCGTTGGGAATCGCACGCGGTTTGGCGAGGACGCGCAGCGTATCCAGCGACCGCTCCACGATGCCGTTGATGTCGAGCACCGCTGAAGCCTGGCCGGTCAGGTGGATCGGCACCTCCACCGCGACGTCGGAATCGGGCTCGACCCTCAGGAAATCCACGTGGGTGACGTCACCGCGCAGCGGGTTGCGCTGCATCTCCTTCACCAGCGCCATCTCGTGCTCGCCGCCGACGTCCAGGTTCAGCACGACGTTCAAGCCGGCCTCGGTGGACAGGGCGCCGCGCAGCTCCCGGTAGTCGACACTGGCGGTGACGGCCTCCTTACCGAGTCCGTACACCGTGGCGGGAACCTTGCCCTGCAGCCTCAAGCGGCGCGACGGCCCGCTGCCGGTGGCGCGGCCCAATTCGAGGGGGAGGACGACTTCCTGCATGGCCTTACCGCTGGAGATTTCGGAGAATTGACCGGCGCGAGCCTACCTGGCCGCGCCGCTGACCCGTCGCCTGCTCAGGACAGGTTGTTGCCGCCGAAGATCTCGCTCACCGAGGCGTCCTCGAATACCGCCCTGATGGCGCTCGCAATGATCGGAGCCACCGAGACGACCTCCAGCGTGTCGATACTTTTTTCGGGCGGCAGTGGCAGGGTGTCGGTGATGATCACCTTGCCGATGACGGAGTTCTTCAGCCGGTCCACGGCCGGACCCGAGAACAGCCCGTGCGTGGTGGCGGCGTAGACCTCCTCGGCGCCGCGCGCCGCCAGTTGCTCGGCGGCGGCCACGATGGTCCCGCCGGTGTCGATCATGTCGTCGATCAGCACGCAGACACGACCGGCCACCTCGCCCACGACCTCACGAGCCTGCACCGCGCTCTTCTCGCCCCGGATGCGGCTCTTGTGCACGATCGCAAGGTCCGCCCCCAAAGCGATGGCGTAGCGCTCGGCGACCTTCACGCGGCCCGCGTCCGGCGAGACCACGACGAGGTCCTCGCCCAGACCGGCGATCCGCTCACACAGCACCGGCATGGCGGTGAGGTGATCCCACGGGCCGTCGAAGAAACCCTGGATCTGGCCGGAGTGCAGGTCGACGCTGATGAGACGACCGGCTCCGGCCACGGCCAGCACGTTGGCCATGAGCTTGGCGGAGATCGGCTCGCGGCCTTCGGCCTTGCGGTCCTGGCGGGCGTAGGGGAAGAACGGGCAGACGGCCGTGACGCGTTTGGCTGAGGCCCGGCGAGCGGCGTCCACCATGACCAGCTGCTCAATGACCGCGTCGTTGATCGAGCGCTCGTCGAGCGCGGCGTGCGACTGGATGATGAAGACGTCGGCGCCGCGGATGGATTGTCCGAACCGGCAGTGAATCTCACCGTTGGCGAAGTCCGACAGGTTGGTCTCGCACAGCTCGACGCCGAGGTTCGCGGCGATCTCGGTTGCCAGTTCGAGGTTTGCCCGCCCCGACATGACCTGTAGTTGCTTCGTGGTCACGAGTTGCACGCTGTCCATCCCTTCTCGAGTTGCAGCTAGGGACCCGTCGCCGGGCCGAGGGTGGCGAACGGTCCGACGTGCCGTCCCGGATCGATCTCGGCGTCACTGCCCTGGCTCATCTCCACGATCGCGCCGGCGCCCACCGCGCAGTCCACCAGGCGCGTGTGCGGGCCGATGACGGCGCCGGCACCCACCACGGTGTGGCCCTCCAGGATTGTGCCCGGCAGGAGCACCACACCCGCTGCGAGCCGCACGGTCACGTCGACATAGGTGGTGGCGGGGTCGACGACGGCCACGCCTCCCTGCAGCCAACCCTCGATGACCCGCCTCCGGATCTCGGCACGCGCCGCCGCGAGTTGCGCCTGGTCGTTCACCCCTTGGGCCTCGGTGGCGTCGGCGAGCGTGAACGCCTCGACCCTGTGGCCCATCCTGGCCAGCACACCGACGATGTCGGTGAGGTAGAACTCCCCCGCGGCATTGTCGGGGCGGATGCGGCGCAGCGCCGGGCCGAGGTAGCTGCGGCGGACCACGTAGACGGACGTGCAGATCTCGTCGATCGCGACTTCCTCCGGCGAGGCGTCGATCTGCTCGACGATGCCGCGCACCGAGCCGTCGTGGCCCCGCACGACCCGGCCGTAGCCGGTGGGGTCGCCGACCCGGGCGGTCAGGAGCGTGCAGGCCGCGCCGCCGGCGAGATGGCGCTCGGTGAGCGCCCGCAGCGTCGCCGAGCGAAGCAGCGGGGCGTCACCGGGAACGATGATCAACTCGCCGGCCTCGGGGTCCCCGGCAGGCTCTCCCAGGGCGGCCAACCCGCAGGCGGCGGCGTCGCGTGTGCCCCGGGGCACAGGCTGCTCGGTGACTTCGAGGGGCAGATGAGCGGTGCGGGTCTGCATCTCCTTGGCGACGATCTCGTCGTCGGGTCCAAGCACCACCACGATGCGGTCCGGGCGGCAGGCGCCCAGAGCGTCCATCACATGCGCCAGCATCGGCGCTCCGGCCAGCAGGTGAAGGGGCTTGCGCAAACCCGAGCGCATCCGCGTGCCGCGCCCTGCCGCCAGCACGATCGCTGAGAGATCCACGCCGAGTGCGCTCACGGGCCCGTCAGATCGCTCGGCGCGGCGACGGAGGTCATGCTGGCCGGGCAGGGCTCGAACCTGCAACCTCCTGATCCAAAGTCAGGCGTTCTTCCATTGAACTACCGGCCACCTTACTGCCACGCTAGCGGGCGCCGCGGAGCCGCCGGTGCTGGCTCGCCATCGCGGTTCCGGCCGTCGACCGGCTACGCTTCGTGGCCCATGGGTTCGCTCATCAAGAAGCGCCGCAAGCGCATGCGCAAGAAGAAGTACCGCAAGATGCGCCGGCGTACTCGCTTCCAGCGCCGCAGGGGCCGCTGAGCCGCCGTTCAGGCCACTGGCAGCGACGGGGTTGTCTGCACCACCCTCCGCCCCGGCGCCGGGTACGCCCCCTCCACGAACCAGGTCGAGCCGCTCCCGGCGAGGCGCGGCCGCCGACCGGTGGACTCCGCCAGGGCGCCACGGAATTCGGCCAGCCGAGGCTCGAGGGCCAGCGCGGCGGTCTCTAGGTCGTTGCCCGCTGGACCGGCGGGCCCCCCGAGTTCATCCCAGGCCCGGTACACCGCGGGCGTGGAGCAGCCGAAGGGCGGGGTGCAGAGCGTGAAGGTGCGCCGTTCGAATGGCAGGGGCTCGATGATCTCGCCGATGCCGGCAACCCGCGCCCGGCCTCCCCGGAGGCAGAACGCCACATCCGCGCCCAGCCGCGCGGCGCGGCGCTCGTCGTCGAAGCCTGCCCAGCGCAGGATCGCCGCCGCGTCCGCGGAACCGCCGCCGAGGCCCGCGCCGGCCGGGATCGACTTGTGCAGCGTCACCCGGGCACGGCGCCCGGCGAGGTCCAGCGCCCGCGCCACCAGATTGTCGCCGCCGGTGGGCACGTGCCGTGCTTCGGTGGACCCCTCGCGCTCCGCAGCGATCCCCGCGCCGGCATCGGTCACGACCAGACCGTCGCCGGGCTCGATGACCAGGCGGTCCGCCAGGTCGAGCGTCACCATCTCCGCCTCGAGCAGGTGGTAGCCGTCGGGACGCAGCCCCGTGATGCGGAGGGACAGCGTGAGCTTCGCCGGTGCGGTCAGTTCCACCGCGTTCACGATGTGATCCCGGGCGCGCCGTCGGCGGTGGCCTGCGGGGTGGCCGAGCCGGCGACGGCCGCCGCCAGACGCGACCAGTCGGCGACGCCCAGATCCCCGGGCCGGGCTGCCGGATCCACGGCGGCGGCGGCGAAGGCGCCGGGTGAGACGACACCCCGCAGCGACGAGCGCAACATCTTGCGGCGCTGACCGAACGCCTGCCTCGCCAAGCGGTAGAGATCGTCGACGTTGTCCGCAGCCGGTTCGGGAAGGCGGTCGATGGCCAGCAGCGCCGAGGACACCCGCGGGCGGGGCCAGAACACCGTCGGCGGGACGCGCCCGCGAATCTCGGCCCGCGCCCGGCAGGCCACCTTCAGCGACGGGAGCCCATAGGCGCGCTGGCCCGGCTTCGCCGCCAGACGCTCCGCCACCTCGTCCTGGACCATGACCAGCATGGTGGTGATCTGCGGCAGCCCGTCCAGGACGTCCAGCAGCAGGGGCGTGGCGATGTTGTAGGGCAGGTTGGCGACCAGTTTCCAAACGTCGCCTCCCTCCAGGCGCGGCGCCCAGGAGTCCACCGCGGTGGCGTCGGCCTGCAGTACCTCGACGGACCGGTCCGCGCAGACCTCGGCGAGGGCGCCCACGAGGCGACCATCGATCTCGATGGCGAGGAGGTCGACGCCGGCGTCGGCCAGGGCAACGGTCAGCGCGCCGCACCCGGCGCCGATCTCGACGATCCGCTCATCGGGCGTCACGCCCGCCAGGCGCACGATCCGCATCACGGTGTTCGGATCGATGACGAAGTGCTGTCCCAGCGAGCGGCGCGGCCGGATCTCGTGGCGGCGCAGCAGATCGGCCACCGCGGCGGCCCCGAGTGTCACCCTGGCGCCCCCGTTCAGGCGCCGGGCCGCAGGTAGCGTCCGCACACGGGCCACGGCTGGTCGCCGCGCTCCTCCCAGAGCCTGTAGGCCATGCGGTCCTGGTCGTGGGTCGTGGCCTCCGACGGGAGCTTGCCCACGAGCCGCGGGTAGTTGCGCTGGGCCACGGAGTCCCACGTGTCGCGCCAGAACTGGTAGGCGCCGTAGTAGCGGTTGTCAGGGCTGACCACCCGGTAGTTGCCGCTCGACTCGCAGAACCGGAGCGCCTCCCACTGCTCGGGCGTCGGGAACCCCTCCACGTCCGGCGGGATCGCCGGCTGCATCGCCGGGTCGATCTCCAGCACCGGGAGATCGGGGGGAGAGGTCGTGGTGGTCACGCCCGTCTCGCCGGACTCCGCCGCTTCGGCGCCGGGAGGCGGGGCCGGAAGGGCCTCGTCATCACCCGGCGCCGGTTCGAAGGGCACGCCCTCGACGAGCCCCTCGTCGGCCGCCGCGACGCCGGAAGGCTCCCTGGGATCCGATCCGCTCGCAACGGACTCGGTCGAGGGGGAATCGCCGGTGAAGACGTGACTGCAGGCGGGCCAGCGCGCATGGTCCGACTCGATCCACAGGTAGTACGCCATGCGGTCCTGGTCCTCGGGGGCCGCCTCTGACGGCAGGACACCCAGCAGGTAGGTGTAACGCTCGCTCGCCAGTCGGTCCCACGTCGCCACGGTGAACTGGTAGGCCCCGAAGTACTCGCCGGAGGGGTGGACGAACCCGTAGTCGCCCTCCGACTGGCACTGCCGCAGGGCCTCCCAGACCTCCGGTGCCGGGAAGGTGCGTGCGCCCGACGTGTCGAGGTGAACCAGAGTCTGCGGCGAGGGGGCGGGCTGCGGTGAGGGAGGCGGCGGTGAGGGAGCCGGCGGCTGTGGCGAGGGAGGCGGCGCGGCGGCCGGCCCCGGGTCCTCCGGCGAGGCGGGGCCGATGGTCTCGTTGGCTGCCGGCGCCGCGGCCTCTGCGCCGGCTGCGGGTTCAGCCCCCTCTCCGCCCGCGGCGGGCTGAGCGGCTGCGGCAGTGGCGGGGGCGGGAGTTGGATCGGCGGGTTCGGCGGCATCGGGGCCGCAGGCGGAACCGAGCACCACCACAACGGCCACCGCGGCGGTGAGGCGCGCGTTCGCCCGCGGCGACCGGCGAGCGGCGGTCAACGCGGCACACCCGGTCATCTATGCCCTCCAGCGTCGGCGGATGCTGTCGGTCGTCTCAGGCACAGCAGGCTAGGGCCGATCGCCGGCTGTGGCGAAGCCCCTCACCCGGCGGCAGGACTCTCCAACCCGAACACCCGGCAGGCGTTGGCGGTGGTGATAGCCGCCACCTCCTGCGGTGTGCTGCCCCGCACCGACGCCAGCGCCGCGCCCACGAGGGGCACGTTGGCAGGGCTGTTGGGCTTTCCCCGCAGCGGGACGGGCGCCAGCAGCGGGGCATCGGTTTCCACCAGCAGCCGGTCGGCGGGGCAGCGTGCCGCCGAGCGGTGCACCTCGCGCGCCTTGGGGAACGACACGATGCCGCTGAAGGAGAGGTAGGCCCCCGCCTCCAGCGCTCGCTCAGCCTCCGGCACCCCGCCGGTGAAGCAGTGCAGGACCGTTCGCCGGGGGACTCCCTCACTCGCAAGGATGGCGAACGTGTCGTCCCACGCCGAGCGGCTGTGCACCACGAGCGTCAGGCCCGTCTCGTGCGCCAGCCCGATCTGGGCGGCGAAGACCCGCCGCTGGTCCGGGCGGGGCGAGTGGTCGTAGTGATAGTCCAAGCCGCACTCGCCGACCGCCACGACATCGCCGAGCCCCAGCAGGTCCACGAGCCCGTCGGTGCCACCGGCGGCCTCGTGCGGATGCACTCCCACCGAGGCGCGGACATCAGCGTGGCGGCCGGCGACCGCCACAGCCTGCCGGGAGTCGGCCACGTCGGTCCCGATGGCGATCAGCGCGGCGACGCCGGCACCGCGGGCCGCCGCCACCTCGCCGTCGCAGGTCTCGAGCTCCAGGTGGCAATGCGTGTCGATCCAGGGCCCGCTGGCAGCGCCGGCGGGCGCGACGTCACTCACGCCTGGCCTCAGTCGACCGTCAGGCGGGGGAACAGCGGATCGGCGACGGTGACCGTCAGACCAGCCGGGTACTGACCCCAGCGCACCGCCTCGGGCAGCCGCGCCTGCGACGGATCCCCGTCCAGCCCGATGCGCCGCCACACCTCGGCACACGAGCGCGGGATGGCCGGGTGTGCCAGGACGGCCACGATCCGCAGGGCCTCCAGAGCGTCGCCGAGGGTGGCATCCAGTTCGGGCCCCGCCTCCAGTTTCCACGGCTGGCGGTTCTGCAGGTACTCATTGGTCTCCCGCACGAGGCGCCACGTCTCGGAGAGGGCCACCGACGGCTGCACTCTGTCCCAGGCTGCCGCGGCAGCCTCGTAGGCCTGCGCCGCCACGGCGGCCAGGGGACTGTCCGGGGCCGGCGCGCTGCCGGCCGAGCCGTCGGAACGGGCCACGATGGTCGTGACGCGCTGCAGCAGGTTGCCGAGACCGTTGGCCAGGTCGCTGTTGCAGCGCTGTACCAGCGCCTCATAGCTGAAATCGCTGTCGGGACCGAACGGGTTGTCGCGCAGCACCGAGTAGCGCAGACCGTCCACGCCGATGCTGGCCGCCAGGTCGCCCGGCGCAATCTGCACGACACTGGTCTTGGCCATCTTGGCGCCGCTCACGAGCAGCCAGCCGTGGACGTGGAACCGCGGCATCGGCTCCACACCAGCCGCCATCAGCATGGCCGGCCAGTACACGCAGTGGAAGCGGATGATGTCCTTGCCCAACAGGTGCCGCACCGCCGGCCACCAGGTGGCGAACCGATCCTCGTCGGTGCCGTAGCCGGCCGCGGTGGCGTAGTTGGTGAGGGCGTCGTACCAGACGTAGAAGACGTGCCGGCGGTCCCAGGGCACGGGGATCCCCCACTGCAGCGAGGTACGGGTGATCGACAGGTCCTCGAGGCCGCCCCGCACCAGCGCCCGCGCCTCGTTGCGGTACCGCTCGGGACCGATGTTGTCGGGAACATCCTCGAACCACTCCAGGAGGCGGTCCCGGAACGCCGAGAGCCGGAAGAAGTAGTTGTCCTCGGACATCTGCTCGACGGGGAACTCGTGGATCGGGCAGTTGCCGTCGACGAGGTCGGCCTCGGCGTAGTACGCCTCGCAGGACACGCAGTAGGCCCCCTGGTAGGTGTCCTTGTAGACGTAGCCGTTCTCGTAGCAGCGCTCCAGCAGGGTCTGCACAGCCCTGTGGTGGCGCGGCTCGGTGGTGCGGATGAAGTCGTCGTAGGCGATGTCCAGCAGGTCCCACGCCTCCTTGAAGCGCTTGCTGGTGCGGTCGGCCTGCTCCTGGGGACTGAGACCGTTCTGGGTGGCGGCTCGCTGCACCTTCAGGCCGTGCTCATCGGTGCCGGTGAGGTAGAAGACCTCGTCGCCGTGCTGCCGCCGCCAGCGGGCCAGCGCGTCCCCGTTCAACGTCGTGTAGGCGTGACCCATGTGCGGCACGTCGTTGACGTAGTAAATGGGGGTCGTGTAGAAGTAGCGGCCCACGCCGTCACGATACCGGCGCAGCCCGCCGGGCCTGTCAGATCCCCTCGAGTTTGCGGGCCTGGTCATAGACGCGCCGGCGGCTCACCCCCAGGCGGCCGACGACGGCGGAGGTGATGTCGCGGACCGAGGCGTCCGGCGCGGCGGCTCGCGCTTCGGCCAGGGCCTCGGCGATGTCCTCGTCAGTGGGCGGGGCAGGCGGCGGTGCTGCTTCGATCACCAGGACGACCTCGCCGCGGAGCCCCGCGCCCGCCCAGGCGGCCAGCTCGCCGAGGCTGCCCCGCCAGATCTCCTCGTGCAGCTTGGTGAGCTCGCGCACCGCCACGACGCGCCGCTCAGACCCGAACGACTCCGCCAGGTCGGCTGCGGTGCGGGCACAGCGTTGGGGTGCCTCCAGCAGCACCACGGCCCGCACCGAGGTCGCCAGTTCCGCCAGGCGCTCGGCTCGCGCCGCGCCCCGGCGGGGCAGAAAGCCCTCGTAGACGAAGCGTCCCGAGGTCAGCCCGCTGACGGCGACCGCGGCCAGCGGTGCCGACGGCCCGGGCACAATGCTCACCGCACAGCCGGCTTCGGCGGCGGCCCGCACGAGCCGCTCGCCGGGATCGGCAACCGCGGGCGTCCCGGCGTCGGTGACGAGCGCCACCCGCTCCCCCGCACCGATGCGCGCCACCAGCAGCGGGGCAGCCTCCGCCTCGGTGTGCTCGTTCACGACCACCAGTTCCTTCCCCGAAATCCCCGCCTGCGACAACAGCCGCCCCGTGCGGCGGCTGTCCTCGCAGGCGATCACCGCGGCGGCCGCCAGTTCCTCGACGGCGCGCGGTGCCAGGTCGCCCATGTTGCCGATGGGAGTGGCGACCAGGACCAGTGCCGGTGTGCCTTCCATTGCGGCTACTCCTGCACTTCGAGGGTGCTGCCGACGGTTATCCCCCAGCGTCGCAGGTTCCCCGCCTGCGCCTCCACGACGCTGCGGGCCCGCAGGCGAGGTCTGCCCAGCCGCCACGGCCGCATCGTGACGATCGCCAGCACCCGCCCGGTGACGTCGCAGTAGGCCACGTCGATGGCGAAGCGCATTCCCAGGGTGTGGACCGAGCGGGTGCGCGGCAGCCACAGCGCCCCTTCCAGGGCGTCGCGGCCCAGCAGTCCCTGAGCCCGCCCGCGGGCGCTGCCCGCCACTTCAAGAGAGGCGAGCACCCTGTCCCCCGAGACGAGCCACGGCATTCCTCCAGTCTGCCGGGACCGGCAGCCGGCGCGAGTGCGCCGGCGACCTCTCGGCGCCGGATCGGCGCCAAGGGACCGGGATCCGGACGCGGAGCCGAACCCCTGTCATAGGCAGGTGCTAGAACTACACGCATGGAATCCTCCGAAGCCGGCACCGACTCAACAGCAACCGCGTCAGAAACAACCGCGTCAGAAACATCCGAGCCAGAAGCAACCGAGCCAGGCTCGGTGGTGAACATTGGCGTGCGACCGACCCACCTCTCGCCCACCAGCGCCTCCATGTTCCGCCAGTGCCCCCAGCGCTGGAAATTCCGCTACGTCGACAAGTTGCCGGATCCTCCCGGCGAGGCCGCCCTGGCGGGCACGTTCGCCCACCGCGTGCTCGAGGAACTGCTGAAGCTCGACGCCGATGAGCGCACGATGGAGAGCGCCCGGGCGCTTGCTGCCGAGGTGTGGACCGAGACCACCTCGGACAAGGACTTCGCGGCGCTCGACCTCGACGACGGCGGCCTCCGCAACTTCAAGTGGACGGCCTGGCGGGCCATCGAGGGCCTGTGGGACCTCGAGGATCCCACGACTATCGATCTCGTCGCCACCGAGACCGAGGTGTCCACCGAGATCGGGGGCGTACCGTTCGTCGGCTACATCGACCGCGTGGAGACCGGCTCC
Source organism: Acidimicrobiia bacterium (assembly GCA_021296435.1). Lineage (GTDB taxonomy): Bacteria > Actinomycetota > Acidimicrobiia > Acidimicrobiales > CATQHL01 > VXNF01. The sequence goes on from JAGWAK010000001.1 coordinate 23,148, forward strand.
GACGGGCTCGTCGTCAGCGACTACAAGTCCGGGCGTGCACCCGGCCGGCGGTTCTCAGCGGACCGGCTCGAGCAGGTGCTGCTCTACGCGGCGGCCCTCGCCGAGATGAACGGCACGCTGCCGGCACGTGCACGGCTGATGTATCTGGGCCAGCGGATCGACGAGACCACCGTCACCGCCGAGGGAATCGCCGAGGTCACCCGCCGCCTGGTCGAGACCTGGGAGGAACTGCTCGAACGCTCGGCGACTGGTGACTTCCCGCCGCAACCCGGACCGCTGTGCGGTTGGTGCGCGTTCGTGCGGCACTGCCCCGAGGGGCTCGCCGAGGTCGAGCGCCGGCACCTGGCCGGCTCGTTGAAGCCCGACGCCCCCGCCCTCGCCGAGGCCGTCTGAAGAGGCATCCTCGCCGGCCGGCCCGCTGCCGGGGTTCCGGTGCCTGAACTGCCCGAGGTCGAGACGATCCGCCGCCAACTGGAGCCGCGGCTCCTGCGGCGACGAATCACCGAGGCGGCCGGCCACCCCAGCGAGAAGTTCCTGCCCGCACGGGAAGTCACCGGGGCGACCGTCGAGGGTGTCGACCGGCGAGGCAAGTACCTGATCATCGCGCTGGGCGACGGCCGCGAGATGGTGCTGCACCTCGGCATGACCGGGAGGCTGCAATTCGCCGCCGCCGCCCCGCCGAGCGACCGCTACGTGCGGGCCTGGTGGGGTCTCGACGACGGGGCGGCATTGGAGTTGCACGACGTGCGCCGATTCGGGAGGGTGCGGGTCGTGCCGGCGGGGTGCTACGACACCATTCCCACGCTGGCACAGCTGGGACCCGAGCCGCTCGGCGAGGGGTTCAGCCCCGAGGGACTCTGGGCGGCACTGCGCCGGAGCAGGCGGAAGGTCAAGACCCAACTGCTGAGCCAGCGCCCCGTGGCCGGGCTCGGCAACATCTACGCCGACGAGGCGCTGTGGCGATCCGGCATCAACCCCGCCAAGCGCCGGATCACCCGGGCGGAGGCTGCGGCCCTGCATGCCGCCATCGGGGACGTGCTGCGCCAGGCCATCTTCCACCGCGGCACGACCTTCCGCGACTACCGCACGCTGCTGGGGTCCGGCGGCGACAATTTCGCCCACCTGGACTGCTACGGCCGCCGCGGCGAGCCCTGCCGCCGTTGCGGGTGCGAGCTGCGCAGCCGTCCCATCGACGCCCGCACCACCACGTACTGCCCGGGCTGCCAACGCTGAACGAACACCGGCGCCGGGTGCTTTGTCCGTGACGGCCGAAGGGGGCACCGCGGTTGGGACATGGGCCAGTACGGCCGCGGCGGGTGACGAGAACTAGCGTTGGCGGCGGCGGGGCATCCCGCCATGACCCGATACGAGACACGACACAACTTCCCCATGACTCACCGCCTGACGCAGTACAGCCACGGCGCGGGTTGAGCCGGCAAGCTCGGTCCCGGTGACCTGGCGCAGGTCCTGCGCTCGCTGCCAACGCACACTCACCCCGATTTGCTGATCGGTACCGGAGACGACGCCGCCGTGTGGCGCCGGCCGGACGGGCGCGCCCTGGTGTCGACAGTGGACTTCTTCCCGCCGGTGGTCGATGATGCCGAGACGTGGGGCCGGATCGCCGCCGCCAATGCGGCCAGTGACGTCTACGCCATGGGCGGGCGCCCACTGTTCGCTCTCAACCTCGTGGTGTGGCCGCAGGATCGCCTCCCGCTGGAACTGCTGGGAGCGGTACTGCGCGGCGGCGCGGCGACGGCCCAGGAGGGCGGCTGGCAGGTGGTCGGCGGCCACACGACCGAGGGACCCGAGCCGGTGTACGGGCAAGCGGTGACCGGTGAGGTGCCCCCCGACCGGCTGATGCGCGGCGCGGTTGCCGAAGCGGGCCGCAGCCTCGTCCTCACCAAGCCTCTCGGCACCGGCATCATCACGACCGCGCACAAGCTCCTGGCGCCCGGCGACCCCACTCTCCCGGCGAGTGCGTTCGGGGCCGCAGTCGCCGAGATGTGCCGGCTGAACGCGAAGGCGTCGGAGTTGGCCGTCGAGGCGAGGGTCACCGCTGCGACCGACGTGACCGGATTCGGCCTGCTCGGACACCTGCAGGAGATGTGCGCGGCCAGCGGGACCGGCGCGACGCTGCTCACCGACGAGGTCCCGCTGCTGCCCGAGGTCAGGTCCCTCGCCTCAGCTGGGTACGTCCCCGGCGGGACCGGCCGCAACCTCGCAGCCGTCGGTCGGCACCTCCGCTTCCGGTCCGACGAACCCGACGCGGTGCTCCTGAACATCCTGGCCGACCCGCAAACCTCCGGCGGCCTGCTCCTGGCGTGCGCGCCCGGCTCCGCCGGGGACCTCGTGAGCGCCCTCACCGCAGCCGGGCACATCGCCGCCATCATCGGTGAGACCACCGGCTCGGTGCCTGCTGGGGAGATCGAGTTGGTCCTGGAGTCGTGATCCACTGCGGCGAGGGGCCGGCTGCGTCGCCCGGTACGGCGGGAAGCCCCCGTCGCCGCACCACCGCCCCTCGCCCCGCGGTCTCCGTGGCGGTCGTCTTGGCGGTCGGCGTCGTCGTGCTGTCGGCGACCTCGCTGCTCGTGACCCAGGACTACCTCGCCGCACAGGGAGCCCGCGTTGTGATCGTCTCCTTCGCGCTGGGGGCGATCCCGTTCTCCAACCTCCTGGCACAGTCGGTCGCAAGAACGGATCTGCGGTCGGTGGGCAGCGGCACCGTGTCGGGTACTGCGCTGTACCGCGTGGCCGGCTTCGCTCCCCTCGCGATCGGCGGACTCTTCGACGTCGCCAAGGCGGTGCCCGGGGTCCTCGCCGCGGGTTCGGCTCCCGTCGTGAGCGCCCTGGCGGCGGGAGCGGCGGTCGCCGGGCACAACTGGTCGCCGTTCCTGCGTGGCGCCGGCGGGCGCGGTGTGTCACCCGCCATGGGAGCGCTGGCGGTCGTCTACTGGCCCGGGGCGGTTCTGCTGCTGGCCGGGCTGGCAATCGGGAGGGTGATGCGCCAGACCGGGCTGGTGTCCTTCGCCGCAATGGTGGCTCTGCCGCTGCTGGCGCTGTCGTGGGGCGGGCGCGACGCCGCGCTGGCGGGGGCGGTGGTGGTGGCACCGATGCTGCTCAAGCGACTCACCGCAAACAACACCATGCCCCCCACAGGCCGGCGGGTGCGCGTCGCGCTGCAGCGCCTGGCATGCGACAACGACGGTGCGCCATGAGACCGGGGCGCTGTAGCACCGTGACCGCCGGGCCGACGCCGTGAGCTCGCTGCGACGCGTGCTCGGCGGCGCTGACTTCCGGCGCCTGCTCATCGGCCAGGGAGTCTCGGGCCTGGGTGACTGGATGGCCACATTCGCACTCATGGCGCTGGCCTGGGAGGTGACGTCCTCGACGAGCGCCGTGGGCGGCATCTTGACGCTGCGGCTGCTGCCGGCTGCCCTCGGCGGCACGGTGGCCGCCCGGGTGTCCCTGCGCTGGGACCGGCGCCGCACCATGCTGGCGACGGACCTCCTGCGCATGGGGATCGTGGCGATCATTCCCCTCATCGCCCAGCTCTGGTGGATCTACCTGTGGGCGTTCGTCCTGGAGGCGGCGAGCGTCATCTTCCTGTCCGCTCGCGACGCCGCCGTCCCGGATCTCGCCGAAGCCAACGACCTCCCCACCGCAAACAGTCTGATGCTTGGCTCGTCGTTCGGCAGCATCCCCATCGGCGCGGGCGCCTTCGCCGTCCTGACGCTGCTGCCGTTCGCCGACGAGGGCTGGCTGGCCTCGCGCCCGCACGCCACCGTGTTCTGGATCGACGCCTTGACGTACCTCGCCTCGGCTGCGCTCATCGCCCGTATGGCGCCCCTGAAGAAGCCGACCGGCATCGTGGCCGCCGGATCCAGTACGGGACGCCTGCGAGATGCCGCGCACATTCCTCTCGTCCGGTCGGTGATGCCCGCGGCCGCCGCGGTGGCACTCGGGCTCGGAGCCCTATTCTCCCTGGGACTGAGCCTGGTACTCGTGGAACTGGCGGCATCGAACCTGGAATTCGGGGTGCTGATCGCCATCTTCGGCGTGGGGGCGGGAGCCGGCCTGATCATCGTCACCCGACTCGCGCTCCCGCTGATGCAGATGACCCGCTACGGCACCCTCACCATGGGCGCCCTCGTGGCCTGCATGAGCCTCAGCCCCGTGCTCTGGCTGACCTACCTGGGTGCGTTCGGCTTCGGCCTGGCAGCAACGGTGGCGCTCACGTCGGGCATGACAGCCCTGCAGTCCGGCACCACCGAGATAGAACGCGGCCTCGCGTTCGCCGCCTTCCACATGGTCATCCGGATGGCCTTGGGGCTCGCCGCCGTGGTGGCCGGTGCGATCCGCGACGCTCTCGCCGAGGTGACGATCTTCGATTTCTGGACGCTCAGCGGGACCCGGCTCGTTCTCCTGGCTTCAGGAATCCTCGTCGTGGGCAGCGCTGCGGCGGTCCGCGCCGGATCGTCCGAAGATCCGGATACGAATAACGCCTCGTGACCGTCCAGAGAAGCACTGCAGCGACCGGGCGCGCCCGCCTGCCGGGCGTCTCGGGGCCGGCGTTGATGGCGTGACGGTCGCGGTCGTCACCGACAGCGCCGCGGCACTCCCGCCGGCAATGCAACGGGAACTGGACGTCAGCGTCGTGCCGATCCTGCTCACTGTCGACGGCAAGGAGATCGCGGATGACGCCCTGGGGCCGCACGAACTCCTCGCCGCAGGCTCGCTGAGTACCGCGGCGCCGAGCGCCGGCGCATTCGCCCGCGCCGTGCGCGAGCGCCAGAGTCCCGACGGCGTGCTGGTGCTGACCCTCTCGGACAAGC
>JAGWAK010000002.1 GCA_021296435.1 Acidimicrobiia bacterium
CGAAGTGGAACACCTTCTTCCGGGCGCGACGTCGCTGCTCCTCTCCCTCTTCCTCCTCCTCGTCCAGCTCCTCCATCTCCGATTCCGTCTCGTCTTCCTCCTCGTCCTGCGAGGACTCGACCTCGAACTGGAGCGTGTTGGCGTCGATGAACCTGATCGAGCGGATCGGGAGGTGCTGGCCATCCCAGGGATCGCGCGTGATGCGGGTCAACTCGGCCGCGATCCGGTCGTTGTCGAAGATCTGGCGCTTCGCCCCCGCCACCGGATCCACGAGGTAGTAGAACGAACCGTCCGAACTCTCCCATTCATACCAGAACGATTCGGAGCCCTCGATCCACTGCGGGTCGACCGAGGTCGAGTAGACGAGGTTCTGGATCTTGTACGGCGCGAAGCGCGCCGCGAGGCGGTAGTTCGCCGGGTCTTCGGCAGCCTCCTGCGCGGCGAGCGGCGCCGCGAGCAGGATCACGGCGGCGAACGGAAGGAAACGGCGGAGGCCGGCTCGGTAGGCGGATTTCATGGCAAGACTCGTGGTTGTCGTGTAGAGAACGGGCGACGAGAGAACGCGGGAGAACGTGGAGGAGGTGACAGCGGCCTGTCCAGATGGCGGTGGCGCGAGAGGTTTGGGCGCACCCCGTCGGCAGGGGCCGATCCGGGCGACCGACCCCGAGCCGACAGGGGCTGAGAGGATTCGCCGGCGGCTAGTCGCCGCGTCCGAGCATGATGCCGACCACGGCGCCGGCCGCGCCCCACAGGACTGCGGTGACGACGACATCGACGATGGCCCAGGTGAGCGTCGAGATGTTCATCGTGCCCAGCGTCATGAACCCGAAGGCGACGGCGATGAGCGCGCCGACCATGGCCCCGCCCCGAGCGCCGCCCGCGGCGTCCGTCGCGCCCTTCCAGCCGAGGACCGTGGCGAGCACGCCGCCCGAGGCGAGCTGGCCTACTGCGATCCAGGGGAAATCGGGAGACTCCTTCATGACGCCGGTGGCGGTCCCCATGTTGGCTTCGAGGAATCCCCCGAGCACAAGCTCATACAGTACGTAGCCGCCTACAAAAAGGACGACGGCTCCGGCGACTGATGCGACGAGGCACTTCGTGTTCATGGCGTTACCTCCGCCTGAGGGTGGGTGGCCCCCCCTGACACGTCCCGTCCCCGATCCGGCGCAGGCTTGAGACCCAGCCTGCCGGATTGAGCATAGGAAACGCTAAAGGCAGCCGGCAAGAGAGGTTGAAGGCGTGCGCGTTCGTCACGCCGTCAGGGGAGCGGCGGTTTCTGGTCCTTCGGGATCGCGGATTTCCAGGGGCGGCCCGCCGTGGACCGGCCGTGCGCCTCCCTGGCCGCGGCGAGCAGGTCCGGGTCGGTGAGGAGGTCCACTCCGGTCATCGCCATGACTCGCGCCGCGACGTCCGCGGCGGCCGCCGCCCACTCGGTCCCGTGCGAGGCGCTCGTGGCCCACGAGTGCCACGGGACGCCCTTCGGAGCCGAGGTCACTTCAAGCTGGACGGTCGGCGTGATCCAGCTCACCTCCGCCACATCGGTGGATCCCCCCTGCGCCGGGGTCGCGCGGGCCGCGAGCGGCTGTACGTCGACGTCGAGTCCCGCCTGCTCGATGTCGAGGCCGGCCTGCATCTCGCGGCCCCAGGCCTGGAAGGCGTCCGGGAATTGCGGCCCCCCGACAGCTTCCAGGTTGGCCTGCATCGCCTCCTGAAGCGGACGGTTCAGCAGCAGCGCATGTACGCCGGTGATGAGCGAGACTTCGTGCTCGGTGCGGGTCGCCTGTGCGGCGGCGGCGGCGATGTCGAGCAGCCACTCGTAGTACTCATCGACGTGCGCGCGCAGCGTGTCCCGCACGTAGTACCACGCCTTCGCGTACTCGGGGACGACGTTCGGCGCCTCCCCGGCGTTCGGCATCACGTAGTGGATGCGGGTGGAGGGCTGCACGTGCTCGCGCATCAGGTTCGCGCCGTAGTTCATCATCTCCACCGCGTCGAGCGCGCTGCGCCCGTTCCACGGATCCGCCGCCGAGTGCGCCGCCTGTCCCCGGAACTCCACCGTGAAGTTGTTCATCGCCTGCGTCGAGGCGTTCGTGACCCGGGTCTCCGTCATGGGGTGCCAGACGAGCGTCGCGTCGACGTCGTCGAAGACCCCCGCGTTGGCCATGTAGACCTTGCCGACGACCGTCTCCTCGGCCGGCGTGCCGAACAGCCGCACTTCACCCGGGATGTCCCGGTCCGCCATGGCGCGCTTGATCGCAATCGCGGCGCCGACCGACCCCGCCCCGAACAGGTTGTGGCCGCAGCCCTGGCCGCTCGTCACGCCGTCCGCCCGGGCCTCCCGATGCGGCACCGGTGCGTTCCCGACGCCCGGCAGCGCGTCGTACTCCGCCAGAACTCCGAGCACGGGACCCCCGCTCCCGTGACGGAAGGTCGCGACGAAAGCGGTGGGCATGCCGGCGACGCCCGTTTCGACCTCGAACCCCTCCGCCTCCAGCAGGCCCGCCAGGTATTCGGCCGAACGGTGCTCGAGGAGGGCGATCTCCGAGTACTCCCACAGCGTCATCGACATGTCCCTGATCTCGTCCGCCAGGTCGTCGAGCGCTTCCAGCGCCGCCATCTTCCCGGGCGACACGTCCCGCATGAGGGTCGTCGGAACCTGCGACGTCAGGGGAGCGGCGATGAGAAAAAGAACAAACGCCGCCACCCCTGCCGTGAACGACGTCTGCCTCGGGAGGGAGATCCTGAGCATTTCGATGTCCTTGTGCCTTGGGGTCACCGGGCGGCCGGGATGGACCCGCGGCACGGGACCACCCGCGATCCCGGATCCCGACTAGAACCGGTCCAGCCGGGGGTTGACCACGTTGGAGTAGATCGACCCGAAGGTGTAGGAGAAGCCCACCGACACGCCATACTCGAATCCGCTCTGCAGGACGCGCTGCCGGAGCAGCACCTCTTCCGTCGTGGCGTCGCCGGCGGGCACGTTGAGCTGGTCGCGGATGCGCGAGTAGTTCGCGTTCAGCCGGAGCGACAGGCCCCGGAAGATCCGGAAATCGGCCCCCGCGAAGGCCGTGAAGCGGTTCTTCGAGGGGTCGTGGAGAAACTGGGAAAAGGTCAGGAACCCGTACGACTCCCCCCAAGGCTGTCGGACGCTGAGGCGGACGCTGAACCGGTGGTGGGGGAGGGTCTCCTCATCCTTGAGGAAGACGGTCTGTTCGATGTAGTCGTGGTACCGGAGACCGACCGTGTAGAGGAAGTTGAACTGCCTGCGGGTCGACTCGGAGTAGGGAAAGATGTTGTACTCCAGCGCCGGCCCCACCTGGAGCTGCAGCTCTTCGTTGGCGAAGCTGGAGTGCCCCAGTTCGTACGCGGCGCCCGCCGACCAGTGATCCGAAAGGCTCCATACGCTGAGTCCCTCGGCATCGTAGCTCTCGCGGAGGCTCGTCACGGATGTCGTGTCGGAGGTCTCGAAGAGTCGCCGGTTGTAGCTCCCGCCGATGGAGAACTCGAGCTTCAGCGCATCCGTGACGCGGTCGGCGGAGAACCCGGTCTCGAATTCGTACTCTTCAGTGCGCTCGTCCACTTCGAGGTCGGCTTCCGCGCGCAGCCGGAAGGTCCAGAAGTTCCAGGGGTCGTCCTCCGGCCTGGCGGCGATCTCGCCGTGTTCGGCTCCGTCGTAGTGGATATCGATGCTGGGCGCCTGACCGGTGCGCGCGATGTAGCGCAACAGCCCCAGTTCGAGCGTGTGCGCCACCTCCGTCAGCCGCTGCTCCACCGCGAGATTCGCGCGGGTCACGACTTCGAGGCGGTCCGTGACCTCGATGAACTCCTCGCGTCCAATGAAATCGAGCGTGAAGCGCTGCCCTCCGCTGCCCGTGCCCTCCGATGTCATCAGCACGTGGACCTGCGCGTCCTCGCGGTCGCGCGTGTAGTTCACGTACGGGATCTCGCGCCGGTAGAAATCGAAGTCGCACATCCCGCGGCCGCCCTCGCAGTCGAAGAAGACGCGAAGCGCGCCGTTGCCGTTGGCGGCGGGCGGCTCCTCCTGGGCTTCGAGGGGGACGGCGGCCAGGCAAGCCGCGGCGAGGAGGCCGGCCGCGACCGCAACCGCGCGCGTCCCGGGCGGGGCGGGGGTCGATGACGTTCCCGCGGGAACGCGGAGTGGCCGCGGCGTCACGTTCGGAGAGGTGTTCAATTGAGGATTCCCTGGCAGACGGCTTAGAAAAACTGGTCGATGAGGATCGGGTTGCCGTCGGGATCCTCGACGACGATGTGTGCGGGCCCGGCATCGCCCGCTTCCTCCGTCCCGTGCGTGATCTCCACGCCACGTTCCCGCAGCGTCCGTTCGAGTTCCCGGACATCCGTCCACGACTCCATCGGCTTGCCCTCGAGCGTGAGCCCCGGGTTGAAGGTGAGGATGTTCTCCTCGAACATCCCGTGGAAGAGGCCGACCACGGTCTCTCCGTTCATCATGATGAGATAGTTTGCTTCGGCGTCACCGCCCGTCTGCACGAAACCGAGCTTCTCATAGAACGCCTTCGAGGCGGCGAGGTCCTTCACCGTGAGACTGATCGAGAACAGGCCGAGATCCAAGGGATCGCTCCGGGTTGAGGGCGCTAGGGCGACGGTCGCCCGGAAACTGATGCCCGGGGCCCGCGCGGCCAACGGCGCGCGCCGAGACCCGCCGGCTCTCCGCTGCCGACCATGCGCCCAGTGGGGCCGCAATGAGGCCGCAATGAGGCCGCAATGAGCGCGCTCCGCCTTTCTCTCCGCTCACCGCAGCTGCGGCGCCGGGCCGTGGAAGGGATCCTCGATCCATCCGCGGCGGCGGCGGCCCAGGACGTGATCCGGGGCTGGCACGGGTACGACGCGACGCCGATGGTAACACTCCCGGAGTTCGCCGCGTTGCTGGGAGTGGAATCGGTGTGGATAAAGGATGAATCGCCGCGCTTCGGGCTCGGCTCTTTCAAGGCGCTCGGCGGGGCGTTCGCCGTCCTGCGTGCGCTGCAGGACGAGATCGAGCGCCGGAGCGGTCTCCGGCCGACGACGGCGGAACTGCGGGCCGGGCATCCGCTGGCGGTGGACATTACGGTCACGACCGCCTCGGCGGGGAACCACGGCCGGTCCGTGGCGTGGGGTAGCGCCGAGTTCGGCTGCCGCTGCGTGATCTTCCTGCCGCAAGACGCGATTCCGGCGCGCGCCCGCGCGATCGAGGAACACGGAGCGAAGGTGGTCCGCGTGCCGGGCGAGTACGATGGCGTGGTCGGACACACCGACCGGGAGGCCGCGCGGAATGGCTGGATCGTCGTCTCCGACACCGCGTACAAAGGCTACGAGGAGACGCCCCGCCGCATCATGGCGGGCTACACGCTCCTCGCCGCGGAGATGCTGGACGACCTCGCCGATGCCGGCGCGCCGCCGCTCACGCACCTCTTCGTGCAGGCGGGCGTCGGCGGCCTCGCGACCGGGGTGTGCGGCCATTTCGCGCAGGCGTGCGGCGAGGGGCGACCGCGCTTCATCGCCGTCGAGCCGTGGCGGGCCGACTGCTTCGGCCGCAGCCTGCGACGCGGCCGGGCGAGCATCGCGGAACCGCCCTTCCACACCGCGATGGGCGGTCTCGCCGCCGGCGTCGCGTCGACGATCGCCTGGGATTACCTGGCGCCCCTGCTCGACGCGGCGGTCGCGCTTCCCGAGCCGGCATGGACCGCCGGCGCCGAGGCGCTCGAGTCCGGTCGGCTGGGCGCCCGCATCATCGCGGGCCCGTCCGGCGCCGCCGGCGTAGGGGCGCTCCTCGCCCTGGCTCGCCTCCCCGGCCTCCGTCGGCTCCTCGGCCTCGATCGGTCCGCCCGCGTCGGCGCGATCGTGACCGAGCAGCGCTTCGACTGACCCCCGGCCGCTGCCAGGGGCGCGGGCCGCGGGCCGCGCACCGCTTGCCGCGGCCTCTCTCCTCCCTATAGTCGATCACGCCGATCATCACGCCGCACGCGCGAGCCGGCCACGGCACGTTTGACTCCCGCAACCCGGCCAGGAGCCCCATGTCCGATTTCGCTGCCCATATCGACCGCGAGCTACCGCGGTTCCACGAAGAACTGGAAGCCTTTCTCCGCATTCCCAGCGTCAGCACCGATCCCGGGCATGCGGGCGACGTCCGCGCCTGCGCGAACTGGGTCGCGGAGCACGTCCTCGCGGCGGGGCTGCACGAGGCCGAGGTCATCGACACCGAGGGACATCCCATCGTCGTCGGCGAACGGATCCACTCCGAAGAGGCCCCCACGGTGCTCGTGTACGGGCACTACGATGTGCAGCCCTCGGAGCCCGACGAGTTGTGGACGAGCCCGCCGTTCGACCCGGAAGTTCGCGATGGCCGCCTGTACGCCCGCGGCTCGATCGACGACAAGGGGCAGGTCCACATGCACATCAAGGCGCTGGAGGCGCGCCTCGCGTCCGGGGCGGACGTCCCCGTCAATCTGAAGCTCGTGATCGAGGGCGAGGAGGAGGTGGGGAGCCGCCACCTCGCGGCGTTCCTCCACGAGCACGCCGAGCGGCTCGCCTGCGATGCGATCCTCGTCAGCGACACCGGGATGTTCTCCCCGGAGTTGCCGTGCATCACGACGGGGCTGCGGGGCATCGTCTACACCGAGATCAACGTCCACGGCCCCCGGTCGGACCTGCACTCCGGCACCTACGGCGGGGCGGTCGTGAACCCCGCCAACGCCCTGGCCACCATCCTCGCCGGCCTCCGGGACGAACATGGCCGGGCCACCGTGCCGGGATACTACGATGCGGTCCGGCCCATCAGCGCCCGCGAACGGGCGGATCTCGAGCGCCTTCCCATGGATGAAGAGACGCTCCGGATGGGCGTCGGAGCGCCGGCGCTCGGCGGGGAAACCGGCTTCTCGGCGCTGGAGCGGCTGTGGTATCGCCCGACGCTCGACGTGAACGGACTCCTCAGCGGCTTCACCGGCGAAGGTTCGAAGACCGTCCTCCCCTCGCATGCGATGGCGAAGGTGTCGATGCGGCTGGTTCCCGATCAGGACCCGGCGCAGGTGATCGAAGCCTTCGAAGCCCGCGTGCGCGAACTCGCGCCGGACGGCGTGACCATCGAGATCAAGCGCTCGCACGGCGGCGCGCCATGGGTGGCCGACACCGAACATCCCATCTTCGACGCCGCCTCCGCCGCGCTCGAATCGGGGTTCGGCACCCCGCCCGCGTACATCCGCGAGGGCGGCTCGATCCCCATCGTGCAGGAATTCGAGGAGACCTTCGGCGCTCCCGCGCTCCTCATCGGATTCGCGCTCCCCGGATGCAACATGCATGCGCCGGACGAGTGGATCGATCTCGGGGTGTACCGAAAGGGGATCGCGGCCCTCGCCGACCTCTACGGCCGCCTCGGCGCCCACTTGGCCTGAACCGCCTCAGCCACCCTCCGGGCTGAGCCGCCGCGAGTTCAGGCCACGGATACGACGTCGAGTTCCGTCGTGATCTCTATGCAACCGGAAAGCGTTCGGTAGACCGGACACTTCGGCGGATGGGCTTCGAACGCGCGCCGGATCGCATCGGCGTGCGCCTCATCCGCCTGGAGACGATATCGGGTCCGGATCCGCCGGATCACGAGCACGCCCTCGTCCGTCTCGATCTCGCCCTCCACGTTCGCCACCAACCGTCCCTCGTCCGCCTTGACGCCACGCGCTTCCAGCGCGCCCCCGAAGGTTCCGGCCAGTCAGCCGCCGGTCGCGGCAATGACGTAGTCGAGCGTGGTGGCGATGTCGCGCTGGCCGCTGACTCCGTAGTACGCGGCGATCGCGGAGTGGACGCCGAACTCGACCGGCGCGTCCGTGGCGGGGATTTCCGCCGTGCGGTATGGCCCCTTCTGTCGCACGATCTTCACGTGCGAGCGGTATACGACGTCACTCATTGGCTGGTTCTCTCCGTGATGATGTCGAGGAAGTTCATGACGACCCGGTGGGTGAGCCCCCAAATGGCGTCGCCCTCGTACAAGATGGAGGGCCACACGTGTTCGCGGCCACCATCCGGGTAACGGACCTCGGAGCGCAGAGCGGGGTCGCGCAGCGCGCGGAGCGACGCCCAGATGTGATATTGCACCTCCGCGTTCGTCGAGACCCGGATGTTCTCCTGGTGCCAGGCGACGAAAGGAGAGATGAGGATCGAAGGGATCCGGCGCGTCACCGGGTGCAGGTCGTCGAGCCGGCCGAGGTACCCGCTGCGCGGAAGGTCGAGCCCCACTTCCTCCCGCAACTCGCGGCGCGCCGTCTCCAGGAGATCCGCATCCGCTGCGTCCCGGTGTCCGCCGGGGAGCGCCATGTGGCCGGACCACGGGTCGCCGGGGACCTCCGCCCGCCGGACGAACAGCACCTCGAGGTCATGGTCCCGCGGACGGACCACGAGCGTCACGGCGGCGTGGCGCTCCGCCGCGCCGGGGTCGACGACCGCGTGACCCGCCGCCGCCAGCCGACGGGCGACCCCCGCCGCGCTCCAGCCTTCGCTCGCCGACCCTTCGCTCACCGACCTTTCTCCGCCTCGTCGAGGAGGCGCAGGTAGCTCTCCAGCCGCCGCCGCTCGATCTTCCCATCCTCCACGGCCGTCCGAACCGCGCAATCCGGCTCCACCCGATGGCGACAGTCCGCGAACCGGCAGCGCTCGCCCGTCGCGGCGATCTCGACGAAGCCGTCGGCGAGTTCCGCGGGATCCAGCCCCCACAGCGCGAGGTACTGCAGGCCGGGCGTGTCGGCTACGTAGCCGCCCGCCGGGTATCGATAGAGCGCCGATGCCACCGTCGTGTGCCGCCCGCGCCCCCGCCGTTCGCTGATCTCGCCCACGCGCAGGTCGAGTTCCGGCACGAGCGCGTTCAACAGGCTCGACTTCCCCACCCCCGACTGGCCGCTGAGCACCGTGATCCGTCCCGCGAGGCGTCCGGCGAGCGCCTTCAGCCCCGCCCCCGATTCCACGCTCGTCCGCAGCGTTTCCACGCCGAGCGCCGCGTACTGTTCGAGGCCGCCTCCGGTTGCGGATTCCCCGAGGGCAGCGCCGGGGCTCGCCAAGTTCGATGCATGCTCCGCCGGCCCCGTCAGGTCCGCCAGATCCGTCTTGTTCACGACGAGGAAGGCGTCGATGCCGCTCAGCGCCGCAAGCGCGAGCAGGCGGTCCACCATGAGGAAATCGGGATCGGGCGCCGTTACCGAAACGACGACCGCGACTTGGTCCACGTTCGCGACGATCACCTGCTCGCGCCGCTTGGAGACACCGTGCCGGGACAGCGCGCCGCCTCGCGCACGGAGCCGAACGATCCGCATCTCGTCGCCGACGCGCTCCAGTTCGACGAGGTCGCCGACCGAGACGATGCGCGAGTCCGTCCGTTTCAGGCGCCCGCGCAGCGACGCCTGGACCACAGTCGTCGCATCGTCCACGTGATAGACCCCACCCGCGATTCGCAGCACGCGGCCGACGGTAGCGGAGGGTCCACCGGAGCTCACGCTGGGTTGCAGCTTCCGCCCGGAATCGAGGAGTTCACCCGGAGCCGCTGTCCGCGTCCGTCGCGTCGCCCAGTTCCTCGAGACAGTTCCACGCCAGCAGCGCGCACTTTATGCGGACCGGAAACTTCGAGACCCCCGCCAGCGTGCGCAGATCGCCGAGGTCGTCGTCCGACAGCATCGCTCCGTCTCCGTGCAGGAGGTGCGTGAACTTCCCGGAGAGTTCCAGCGCCTGCTCGAGCGACTTCCCCAGCACGCGCCCCGTGAGCATCGACGCCGACGCCTGGCTGATCGAGCATCCGCGGCCCAGGAAGCGCACCTCCGCGATGCTCCCCCCTTCCACGCGCAACATGAGTTCGATCACGTCGCCGCAAAGGGGGTTGTTCATCGTGATCACATGCGTGGCTTCGTCCAGGTGCCCCTTGTTACGGGGTTTCCGGTAGTGATCGAGGATGACTTCCTGGTACAGCTGGTTGAGCGACGTAGGGATCTCCCGGTCGATGGTCCCGGGCGTCCTCGAACGGGGTTCGATCATGGGTTCAGGCGATGCCGCCGAAGACTTCGGCGGCGAGGGCGAGGCCATCGCACAGCGCGTCGATCTCCTGCGGCGAATTGTAGAAGTAGAAGCTCGCCCGGGCGGTGGCGCTGATCCCGAAGTGGTCCATCAGCGGCTGGTTGCAATGGTGTCCGGCCCGGATCGCGATTCCCCGCTGGTCGAGGATCGTGGAGAGGTCGTGCGGATGTACGTCGCCGTACGTGAAGGAGAAGACCGCGGTTCGCTCGTCGCGCGGGCCGTACAGGCGAAGTCCCTCGATCCCGTCGAGTCGCTCGAGAGCGGCGCGCTTCAAGGCGTCTTCATGCGAAGCGATCGCATCCGACCCGAGGTCCGCGAGGAAACGGGCGGCTTCGCCGAAGCCCACGACGCCCGAAATGTTGGGCGTTCCGGCCTCGAACTTGTGCGGAACCTTCGCCCAGGACGATCCCTCGAGCTTCACCTCCGAGATCATCTCGCCCCCGCCCTGGTACGGAGGCATCTCCTCCAGGAGTTCGCGTCTGGCCCACAGCGCCCCGACGCCGGTGGGACCGCACATCTTGTGGCTGCTGAACGCGTAGAAGTCGCACCCGAGCTTCGCCACATCGGTGAGCATATGGGGTGCGGCCTGCGCGCCGTCGATGAGCGTCAACGCGCCGGCGGCGTGCGCCCGGTCCACGATCTCCCGGACCGGATTGACGGTCCCCAGGCTGTTGGAGACGTGCGTACAGGCGACGAGCCGGGGTCGCGTTGCGAGGAGCCGGTCGAGATCGTCCAGGTCGAGCGTGCCCTCGGGCGTGACGTCGACGAAGCGGAGATCGCACCCCGTGCGGCCTGCGAGCAGTTGCCACGGCACGAGGTTCGAGTGGTGCTCCATCTTCGTGAGCACGATCTCGTCGCCCGCGCCGATGAACGCGTCCCCCCAACTCGACGCGACGAGGTTCACGGCCTCCGTCGTGCCGCGCGTGAAGACGATCTCCGCCGCGTCCCCCGTACCCGCATGCGCCGCCACCGCGCGGCGCGCGCCCTCGTAGGCCTCCGTCGCCTCCGCGCTGAGTTGATGCACGCCGCGGTGCACATTGGCGTGCTGCTCGCGCAGGTAGCGCTCGACCCGGTTCAACACGCGGAGCGGCTGCTGTGAACTCGCCGCGTTGTCCAGGTAGGCCAGGGGGTGGCCGTTGACGTCCCGCGAAAGAATGGGAAACTGTGCCCGGATCGCCGCGAGATCCCAGCCGCCATCCTCCGAAGCCTCACCCGAATCGCCGCGGTCGGCGGCCGCGGAGGGACTCCCGGTCGCAAGCATGCCCGTCGCGTGCCTCGTGTCCGTCAACGCCGCCGTCTCCGCCGTCTTCGCCATCGGGGCCCCGGTCCTCGGCTGGGTTCCGCTCAGCCGAGGTCGACCTGAATGTCGTCCCCGTCGATCCGCACATCGAAGCGCCGGACCGGCATGACCGCCGGGAGCGCCCTCGGCGCGCCGGTCGCAAGGTCGAAGCGCGCCCCGTGGAGGAGGCAGGTGATCTCGCCCGCCTCGACTTCGCCGTCCGAGAGCGGGAACTCCTCGTGGGAGCAGCAGTCCTCGAGCGCGTAGACCTCGCCCCCGCTCCGGATGAGGGCGATCGCCAGGTCCTCCGCCATCACGCCGCACGTTCCGTTCTCCGGCACGTCGTCCACCCTGGCCACCGTGACGAATCGGCTCATAGCCCGATCTTCTCCTCGATCGCTTCGCGCACGCGCGCTCGCACCCCCTCCATCGGAAGGCGCCCCAGCACCTCGTCGAAGAACCCGAACACGAGCAGGCGCTCGGCCTGACGCCGCGTGAGGCCGCGGCTCATCAGGTAGAAGAGTTGCCCGTCCTCCACCTGTCCGATCGTCGCCCCGTGCGAGCAGCGGACATCGTCGGCCTCGATCTCCAGGTTGGGAAGCGCGGAGGCATGAGAGCGCTCGCTCAGCAGCAGGTTGCGGTTCGTCTGGTAGGCGTCCGTGAGCTGGGCGCCCTTGTCGACCCGGATCAGCCCGCGAAAGACGCTCGAACCCGCGTCCGTCAGGGCCCCCTTGAACAGCAGGTCGCTGTGCGCGTGCGGCGCCGCGTGATGCTGCAGCGTGTGGTGGTCGAAGTGCTGGTCGGAGTCGCCGAACCAGAGGGCGAGCATCTCGCTGTCGCTCCCGGGGCCGTCGAGACGGCTCGTGACGTCCGCCCGCGACAGGTCGCCGCCCAGCGCCACATTGAAGGTCACGACCCGCGAGTCGCGGCCCGCGACGACGTGCTGCGTCGAGAACCGCTTCACGCCCCGGCCGAAGCGCTGGAGCGCGACGTAATCGATGCCCGCGCCCCCCTCCCCCGTGATCGTCGCTCCGTGAAGCGAAACCGTCTCCGCATCGAGGTCGTCGGAGAAGAACTCGTCGATGACCGCGGCCCGGGCGCCCGACTCCCCGTACACGAACGAATGAGCCGAGGAGAGCGTCCCCGCCCGTTCGACGACGTGGAACGCGTGGATCGGCGCCGGCATCTCCACCCCGCGCGGCACGTAGAGGAAGTAGCCTCCGCCCAGGAGAGCGAGGTGCAGCGCCCAGAGCTTCTCCTCCGCGGGGCCCGGTTGCGCCTCGAGCAGCGCGCGCCTCAGCACCTCCGGATGCCGGTCCGCCGCGTCCCGGATCGAAGACAGGACCACGCCGCTCCGCGCCACTTCGGGTTCGAGTTCGAGGTGCGCGACCCGCCCCTCCCGCAGCACGACGACGCCCGCGCGTTCCCCGGAGCGTCCGAGCACCTCGCGCACGTCCGCCGACAGCGCTTCCGCCGTTGCGGGGGCCGGGACCACCGGCGTGAGCGCTTCGAAGCCGATCTTCGTGAGGTCCGTGTACCGCCATTCCTCCGACTTCTTCGTCGGCCAGGGAAGGGAGGTGAACCGTGCCCATGCGGCGGCCCGCGCCACCGCGATCGCTTCCGGCTCCGTCAGCCCGCCGGAAAGCGTATCGAAATCCGCCGCGGCCAGCGTCGACTCCGCCGGCCCGGCCGTCATCGTGCTCATATCCTGAGAACCCCTCGTCGTCTGTGTCCGGGAGTGGGAGTGCGGCCTTCTATCCGACCGACCCTTCCATCTCCAGCTCGATCAGCCGGTTCAGTTCGATCGCGTACTCGAGCGGCAACTCTTTGGCCACCGGCTCGATGAAGCCGCGTACGATCATCGCCATCGCCTCCGCCTCGTCGAGCCCCCGACTCATCAGATAGAAGAGCTGCTCGTCGCCGACCTTCGAGACCGTGGCCTCGTGTCCGATCGACGCCGTGTTCTCATCGATCTCGATATAGGGGTAGGTGTCCGTCCGCGACCGTTCGTCGAGCAGCAGGGCGTCGCACTCGACATTGGACTTCGCGCCCACGGCGCCGTCATACACCTTGCACAGTCCGCGGTAGGAGGAGCGCCCGAGCCCCTTCGAGATCGACTTCGAGGTGATCTGGGATGTCGTGTTGGGGGCGGCGTGGATCACCTTGCCGCCCGTGTCCTGGTGCTGGCCGTCCCCCGCGTACGCGATGGAGAGGATCTCGCCGTGCGCCCGCTCTCCGACCAAGTAGCACGACGGATACTTCATCGTGAGCTTCGAGCCCAGGTTCCCGTCGAGCCACTCCATCTTCGCTTCCTCGTGCACGAGCGCCCGCTGCGTGACGAGGTTGTACATGTTGTTCGACCAGTTCTGGATCGTGGTGTACCGGAAGCGCGCGCCCTTCTTGACCACGATCTCGATGACGCCGGAGTGGAACGAGTCCGTCGAGTAGACCGGCGCCGTACAGCCCTCGATGTAGTGGGCTTCCGCCCCCTCCTCGCAGATGATGAGGGTGCGCTCGAACTGGCCCATGCGCTCGGCGTTGACCCGGAAGTAGGCCTGGAGCGGGATCTCCACCTTCACCCCCTTCGGGATGTAGACGAACGACCCGCCCGACCACACGGCCGAGTTGAGCGCGGCGAACTTGTTGTCATGCGTGGGGACGATGGTCGAGAAGTACTGCCGAAACAGATCCGGGTGCCTGGCGAGCCCATCCTCGATCGACTCGAAGATCACGCCCTGCTCCTCCCACTGCTCCTTCAGCGAGTGGTAGACCATCTCGGATTCGTACTGGGCCCCGACCCCGGCGAGCGCCTTCCGCTCGGCCTCGGGAATCCCGAGTTTCTCGAACGTGTCCTTGATCTCCTGCGGGACATCGTCCCAGGACCGCTCCATCTGGTCCTGCGGCTTGAGATAGAAATAGATCTCGTCGAGCGTGTCCTCGAGCCTCGAGAGGTCGCCGCCCCACTTCGGCATCGGCTTCGAGTAATAGACCTCGAGCGCCTTGAGTCGGAACTCGAGCATCCACTCCGGCTCTTCCTTGTGATGCGAGATCTGTCGGACGATGTCGTTGGAGAGGCCGGGGACGGCCTTGAAGACGGGCTTGTCCTCCGTGACGAATCCGTACTTGTACTCGTCGAGTCCGAGTCCGCTGATCGTCTCGTTCCGGGGCATGTCAATTCCTTCCTTTACGGCCTCAGACCGCTGCCACCGCCCGGTGGAGCCAGTCGTAACCCTCGGCCTCCAGCTTGTCGGCGAGCGAAGCGCCACCGCTCTCCGCGATGCGGCCCGCCATCATCACGTGTACTCGATCCGGCCGGATATAGTTCAGGATCCTCTTGTAATGCGTGATGAGCAGGACCCCGAGCGCCTCGTCGGCTTCGGAGAGGCGGTTCACGCCACTCGCCACGATCTTGAGCGCGTCGATGTCGAGTCCGCTGTCGGTCTCGTCCAGGACCCCGAGCGCGGGCCGAAGCACGGCCATCTGCAGGATCTCGTTCCGCTTCTTTTCGCCGCCGGAGAAGCCATCGTTCAGATACCGGGCGGCGAAGCCCGGATCCATCTTCAGCATCTCCATCTTCTCCGTGAGCGTGCGCTGGAACCCGAACACGTCCATCTCCTCGCCCTCGCCCAGCCGCGAGTTCACGGCGGTGCGCAGAAAATTGGCGATCGAGACGCCCGGAACCTCCGCCGGATACTGAAAGGCGAGAAAGATCCCCGCGCGACTCCGTTCGTCCGGCTCCAGCTCGAGGACATCCTCCCCCTCGAACAGGATCTCGCCGGCCGTCACTTCGTAGGCGGGGTGGCCGGCGATGACCTTGGCGAGCGTGCTCTTGCCCGAGCCGTTGGGGCCCATCAGCGCATGCACCTCGCCGCGCTCGAGATCCAGGTCGACGCCGCGGAGGATCTCTCCGTCCTCGCCTTCGACCTTCGCCCGGAGTCCGCGTATCGACAGAAGCGGTTCTGACATTCGTGTCCTCTTGTGTTGCAAAAGGCCGGTCACCCAGGGGCGCCGGCCTGGAACCACAGCGATCAATTCAAGATGAACCGATAACGATTATCGGCCGGACAACGTACGCGGCGCGCGGCCCCTTATCAAGCCTTGTTGAGACCCGTTCTCAACTGTTGCGGTCGTGTCTCCGCCCACCTCGGAGGGGTCGGCGGCCCCTGCACGGGCCGCGGTGCGACCGTAGGTTGGCGGCCATGAAAGCGGCCTACTTTGAACGACACGGGGGGCCCGACGTCATCCGCGTCGGAGACCTGCGCGAGCCGGCGGCCGGCCCAGGCGAAGTGCTGATCCGCGTGCGCGCGGCGGGGCTCAACCACCTCGACCTCTGGACGCGGCGCGGCCTGCCCGGACTCACGCTGAAGATGCCGCATATCGGCGGGTCGGATGTGGCGGGCGAGATCACGGCGGTCGGGGATGGCGTGGAGGACTGGGGCCCCGGCGACCGGGTCGCGGTGAACCCCGGCCTCTGGTGCGCCCGCGCCGACTGCGAGTGGTGCGTCCGTGGCGAGCATCCCCTCTGCGCTTCGTACCGCATCCTCGGCGAACACGTACCCGGCGGCTTCGCCGAGAAAGTTGCGGTCCCGGCTCGAAACCTGGTCCGGCTCCCCGACGGCTTCCCGTTCGCGACCGCGGCCGTCGCCCCGCTCGTATACCAGACGGCATGGCGCGGACTCCTCTCGCGAGGGCGGCTGGCGCCGGGAGAGACGGTCCTCGTCACCGGAGCGTCGGGCGGCGTCTCGACCGCCGCGATCCAGATCGCGAAGCACCACGGCGCGCGCGTGTTCGCGGTCACGAGTGGACCGGCGAACGTGCGGCGCGTGGAGGCGCTGGGAGCGGATCTCGCCATCGACCGTCTCGAGGAGGATTTCTCGCGGCGCGTCTGGGCGGAGACGAAGAAGCGCGGCGTCGATCTCGTCCTCGACAGCGTGGGCGCGGCGACGTGGGAGGGCTGCGTTCGCACGCTGGCGCGCGCGGGCAGGATGGTCGTCTACGGCGCGACGACGGGACCGAAGGGCACGCTCAACATCGCACGCCTGTTCTGGAGTCAGACATCGATCATGGGGACGACGATGGCGACGCGCGCCGAGTTCGAAGCCGTGATGGGGCTCGTGCTGGACGGGACTCTCACGCCGGTCGTCGACGACGTGTGGCCGCTGGACCGGGCGCGCGAGGCCCACGAGCGGCTGGAGGCCGGGGGAGTCTTCGGGAAGCTCGTCCTCGAGCCGTGACCCCGGCGGCGGCTCCGGGCCGCGCCGAGCGGTTCCGGACCCTCGCGGAGACCGCCTTCGACATCCTCGTCATCGGCGGCGGCATCTCCGGCGCGGCTGTCGCGCGTGACGCGGCCCGCCGCGGTTTTCGCACCGCGCTCGTCGAAGCCGCGGATTTCGCGTGGGGCACGAGCAGCCGTTCCTCCCGCCTCGTGCACGGCGGCCTGCGCTACCTGGAGCACTTCGAATTCGACCTCGTGTTCGAGGCGAGCCAGGAGCGGCGGACCCTGCTTCGCATCGCGACCCACCTCGTCCGGCCGCTGGAGTTCCACTTTCCGATCTTCCGGGACGGTCGCATCGGCCGAAGGAAGCTGGACGCGGGGATGTGGCTCTACGACGCGCTCTCGCTGTTCCGGAACATCGAACGCCATCAGATGCTCGACGCCGAAGCCATGCTCGCCTGCGAACCGGGGCTGCGCGCCGAGGGGCTTCTGGGCGGCGCGCGCTACTTCGACGCCCAGGTCGACGATGCACGGCTCGTCGTCACGACCATCGTGGCGGCCGTCGAGGCCGGTGCGACCGTGGTCAACCGGGCCGAGGTCGTCCGCATCGACGCCTCGGACTGGCCGGGCCACCGGGCGTTGGTGAGAGATGCGGAGAGCGGACGGGAGGTGGCAGTCGACGCCCTTGCGATCGTCAACGCCTCCGGCGCGTGGGCCGCACAGGTGCTCGACCGCGTCACCGCGGGCCCGCGGGGGGCCGGCCCGGGAGACGGCCCGGCGTCCGCCGTGCGCATCCGTCCCTCGCGGGGAACGCACATCCACGTGGCACGCGAACGAGTGGGACACTCCGGCGCCCTGATCTTCGAGGCTCCCCGGGACGGCCGCGTGATGTTCATCCTGCCGTGGCGGGAGGACCTGACCCTCATCGGCACGACGGACGAGTTCTTCGACGGCCGCCCGCAGGATGTCGCCGCCACCCCCGGGGACATCGGCTACCTGCTCGAGGCCACCCGTCGTCTGCTCCCCGCATCGAAGCTGGGACCGGAGGATGTGATCAGCGCCTGGGCCGGCCTGCGGCCGCTCGTCGCGCCGCCCGGGGAGGGCGCCGGGAAGGGCGCCGACGAGGGCGCCGTCTCGAGGGAGTTCGAGGTCCATCAACATCCCCCGGGCGTCTTCACGCTGAGCGGTGGAAAACTGACGTCCCACCGGCACATGGCCGAGGAGACGATGGATCGGGTGCAGGCGTTCCTTGCGCCGGCCGGCGTGAAGGCGCTTCGGAAAGTGGATACGGACAAGGTGCCGCTCCCCGGCGCGCGGTTCCGGGATCTGGACGCGCTCCGCGGCAGCATCCGGGCGCGTGCCCGCGCGCAGGGACTCGAGCCCGCCTCCGCCGACCGCCTGACGCGCGCGTACGGGACGAGAGCGAACCGGGTGCTCGACCTGGTCGAGCGAAACCCGCGCCTCGGCGAGAGGGTCATCGGGGAGAGGCCGCACCTTCTGGCCGAGGCGGTGTATGCAGTGCGGAGCGAGATGGCCCTTCACGTCGAGGACATTCTGTTTCGGCGGATGCGGGTCGGCCTCGAGACGCGCTCCGGGACGCCGGAGGCGGCGCGCCGCGTCGCCGAAGTCGTGGCCCCGGAGCTGGATTGGACGGGCGAACGGAAGGCGGAGGAAGTGAAACGGGCGCTGACATTCAGAGCAGTGGACGACGGCGCGATCCGCGAACTGGCGGCCCGCGCGCAGGGGGAGAGGGTCCGCTGAACGGGCGGCCTTTCCGGTCGGGCCGCACTCTTTCCCCGCTTGTGTGGCTCGCGGCGGCGTGCGCCCCGGCCGCCGACACCTCCGATTCGTCCGCCGTCCCGCCGGATTCCGTGCCGCCTGACGAGGCCGCAGCGGCCGCCTCGCTCCCGGGCGAGGGTCCGACCCGCGAATACCGGATCCTCCTGGTCAATCCGCTCGAAACCGATGCGCACGTCTTCGCCGCCGCCGGCGCCGGGAGCGTGGTGCTCGATACCGTGCCCCGCCGCGATTCGGTCCGTGTGAACATTCGGGTCCGCGCCGGCCTCGTACGCCTCGAGGCACGTGATGCGGGAGGCCTGGTCCTGGCGGAGATCGACCTCGCGCTGGCACGGGACACCCTCAACCGCTGGGTCATCGACGGCGACGCCTCCGCCCGACCTGTCACCATCGGGCCGCAGAGTTCGTTAATCGGCAGGGAGGCCTTATATTGTGGGAGCGATCTGTGTCGGGATTCGGCGTTAGATGCGGCGTTAGGTGCAGGGACGATGGGAGAGGGGGGACGCCATGAAGAAGTTCAGGATCGCGCTGGCGCTCGTCGCGAGTATCGCGATGATCGTCGTCGGGCAGCGTCAGGTGGGCCAGAAGGAAGTGCGGACGCAGAAGGCCGACATCCAGGGAGTCGATTCCGAGAACGAGGCCTTGTTCATCTAGCTGCTGGCCGATGGCCGGCGGCCTCGCCGGTCCTTCCGTCTGAAGAGCCGTCGGGCACTCTCGCGTCGGACGGTGACGGAGCATGACAGGTGCGAGGCACCGGATGAGTCCAGCCAAGTGTAGCGTCGCCAGTCGGATCGGTTTGCGTGGTCGCGTGCTCCGAATCGCCATGCTGCTGCCGGCGGTGGGGCTCGCCGCATGCTCCGGAGAGAGCTTCGGACCGCTGACGGGGTTCTCGAACTGCTCACTTCCGCTCACGAACTTCACGGACGCCGGCGTCGAGCGCTCGAGTATTCCGGCGCTCACGAACCCGGAGGTCGCCACCAGGCTCATCGCGCCCCACGTCGGTTACGTCAATCGCAGCGATCTGGTGATTCGCCTCGAGTTCAACAACCAGCCGCTCGCCATACCCCTGAAACTCCTCTGGTATCACGAAGTTCTGAACCTGCAGGCCGACGTCGACTCGACCGTTGCGGGTGCGACGGGAGAACGGCTCACGGTCACCTATTCGCCCCTTACGGGGTCGGTCAGCGTCTTCGATCCCGAGCCGAGCGGCACGCCCGACTTCGCCGTGTCCAGCTACGTGCTCGACAACAACCTCGTGATGGACGATGGCTCCGGGACGCTTTACCCTCAGTTGACGCGCTCCGCCACCTGCGGCCCGCAGGACGGCATCAGCCTGAAGCGCGTTCCGTACGAGTTGATGGTGTACGGGGCCTGGCTCCAGGTCTTCCAGGACACCTGGATCGCAACGCGCGTGACGGGGCACGACTTCCTATACACCCTCTACCCGTACGGGAACTATCGGGACCCGGACAACGCATCGCTCTTCTATCCGACGTCCGCCCCGATCGACTTGCGACGAAGGCCCAAGGAGCGCGTGGTCGGAGTCCCGTCGGGGACCGGCGGCTACGCGTTCGCCATCTCGGACCTGAGAGAGGTGGCGGCGCGGGACCAGGAAGGGCAGAACTTCACTGTCTGGGCCGCGAGTGCCAGGGTCGGCGGCGAACCCGTGGTCGCCTTCTGGAACTCCATCGCGCAGAGCGCGCGGATCTACCATGCCCGTGTCAACGGGCGGTCTCTCACGTTCGAAGTCATCGACGGTCGCCGACAGGACGTGGAAACGGGGAGCGTGTGGAACTTCGGCGGCGAGGCCGTGGCGGGCCCGCTCGACGGAGAAAGGCTTGAGCCTCATCCCGAGGCGTACCACGCATTCTGGTTCGCCTGGGCGGCGTTCCAGCCGGACACGGAGGTGTGGGTCCCTCCGATTCCTCTCACCGGCTCCGCGGACTTCGTTCCGGCGGACGACGCGACGCTGCTGCCGCCGGATCCGGATCTGATGAGACGGCGGCCGCGCTGAGTTGCGGCGCCTCCGCTGTTCGAGGTCGGGTCGGTAGGGTCCGGCGGCGTCAGCGCGGCCCGGGCAACGCGGGCATCGGATACTTCTCGAGCCAGGCGAAATCGAATTCGTCGCTTCGCACCAGGTAGGCGCTTGCCGCGCCGAAGGTGACGAGGCGCCGGTCCTCGGGCAGTTCCATCCGGGCGACTCGCTGCCCGCCCGCGTCGAACACATCGTACAGATGCGGCTCGCCCGCGGGCACATGACGCCGAACCCACGCCCGGCCTTCCGCATCGACCGCGACCGCCCCGGCCGGGATCACCGGCTTCACGTCAGGCCACTCGAAGTCGGAGGGATCCGCGGCGCTCGAGCCTGAAGGCGCACGGCTCATGGACATCCGCATCCCGCCGCCGTCGTCCGTGGCCTCGACGCGCAGACCTCCCCCGAGGCCCTCGATCCACTCATCCTGGTCCGCCCGGCGCACGCGTACCGGTTCGTAGGTGATCTCGGGCCCCCGCGTGACCCCGCCCGCCGGATCCATCCACTCGAGCCGGTAGCCGTCCGCGCGGGCGATCGCCACCCGGCCGTCCCAGGCCACGTTCCACGCATCCTGGTTGGAGAACGGCACGGGCCGGATGTTCACGCTGCGGTTGTTGGCGTCACCCGACTCCACCCGCGTCTGTTCCGCCAGCCGGACCCGGCCGGCCTCGGAAATCTCGCCGGAGGCCGGATCGAAGCGCGCCACGGCCGCCGAATCCGACGTGCCCGCCATCCCGTCGAGTCGCCGCTGGAAGTAGATCCCGCCGTCGCGGTCGGTCCCCACCGGAATCATCATCGTCATCCCGGTATTCGGCGCCCCGTGCGCGATGGGCCACGTCTCGCCGAAGCTGAGGTCCGCCTCGATGCGGGTGAGCCGGGCGTTGCCGAGGTCGACGAGGAGCGTCCCGCCGTCCGGAAGCGGGAAGAGACCGTCCGGCGTCCGATATTCCTCCGGACCCTGACCCGTATTGGTCAGCGTGTCCGCGCCGCTCCCGGGCATCCACACGATGACCGCGGCGCCGAAGCCGTCCGCTATGAGTACGCGCCCGTCTTCGAGTTCGCGCACGCCACGCATGGAGCCGAGCCCGTCCTCGAAGGTCGCGGTCGCCGTCCCGAACGAAACCTGCGGCGCCTCCTGTGCCGCGGCCACGCCAGCCGCCCCCACGCCGGCCGCCGCCGCCAGCGCCAGCCCGACGCGGACCATACCGGTGTTCGCTGCCGTCTTTGTCATCGTGTTTCCTGCAGGTCTGCGGGTCCTCTTACCAGTTCTCTTCGGGCTCGTCCCATGTCTGGGCCCAGAATTCGTCCTCCTCGGCCCTGACCGCCTCGAGATCCACCGGTTCGACGTCCTCCGCGTCCACGCGGCCCACCGTCTCGATGCGCTGCACGATTTCGTCCGTCACGCCGCTCCGGGTCTCGCGGCGCAGCCGGCTGCGAAGCCTCCAGCCGGTCACCGCCACCAGCACCGCAAGCGCCATGAAAATGTAACCGGTCACCGTTTCTCACCGCTCTCGACTGCCGGCCGACGGGTGTGGGACCGCGGTAGTACCTCGGCTACCCGGGCGCCGATGTCTCCGTGCGCCGCGGCACGGCTAGAGCCCCAGCCAGTGTTCGAACTTGACCAGGAAGATATTGGTGGAGGGAATCCGCGCGAGGTCGGTCAGGTCGTCGCCGAAGCGGAACGAGCCATCGTTGACGAACGACTGCTGGTCGCGGCTCCAGACCAGGAACACGGTCGAACCGGGCCGATACTGCCAGCGCAGGACCAGGTTGGAGCGGAACGACTTCACGTTGAAGTCGGGATCGGCGAAGCCGAAGTCCGCTTTTCCGTCCCGGTCGGAGTCGACCTGGTAGAGCCCGAAGCCGTTCGCCTCCACCCGCCGGATCTCGTTCTCGCCGTACGTGCGGAAGCGATCGGAGAAGGCGGAAGCCCGCGGATCATCGACCTCCATGAAGCGGTCGTAGCTCCCCGCGCTCACGAAGGGCTGGGCGTAGAACTGAAGGGAGAGGTCCGGGCTGAACGTGTAGTTCAGGCGGGTCGTGATCGAGACCGTCTGCTGGCTCAGGCGCGCGAACACGTAGTGCGTCCCGTCCGACGCGCCGGGCCGCGAGACGAACTGCCACGCCCGATCGTTCCACTGCAGGCTCGGGCCGAAGTTCAACTGGAGACGACTCGACGGCTGGAGCATCACGTTCGGCGACAGACCCAGGCGGCGGGTTGCGGTGCTGTACTCTCCCCCCGCGTTGAATACGGCTCCGAATCGCACCGGCTTCCGGGAGTCCGTGAACACGCCGCCCCAACTGCTCCACTGGCTGGGCTGGTAGAGGGACGGCCCTCCGCGCAGCGCCGTGGTGGCGATTCCCGCCCACTCCTGGTTGAATCCGGCGAACCCGCGCCAGAAATTCTTGAGCTGGAAATTCCCGTTCACGTTGCCGCCCGTGAACTGCCGTTCGCCGGCGAACGTCCAGCCGGACCACGTCGCCGCGTTCACGCCCCAGTTCCGGAACGGCCCCTGCGGCCGGAACTGCTCGTAGTTCACCCAGGCCGCCCCGACCCGATAATCCGAGTTCTGCTGGAAGCCGAGGTCGTTGGACTCGAAGCCGGGCGACCGGTTCTCGCCGAACAGTCCGTAGCGCCAGTTCCCGCCTCCGACCTTCGAGAAGCTGATCGTCGACGTGCTGCCCGAGAGACGCGTGCGGGTGGGGTCCAGTCCGTGCCTCGAGTCCGGGCTCTGGAAGTAGTGGACGGAGGAACGCTGGATGCGCTCGATCGCCTCCGGACTCCCGCTCACGGTGCTCCCGATCACGTGACCGTCGATCTGATAGTTCCCGTTCCCGAACCGGTGGCGGAAGTCGATCCCTCCCGTGTACGCGGCGTCCGTCAGCAAGAGGAGCGGCCCTCCGGCGTCCAGGCGCCGGTTCGTGGCGGTGCCGATGACGCCGATGGCGCTCTCTCCGTCGCGGAAGTCCTTGATGACGCGCGCAACGGCATAGTTGGTCATCGGCTCCACGAGCTGCGCGCCGGAGGTGCCCCCCGGCGAAATGAAGCGGGCGTTCTCACTCGAGGTGAGGGCATCGAGGAACCCGATCGACCAGCCGTCCGCCGTCTTCCCGGACAGCTTCGCCGCTCCGAGAATGCTCGTCGCCTCCGGCACGTCGCGGTAGGCCGCCGGGCTCGTCACGGACCCCTGGGGCGTCCGCCCGACCCGGCGGCTGTAGAAAAGCGACTCGTTGTTGTCATCGCCCGCCCCGAAGGAAAAACCGAAGATGTCCGATCCCTCCTGGAAGAACGGCCGCTTCTCGGGAAAGAATGTCTCGAACGCCGTGAGGTTCACGACGGACGGATCCGCTTCGACCTGCCCGAAGTCGGGGTTGACCGTCACGTCCAGCGTGAGGTTCTCCGTGATCCCGTATTTCAGGTCTCCCCCCACCGTCTGGCGCAGGGCCGTGGCCGCGTAGAAAGGGTCGTCAGCCGAGCCCGGCGTCCGCGTGGCCGAGGAGAGGACGTAGGGCCGCACTTCCAGATTGCGGCGCGGCTGGAGACCCTGCAGGTCGCGCAGCGTGCCGAACGCGGACACGACCCGCGAGCGGTCCTCCGGCAGGGGCGACCACGCGCTCGCCTCCTCCAGGCGGGCGATTTCGCGCACGAAGTTGATGCCCCACGTACTTCCGGCGCCGTCGGAGGATCCGGCGAACCGGAGCTGCGAGAGGGGGATCCGCAGTTCCGCAGTCCAGCCCGTTTCGTCCGAGCGCGTCGCGCTCTCCCAGACCGCGTCCCAATCGCCGTCCTCCTCGGTGTCGGAGAACATCAGCGCGTCGCTCTGGACGCCCGCCACGCTGACGGAGAAGCGGAACGCCGTGCGGTGATCGAAGTAGCTGTCGAACGCGACGTGAAAGGCGTCCGTCGTCACCTGTTCGTCGCGGCGCGCGAGCCGGCGAATGATCCCGGCGGGATCGCGGTCGTGCATCCGCGCGCCGATGTAGATGGCGTTGTCCGTATAGAGGACCCGGACCTCGGTGCGCTCGCTCGCCGGCGCGCCCGGGTCGGGCTGGAACTGAACGAAGTCGGTGGCAATCGACGCCCCGTTCCACGCGGGTTCGTCCAGCCGCCCGTCGATCTGCGGCGGCTCCGTCGCCCGGACGGCCTGGAGCGCCGGGGCCGCGGCGGCCCGTGCGTGTGTTTCGCCGCCGATCGCGGAATCCTGTGCCGCAAGCGGCGCGGCCAGGCCCATCAACAGCACGAAAGCCGCCAGCCGGCGCAGCGGGGCGGCGGAATCTATCAAGAACGAGGAGAACCCCACGGTGACCTTCCTTGAGCAGCCCGAACCCT
Source organism: Acidimicrobiia bacterium (assembly GCA_021296435.1). GTDB lineage: Bacteria > Actinomycetota > Acidimicrobiia > Acidimicrobiales > CATQHL01 > VXNF01. The sequence continues at coordinate 24,713 of JAGWAK010000002.1, forward strand.
GAAACCTGCGAACTAGGACGCGTCGAGCCGTCGAAAGGTTGCGGCCCGTCGCGTTCCTGACGGGAACGATGCCGGTGAGGAAAAAGTTGCAGCGGGTCAGCCGCCCGCGTCGGCCTCCAGGCGGGCGATCTCCGCCTCGGACGCGATGTAGCCGAACCCGGCCCACCCGGAACCCTCGAGAATGCGGCGGTACATCTCGGCCGCCTGCGCCTCGCGGCCGTTGTAGAGGTGCCAGGTCGCGACGCCATAGGCGACCGCCACGCCCGCCGGGTCTCCGCTCGCGGGATCCCACAGTTCGTCGGCAGCGAGTTCCCCCTTGTACATGAGGAGGAGCCGGTGATAGCTGGTGTTCTCGATGACGTCGAGGTCCGCCGTCACGGGTTCGAGGACCGCCTCCGCCTCCGCGTCGCGGCCCAGACGGCGGAGCGCCGTGTACCACCAGTGCGAGATCGCCACGAGCTGGTCGGGGTTCGTCGTCACCGCCCTGTAGTTCTCGTAGGACGGCAGCGCCCCCTCGAAGTCGCCCTGGAGGTAGCGGGCCAGCGCCAGGTGGTAGTGGATGTTCGACTGCAGCGTGCTCGTCGGTATGCCGCGTGCGTTGGGCTGGCCGTCCGGCTCGACCTCGTCCTCCTCGCCTCGCACCAGATCCGCGGCGCGAGACAGGTCCTCGATGGCGCGATCCAACTCGCGCACGCTGATCCAGCGGTGCCCGCGATGACGATACATCCGCGCGTCGCCCGGGTGCTTCTCGATCCCCTCCGAGAAGATCTCGATCGCGTCGCGAAAGGCCCCCGTGTACCCGACGCGCCGGCCGAGCCAGATGATCGCGTCGGCGTCATCCGGATTCGCGTCGTAGTCCGCCCGGGCGACCTCGATGTCGCGCGCCTGCTGCGCCGCGACCTCCGCCGCGGCGGGAAACGGATAGAGCGGTTCGCCCAGGAGCGAGATCGCCTCCGCCCCTTCCGGGAGTCCATCCCCGCCGCCGGATGTTCCGGCGTCGTCCGCCGGCTCCGCGCAGGCCGCGAAGCCGAGCCCGAGCGCGAGAGCGCCGAGTTTCGTTCGACAGCGTTTCATCGATATTCCTCGCTACGCCTGGTTCTTCCTCGGGAGAGAGGTTTCCGCGGCTCGCAAAACCCGGACCGGATGACGAGCGTACGGCGGACTGCCAGGATCCAACATCAAGCCAGACTCGCGGGCGCGCCGCAAGGGCAAGGCCGCAGGAGCTGCAGGAGAGGTGGACATGACCGAGGAACACAGGGTGCCGGGTGAGAACCTCGTCCGGAAGATCAAGGAGATCATCCGGGAGGGGAACGTCCGCCGCATCTCGATCCGGAACGAAGACGGGAAGGAACTCATCGAGGTTCCGCTCTCCATCGGTGTCGTGGGGACGCTGCTGCTGCCCGCCTGGGCGGCGATCGGCGCCATCGCGGCGCTCGTCACGAACTGCTCGATCGTCGTGGAACGCGAAGAACCCGAGGGGGAAGCGGATCAATACCCGGTATCGGCCGACCCTGAGGACGGCGGATAGAGCGGAGCGAACGCCGGCTGCCTCACGGCCATCGGTCTCGGCAACGCATTACTTGTCGACTACCTTGAAGAAGTGGTGTCGCCGCAGGGGCGCCCACTCAACTTTGCGAAACGTGGAATGCCAGCGGGCGGGGGCGACTCCCCCGGCTCCGTGTATCAACACACAGGAGGATTCATGAAGAAGCGTCTGCTCATGTTGTTCGTGCCGGTTCTCGTCGCCACGCTCGTCGCGGGCTGCGGCGGTGACGACACGGTGGACCCGGAGCCGCCCGCCGCCGAGGGGCCGCCCGACCTCTCGGGCACGTACAATCTTGTCTCCCTGTCCGGCGCCATCACGGGGGGGATTACCCTGGCGCCACCGGTTGCCGTGGGGACGTTCACGTTGGTACAGAACCCGGCTTCCGGGGACACCGCGACAGGGACCCTCACGCTGAGCATCACGGTGACCAGCCCGCTCGATGGCTCGGTGATTCCCATCGAGGACCAGGGGACGTTCACGGTGCGCGCGGACGGGACCTGGGAGCAGACGGGACAGTTGGCACAGAACATCGGAACCTACTCGCTGGCGGGGAACGTCCTGACGGTCACGGTGACGGAGCCCCCGCCCAACGTGGCGACGACCGTTTGGCAGCGGCAGTAGCGGCAGGTACCCGCCGACGTCTCACGGCAGGCGCCGCGCTCGTCTTCTTCTACGCGCGCGCGGTGCCCGCCTCCTTCTACGCGCGGGCGGCGCTCGCCTCCTTCTACGCGAGTGCCCCGCTCGCCGCCCAGGCTCAGGATGTGGTGCGCGGCCGCGTCCTGGACGCCGAGACGGGCGCGCCGCTCGCCGGGGCAACCGTACTCATCCGCGACACCCCGTTACGCGCGACGACGCGGGCGGATGGCGGGTTCGCGATCTCCTCGCCGTCTGATGGCGCCTATACGCTGATCGTCGTCGCGGATGGCTTCCGCGCCTCCGAACGCCGGATCGAGCCCGATACGGCCGGAGAACTCAGCATCCTGCTCGAGCGCCGGATGTTCGACGTGCCCGAGTTGACCGTAACCGCGAACCGCTCCGCCGCCCGGTCCGGCGACGCCCCGGTAAGTGTCGCCGTCATGAGCGGCGACGAACTCGGCAATCGCGACATCGTGACGCTCGACGACGCGCTTCCGTTCGCGCAGGGCGTGATCTTCAATTCAGGCCAGATGGACATCCGCGGCGCCACCGGTCTGGCGCGGGGCGTCGGAAGCCGCGTTCTCATGCTCCTCGATGGCCACCGCGTGCTCTCCGGTGTGGGCGCTTCCATCGATTTCAGCGGTCTGCCCGTGCTGGACGTGGACCAGATCGAGATCGTGAAGGGTCCACATTCCACCCTCTGGGGGACGAATGCGCTGGGCGGCGTCGTGAACGTGATCACGAAGCGACCGTCGGCGGAGCCCGAGACCGTCGTGCGCGGGTACTTCGGCCTCTTCGACACGCCGGCCCGACATTCGTTCACGGATGAGAGCCTGAGCAGGGAAGGGATCGCGCTCCAACACTCCCGTCGCCTCGGCGATGTCGGCGCCACCCTGTACCTTGCGCGCGAGGAATCGGACGGGTTCCGGCAGAACGGCGCGCTGGAACGCTGGCGGCTGCGGCTCAAGACCGTCTTCCCGGCGGAGTCCTCCAATCCGTGGGAGATCTTCGTCAACTGGAAGCGGAAGGACGAGGAGGAGTTCTTCACCTGGCTGTCGGATCCGGCCGAACTCGGAGACTGGATTCGCACCGACGACCTCGTCCTCGGGGTGACGGCCAATCCGATCGTCACCCCGAAACATCGCGTGCAGCTGCGGCCGCACGTCTACCACGCGAGATCCCGGAACTATTTTCACGACAACGAGGATTTCCACCGCTCGACGCGCATCGGCACCGATGTTCAGTGGTCCTTCTTCCCCGGCGGGTCGCATTCGCTGACGATCGGGAGTGAGGGCGCGCGGACGGGTGTCCAGTCCAATTTCCTCGACCCCACGCCCGAGGTGACGGACCTGGCCGTGTTCGCGCAGGACGAGATCGCTTTCTCCGATCGGGTTCGCGGCTCGGTGGGCCTGAGGCTGGACTACCACGAGGCCACGGCGGCGATGAAGGATGTCGTGCTCAACCCGAAGCTCGGCGTCGTCTATCAGGCGGGCGAGCGGGTGAGCCTCCGAGGATCCTTCAGCCGCGGCTACCGGTCACCGAGCGTGTCCGAGCAATTCACGTCGACGACCCAGTTCGGCTTTCGCGTCATCCCCAATCTCGACTTGCGGGGAGAATCGGCTTGGGCCCGGGAGGTCGGCGCGACCGTGACCCTCACCGACCGCGTCTGGTTCGATGCGGGGTTGTTCTGGAGCGACTATACCGACCTCATCGAACCCTCGCCGGCGCCGAACAACGTGTTCGTGTTCCAGTTCCGCAACGTCGCCGAAGCCATGGTGCGAGGCGTCGACGCGGGCCTGCGCATCGGCGTGATACCGGATCGTCTGGATCTCAGCACGAACTACACGTTCCTCGACACGGAAGACCATCGGAGCGGGCGCGCGCTCCCCTACCGTTCGCGTCATAACTTCACCGCGACCGCCACCGGCTGGAGGGGCGCCGTCGCGGTCGACTTCCGCCACCGGAGCCGAGTGGAGCAGGTGCTTGCCTTCCCGCTCGATGAGCGCAACGCGATCACCCTCGTCGACCTTCGTGTGCGCACCCGGATCCTGGGGACCCGCGTACAGGCGAAGATCGAGAACCTGTTCCAGACCACTTACGTGGATGTGCAGGAACGGAGCCCCGGACAGAGCCGGAGCTTTCGCCTCACCGTAACCCCCCGCTTCTAGAGGCCTGTGGCTCGCGACGATCCCGGTGCCGGCCCGCTGGCTGGCGCACTGCTCGCCGTCTGCGCGCTGTTGGCGTGTGAACCGCCGCCCACCGGGAACGCCGGGAGCGGAGCCGGCCGCGTCACGCGGGATCGACTGCTCGCGACCGACACCGTCCCCGCGGAGTGGATGACGTCGGGCCGCGACTTCGGTGAAACCCGCTACTCTCCGCTCGGGCGCATCCACGTCATGAACGCGGTCGCCGTGGGTCTCGCCTGGGAGTACGAGTGGCGGTCCCACGTCGGCTCCGTGCACTGGGGGCTCGAGGCCACGCCCGTCGTCGTCGACGGCGTCATGTACTCGCCCGGCCCCTGGGGAAGCGTCGCGGCGCTCGACGCGGCGACGGGGGAACTCGTGTGGCGCTACGATCCCGACGTCGACCCGAGCTACACGCGAAAGGGCTGCTGCGGCCCGATCAACCGCGGACTCGAGGTGTGGGAGGGCCGCGTCTACATCGGCACCTTCGACGGCTGGCTGGTGGCGCTCGACGCCGCGACGGGCGAGGAGGTGTGGCGCGCCGACACCTTCATCGACCGGTCGCTCTCCTACACGAGCACCGGCTCGCCGCAGATCGCCGGCGATGTCGTCGTCCTCGGCAACGCCGGCGGCGACTTCGGCGTGCGCGGGTACATCACGGCCTACGATCTGGAGACCGGCGAGGAGGCGTGGCGCTTCTTCACGGTTCCCGGCGATCCGGTTGATGGCTTCGAGCACCCGGAGATGGAGGCGGCCGCCGCCACGTGGGACCCGGATTCGGCCTGGGAGGGCGGACTCGGGGGCACCGTGTGGGGCGAGATGGCCTACGACCCCGTGCTCGACCTCCTTTACGTGGGGACGGGGAACTCCTACCCGTACCCGATCTGGCACCGAAGCCCGTCCGGGGGCGACAACCTCTACCTCGTCTCCATCCTCGCCATCGATCCGAAGACCGGCCGTCTCGTCTGGCACTACCAGACGGTGCCGGGCGAGATCTGGGACTACACCGCGACGCAGAACATCATCCTGAGCACGGTCACGATCGATGGCCGGCCGCGCGATGTCCTGCTCCAGGCCCCGAAGAACGGCTTCTTCTACGTGCTCGACCGCGCCACGGGCGAACTGCTGCAGGCGGAGAACTTCGTGACGGTCACCTGGGCGCACGGGATCGATCCCGTGACGGGCCGGCCGATCCCGAACCCCGCCGCGGACTATCGCGACGAGCCGCGCGTTGTCTTCCCCTCCTCCGCGGGCGGGCACAACTGGCAGCCGATGTCCTTCGATCCCGAGACGGGCATCGCCTACATCCCCGCCCGCGAGCAGGCCATGCTGTGGCGGTCGCTGGACGAGTTCGACCATCGCCCCGAGGTCGCGTACGAAGGCTTCACGGCGTCCTGGCCTCCATTCCCCGAGGAGTTCGCGCACCTCGCGGAGGGTCTCCCGGATATCGGTCCGCACGAGTTTCTCCTCGCGTGGGATCCGGTCGCGGGGCACGAGTTGTGGCGGGTTCCGCGCGGGAGCATGTGGAACGGAGGCACCCTCGTGACGGGCGGGAACCTCGTCATCCAGGGGACGGCGGTCGGCACGCTCGACTTCCACCAGGCCGACACCGGCGAACGCATCCACAGCATCCATCTCGGCAGCGGCGTGATGGCGGGGCCCATGACGTACGAGGTCGACGGCGTGCAGTACATCGCGATCATGGCGGGTTACGGCGGGCCCCGGGGTTCCGCCTATCCGCTCGGCTCGGCGGCGTACGACTACGAGAGCACGGGACGGCTGCTCGTGTTCAGGCTCGACGGCGGGGAGGTGCCGCTACCGCCCGCGCAGGTCGTGCCGACGACGCCGGAACCGCCGGATCTGGCGCTCGACGCGGCCAGGGTCCGGCGCGGGGCGGAACTCTTCGGGGTCCACTGCAGCATTTGCCACCGGGCCTCGGACGAACATCTCTCCGCCTATCCGGATCTGCGCCGCATGGACGGCGGCGCGTGGGAGAGTTTCGACGCCGTGGTGCTTGGCGGCGCGCTCGCCGTGAACGGCATGGCGGGGTTCGGCGACCTGCTCTCGATGGAGGACGCGACCGCGATCCGGCACTACCTCACGAGCGAGCAGCGGCGCCTGTGGGAGGCGGAGTCGGCCGCCGGTATCGCGCCGGACGGCCGCTGACCCGTCTGTCCTTCCGTCCTTCAGTCCTTCAGTCTCGGGGCGGCCCGGCGGGTCCCTCCGCCTTCGCGACGTCGAGTTCGACCGTTCGCTTCAGGTCCTGGTTGATGAAGATCGGAAACGTGTACCCGCCGTATTTCTGGAACGTCAGGTTGTTGATGCCCACGACGTGATTGAAGGTGGCCGCCTTCCCCGGCGGGGCCTGGACGGAGAACCCGCCCGTCACCTTGAAGAGTTCCTGTCCGTCTTCGTCCATGCACCGGATTTCCAGCGCGTGCTGCCGGTCGGTCTCGGAGGGCTCGGCCCGGATCCTCAGGACCAGTTGCATGGACGGGTGGGTCACCGGCATCGCCCCGGCGTAGAGCGTGTCGAAGAGGCCCATGAGATTGAGCTTGCCATCGCTCGAGGTATTGGCGGCGTCGGCCAGTGTGGCCAGCACGATTTCCATTCGGCGGTTCTCCAGGGGGCCTACGGGTGCAAGGAGTTCGGCGGACCGGAAGTGTAACGGTTGGGGCGCCTCGGCGAATCCGGGGTGGGTGTCAGCCGAAGATGCCTCCCACGATTTCGAGGATCGCCTCGAACACGCTCCCCGCCGCCTCTCCCACCGCCTCGAGCGCGGCGGGCGCCGCTTCCGTCGCGGCCGCCACGGCGTGGCCGGCGACATGCGCGCCCACGAAGACGAGATCCGGCGCCCAGAAGAGCGTCTCGAACAGGACATCCGCGCCGGTGGCCGCAGTGCGCGCGACCGCGCCGTCGCGCCCCCGCCGCGCGACGAGCCGGTCCCTCTCCATCTCCCAGATCGCCTCGAGTTCATGGTGGTCGAACCACACGCCCTTGCACCGCTTGCACACATCGAGCGTGAGCGAGGACTGGCTCACCTGCAGCATTCGCGTGTCGCAGGCCGGACAGTTCAGCCGCGTCTTCGCCCCGCAGGCGGCGCATTTCGGCGCGTCGCGGTCGACGAAGGCGCGACACGTGTGGCACTGGGCCCGGTGCCGCTCCTCCCGCGCCGGAATCCGCGCCCACAGCGACTCGGGTCGCTCGGAACGGAGGCGCTGCACCTCCCCCAACTCGAACCACATACCGCCGCAACGGGCGCAATGGTCGAGCGTCAGCGGACCCGAGGCGTCTCCGGCCCCGGTCCCCAGAGATGTCTTCTCCATTTTGACCCCGAGACATACGGGGCACGGCCAGCGCGTCTCGCTCACGACCACGGCCCTCCCCCTACGGCTCCAGGAGCCCGCGCGCGGTTTCCTTCTCCGACAGGCGCCGCACGTCGTGGAAGGTATACACGAGCAGGCCCGAATCGGTGATCTCGATCTCGGCCATTTCCCGCGCCATCAGTTCGTTCAGAAGCTCCTCGGCCAGCGTCGTCGGCACCGCCAGTTCCCCGGCGACCTCGACCGCCGTCAGCCGCCCGCCGTGGCGCCCCGCCATCGTCAGGATCTCGGCCTCGAGGGTGTCGCGGCGGAGTTCTTCCCGCCGGCCTTCGATGCGGCGTCCGACCCCGAAGTGGCGCGCAAGGAGAAAGCCGCCGCCGGCCGCGGGCAGCCCGGCCGCGATGAAGAGCGCGAAGAGCGTCCTCAGCGCGAACGGATCGCTCGTGCGAAGGAACCCCACGAACACGAACAACGCGAGCGCCAGGAGGACGACGCCTCCCACGAGTCTGCCCACGGCGTCAGCCTCCGACCGCGCTCACGCGGGGTCGCCCTCGTACACGAAGCGTTCGACCGCGCCGTGGATCCGCGACACGGTCACGTCGCTCGGCGGGAGCGTGAACCGGCTCACGACCCACGTCACGACGAAGTTCACCAGCAGTCCCCACACGCCGCCGTGCAGCCCCAGCGGGTGGGGCACGAGGATGAGGGTGACGCACAGCGTCGTGAGGCCCGCCCCGATGCCCGCGATGACCCCGGCCTTCGTCGTCAGACGGCGGCTCGGGAAGCAGACGCCGAGGATCGCCGGCATCAGTTGGAGCGCCCCGGAGCCCGAGAGCGCCACGAGTTGCACGAGGAAATCGAACGTGCTCACGGAGAGGAAGTACCCCACGGCCAGCAGGGCCACGACGATGAGACGGCCGATGAGGATGTAGTGGTCCTGGCTCGCGCCGGTGCGGATGTAGCGCTGGTACACATCGCGCGTCAGCACCGTCATGTTCGCGTGCAGCATCGAGTCGAGCGTGGACATCGCCGCCGCCGTCGCCCCGGCAAGAATCGCCCCCGTGAGCCAGGCCGGGGCATACGCGAAGAGCATCTCCGGGAAGATCCGGTCCGGGATCGCGATGTCCGGCATGACGAGTGCGCCGCCCAGACCGACGAGCGCCGCCGGGATGTAGAGCGTCATGAGATAGATCGGCGTCGTGGCGCCCAGCAGCTTGATCGTGCGGGCCGAGACCGCCGTGTAGTACCGGATGAGGAGGTGCGGCTGGAAGATGATCCCGAACGAGAGCACGAC
>JAGWAK010000080.1 GCA_021296435.1 Acidimicrobiia bacterium
ATCCAGCCGGGCCGGTCCAGGTTGGCGGGTCGGGCTGCTACTCCAGGCCGATCTGGTCGACGGTGCCTCGCCAGGCCAGCGAGCCGCCGTCGATGAGAATGTAGGCGCCGTTGATGAATGATGCCGCCGGGCTGGCCAGGAAGCAGACCAGCTCAGCGACCTCCTCCGGCGTGCCGAGCCGCGGGATGAGGCTGGTGTTGATCAGCGCCTTCTCGAATGCCTCCGGATCCTCTGCCTGCTGCACGAAGCGGGTCACCATCTCGGTGGCAATGGCGGTGGGGCCGTAGCAGTTGACCCGGATGCCGTAGGGCGCCAGATCCACGGCCAGGTTCTGGGTCTGGAGCCGGGAGTTGCGGGGATAGGCGGACTGCGACCCGGTGGAGGCGGCATTGATGATCGAACCGTTGTCGCTCTGCTTCAGGTACGGCACCGCCGCCTTGGCGCAGACCCACGGGGCGACGGCGTTGACCTCCACCACCCAGCGGAACACGTCGATGGGCATGGTCTCCAGCGAGGTGTTCTCCCCGGCGCGGGCGGTCTCGTGCACGCCGGCGTTGTTGTGCAACACGTCGATGCCGCCGAAGCGCTCGGCGCTGGCGGCCATGAGTGACTCCACCTGCTCGGCGTCGGTGACGTCGCAGGCGAAGAAGTCGGCGTCACCGCCGTCGGCGCGGATGCCGGCGGCCACCTGCTCGCCGGAATCCGCTGAAGACGCCAGGTCGCTCACCATGACGGCGGCTCCCTTGGAGGCGGCGACTCGGGCGGTGGCAGCCCCGATGCCGCCGGCGGAGCCGGTGATGACAAAGCGCATTCCTTCGATGCTCATGGGGGATCCCTTCTGCGGTTGATCGATGGTCGGTTGATGGTCGGTCGGTAGTCGGACAGTCGGCGGGCGAGTCGGCGGGGGCGGCCCGCAGCTTCAGGCGGCGGGGCGGAACGTCAGCGGCATGTGCACCGGCGACCGCGTGAAGACGCCCACCGGGGTCGGGGAACCGTTGGCGAAGGCGATGTCCTCCATGGAGTCGAGCAACTGGTTGGTGCCGGTCTCCACCTCGTTGAGGGCCAGGATGGCGCCCACACAGAAATGCCGCCCGAGGGCGAAGGATGTGTGATTGGCCGCCGCCGTGAAGGCCTTCTCCATGTCCAGGTCCTCCCGGAAGATGTCGAAGCGGTCGGGATCGTCGAACTTGCGGGGGTCGCGGTTCGCCCCGGCGAGCAGGCAGGTGACCGTGGCGCCGGCGGGAATGGCCCCGCCCGACATCTCCACCTCGGTGGCGGTCTCCCGCATGATCATCTGCACCGGTGGCGTGTGCCGCAAGGTCTCGGCGAAGGCGTTGCGGATGAGGCTGCGGTCGGCGCGCACCGCCTCCATCTGCTCGGGGTGCTCGATGAGGCGCCAGAACATGTTGGCCATGGACTTGTCAGTGGTCTCGCCGCCAGCGGTCAGCAGCAGGCTCACGAAGGCCTTGATCTCGATATCGCTGAGGCGCTCACCGTCGATCTCGGCCTGGCAGAGCGTGGTGAGCAGATCGCCTCCGGGGGCGCTGCGTCGCTCAGCGATGATCGGCAGCATGTAGTCCTGCAGCTCGTCGCGGGTGCGGATACCTGCGGCCATCACGTCGGGGTCACCGATGAGGTTCGACAGGAACGCCATAATCGAGCTGTACCAGGCGTGGAACCGGTCGTGGTCGGACTTGGGCAGGCCCAGCATGTCCACGATCACATTGATCGGGAACCGGGTGGTGTACTGCTGCACGAAGTCCACCGCTCCGTCGGTCCGCCAGTTGTCGATGAGCTCGGCGCTGCAGCGCTGGATCACCGGCATGAACTTCTCCCGCAGGTCGGCACCCCGAAAGGCGGGCGTGACCAGGTTGCGGTGGCGGGAGTGGTCGCGCCCCTCCATCTGCAGGATGGTGGGCCCGTGCACCGGCTCGAGCTGCCACTCGTAGTTGTTGGAGTTGAAGGCCGGATCCTTGAAGGCCCGCTCCACGTCCTCGTAGCGGCTGATCATGTAGGAGTTCATGGCCTCGTGGAAATAGACCGGGTGCTCGTCGCGCATCAGCTCGAGCACCGGGAACGGATCCTCGGAGAACTCTGGCGAGAGAATGTCGGGGGTCATGCTGTCTCCCTGGTTGCCCTGCGACCTGGACAATCCGCCGGATCGGGAGGCGACGGCCAGCGCCGGACCTCCGATCCGCCGTTGGGCCGGACACTACCAAACGAGCGGTTGACAGGCCCAACGGCTTGGTACAGTCCGGTGTGTGGGAGGCAGCATCGGGAACATGCGCTCCAGCGGGCAGGCGGCTCTACACGCCCTCGAGGAGTCCGGGCGGGATCCTCGCCCCGACGCAACCCGCGATGGACTCCGGGGTGGACGCTGTGTCCCCTGCGGCTACCCGATGCTCTACCGACCGCCGCTTTGTCCCGCCTGCGGCGGCTCGCCCGTGGATCCGGCCACGTTCGGACCCGAAGGAACGGTCTGGAGTTCGACCGTCCTGCGCATCCGCGTGGCGGACCGCAAGCCGCCGGCGGTTCTGGCGTACGTCGACTTCGATGAGGGTCCCCGTTCCCTGACCCACGTGGACGGCGCGGGAGACCGGGCCCTGACGCCGGGCACTCGGGTGCGCCTGCTCGGTCGCGACGACCGGGGCGACCCGGTGGTGACTCCCGTGGCCGCCGACGATCCTGACGACCGGAGGGCACCGCAGTGACGCGCCCGATCCTCGAGCGGGCACGTCCCATGCCGGAGCTCCGAGTGCATCCCAGACCGGGAGAGCGGGCATGACGGCGTCCGTCTCGATTTGGGGAGTCGGCACCAGCCGTTTCGCCCGCCAGCCGGACACCCCACCCACGCATCTGGCCTGGCAGGCGGTCACCGAGGCACTGGACGATGCCGGTGTGGCACCCGCGGCCATCGAGGCCGTCTACGCCGGGACGGTGTTCGGCGACCCTGGTGTCACCACCCGCACGCTGCAGCACTTGGGCATCACGGGCGTGCCCATCGTGACCGTCGAAAACGCCTGCGCCAGCGGCACGACGGCATTTCACGAGGCCCAGGCGGCAGTCGGCCAGGGCCGCTACGAGACGGTGCTGGCGTTCGGCATCGAGACCATGACCGCGGTGTTCGACGGACCCATCGAACCGCTGGCCTCCGACCCCGAGGGCGCTCAGGGATTCGCCATGCCCAGCCTGTACGGCATGGCCGCGCAGCGCTACCTGCACTGCCACGGTGTGGCACCCGAGCAGATGGCACTCGTGGCGGTGAAGAACCGGCGCAACGCCCTCAACAACCCGCGGGCGCAACATTCCGGGGAGTTCACAGTGGAGCAGATCCTGGCGTCGCGCCCGATCTCGGATCCGCTGACGCTGCTGCAATGCTGCGACATCAGTGACGCCGCCGCTGCCGCCGTCCTGGGTCCCGACCGTGGCGCACACACCCCAGCGGGCACCCCGGACGTGGCGGTGCGCTCCACGGCCCTCGCCTCGGGGCAGGCATGGGATCACACCACCGACCTGGTCTGGGGCTGGCAACTCGTCGCCGACACCGCCACGGCCGCCTTCGAGAGCGCCGGCATCGGACCCGGCGACATCGACGTCCTCGAGGTGCATGACGCCTTCACCATCGGCGAGATCGTCACCACCGAGGCGCTCGGCCTGTGCGAACTGGGCGGCGGCGGAGCACTCGTGGAGTCCGGGCACACCAGCCTCGGAGGCACTCAGCCCGTGAACCCGTCAGGCGGCCTGCTGGCCCGAGGTCATCCCCTTGGCGCAACGGGCCTGGGACAGATCGCCGAGATCGTCTGGCAATTGCGCGGCGACGCCACCGGTCGCCAGGTTGACGGCGCCCGCCTCGGCGTGGTCGAGACCATGGGCGGCGGAACCGCCGGCATCGACGGCAACGCTTGCGTGGTGGCCGTACTGGAAGCCCCCGGAGGCCGGCGGTGAGCGGCGTCAACGGTGCGGGCGGCGTGGACCTGCTCACACCCGAGCGGGTCACCGACCCCTACCCGATCTTCGCCGAGTTGCGGCGCCGGCAGCCGGTCTTCTTCAACGAGCACTACCGGGCCTGGTTCATCCACCGCCACGACGATCTGCTGGCAGCGCTGAAGGACACCCGCTTCTCCTCCGACCGCATCCGGCCGGTCTTCGAGCACAAGCTCACCGAAGCGCAGCGCACCGAGCGCGCCCCCACCTACCGGATCCTCGGCGAGTGGATGGTGTTCCGCGACCCGCCCGATCACACGCGGCTGCGCAAGCTCGTCAGCCGGGCCTTCACCCCCCGGGCGATCTCGCTGTGGCAGCCCCGGATCATCGAGGTGGTCGACAGCCTCATCGACGAGTTGGCCCCCCGCGGCCACATGGACGTGATCTCCGACTTCGCCTACCCGCTGCCGGCAGTGGTGATCGCCGAGATGATGGGGGTGCCCCCCGGGGACCGTGACCTGTTCAAGGACTGGTCCGACGACCTGATGGTGCTGGTGTTCGGGGCGCGGGGCGTGGAGGGGCGCCGCGAGCGCGCCCAGAACGGCCTACTGGAGCTGTCGGAGTACCTCGGCGGCCTGGTGCGGCGGTTCCGCCGCGCGCCGGAGGAGAACCTCATCACGACTCTCATCCGCGCCCAGGAGGGCGACGACACGCTCACCGACAACGAGATCGTGGGCACCTGCATCCTGCTGCTGTTCGGCGGGCACGAGACCACCACCAACCTCATCGGCAACGGGCTGCACGCCCTGCTGCAGAACCCCGAGCAGCTCGAGCGCCTGCGGGCTCACGGCGGCGACGACTACCTGCGGGCGGCCACCGAGGAGATCCTGCGCTTCGACGGGCCATCGAAGATGCAGGTCCGCATGGCCGCCACCGACATCGACGTGGGCGACCAGGTGATCCGCCGGCACGACATGGTCTATCTGGTGCAGGCCGCCGCCAACCGCGACCCCGCGATCTTCGCCGAGCCCGATCGCTTCGACCTCGAGCGCAACCCCACCGAGCACGTGGGCTTCGGTTTCGGGCTGCACTACTGCCTGGGCGCCGCGGTGGCCCGCCTGGAGGGTTCGATCGCCCTCGACGCGCTCGCCCGGCGGCTGCCGGACCTGCGCCCCGGCCCCGAGCCCCCCGAGTGGCATCCCACCCTCATCAGCCGGGGCATGTCCTCGTTCTGCGTGTCCTACACACCCAGCGAGGGGGCTGCGGCGTGAGCACATCGCCCGGCGACCGGGCTGTCACGTCCCTGGCCGGCAAGCGGGCCGCCGTCACCGGTGCCAGCGGCGACATCGGGTGGGCCATCGCCTCCACACTCGCCGCCGCCGGGGCCGACGTGGCACTGCTGGCGCGCCGGCGGGAGCGCCTGGAGGCCCTCGCCGGGGAGATCCGGGCGACGGGACGCCGAGCCGCGGTCGTGCCCGTCGATGTGACCGACGGCGGGGCCCTGACCGCCGCCGCCGCTTCGGTCACCGAGGAGTTGGGGCCCATCGACATCCTGGTGAACAACGCCGGCGGGGCCCGCTTCCTGGCCCCGGCGCTGGAGATCGCAGAGGCCGGCTGGGCGAAGACCGTTGCGCTCAACCTCACGGCGCCGTTCCTGTGCGCCCAGGCGTTCGGCGGCCCGATGGTCGAGCGAGGCGGTGGCGCCATCGTCAACGTGGGCTCGGTCGCGGGCCTGCGCCACCTGGCGGGCATGTCGGCTTACAGCTCGGCCAAGGGCGGGCTGTTCGCTCAGACCCGTGCCCTGGCACGCGAGTGGGCACCCCACGGCGTGCGGGTCAACGCCGTGGCCCCCGGCTACGTGGCCACCTCCGGCTGGGACGCCTTCGATCAGGACGAGGTCGTGGCGGCCTCGGCGCTCAGCATCCCGCTGGGACGTTGGGCCACCCCCGCCGAGGTGGCCGGCCCCGTTGCCTTTCTGGCTTCCGACGCCGCCTCCTACATCACCGGAGCCACCCTGGTGATCGACGGCGGGATGCTGACATGAACACAGACACCCGGACAGCAGCAATACGACGAGGGGAAGAGGGAGGAGGCCGGGGAGCCGATTCGCGACGCCTTGCGCCCGCGCCAAGGAGCAAACGGCACCCCGGACCCCGACCGGACACACGCACGAACTCCAGGAGAGTGAGAATGAGCACAGACCTCGAACAACGCATCGCACGGCTGGAGGCGCGTGAGGCCATCCGGCAACTGGTCTTCGACTATTCCACCGCGGTGGACGATCGGGACTTCGAGCGAATCGCCAAGGTCTTCTGCGCTGACAGCACCTTCGGGCATGCAGACGGGCGAGACACGACCACCGGCCGCGATGCCATCGTGGAGTTCTACCGCACGCGAACCGGGCTCATGGGACCCACCTACCACTATCCCCACAGCCATCGCATCGACTTCACCGACGACGACAACGCCACCGGCACGGTGCTGGCGCACGCCGAGTTGGCACTGGAGGGCACTACGTACCAGGTCGGGCTCCGCTACGCCGACACGTACCGGCGTGAGGACGGCGCCTGGCGTTTCGGCTCGCGCACCATCTGCTTCCTGTACTTCATGCCGCTCAGCGAGCTGATCAACGGGGGACTCGGCGCGCCGGACCGCAAGCGCTACCCGGACGTGGGGCCGATCGCCGCAGACCTGCCGGAGACGCTGGCGACGTGGCGCGCCGCCAAGGGACTCGACTGAGCGCGGCTCATCTGTTCGCCGACGTCCGTCTCGAATACCCTGGCGAACACGCCTCGCCCGAACGAGGGGACTCCTCGACCATCCCCGCACAAGGACGGTTCACCAAGACCACCTCCCGAGCCCAGACCTCCCCCGACGTGATCGGCGACATCGTCACCGCGTGCCAGGCGCTCGCCGCGAACGGCTGTGACACCGGGATCGGCGGCCACGTCAGCGTGCGGGCACAGGGCGAGGAGGCGCTGTGGATCAACGCCTTCGACCGGACGCTGGGCGAGGTCGGCCGTGACGACGTCATGAAGATCGACTACGAGGGCAACCTGCTGGAAGGCAACCGCTTCATCAGTCCCGGATGGGAGTTCCACGCCGGGATCTACGGCCAGCGCCCCGACGTGAACTCCATCGTGCACACGCACTCGTTCTGGGTCTGCGCCCTGGCTTCGATGGCCCGTCCGCTGAAGATGCGCCACAACCTGTGCACGCTGTTCTACCAGGACCAGGTCATGAGCCCCGATGACCACTTCGACTCCATCGGGCCGGTGATCGGCGACTGCTCGACGGTGCTCATCCCGTGGCACGGGGGAATCACCGTTGGGCGCAGCCTGCCGCGGGCGGCCGCCCTGCACGTGACGCTCGACCAGATGGCCCGGCTGGACGTCACCCTGGAACCCACCGGCGCCCCCGAGCTGCCCGAGGAGGCCCGGCTGCCGATGCGCAAGCTCATCGACGAGGTCGCCGGCTACCTGGAGCAGACCTGGGACCTGATGGTCCGCCAGGGCGCCGACTACCGCCACCGGGGCGTCTGAGCGACAGTCGCACCCCGCCCGAAGAAGCCGCACGCCCCAGGAGTGCCGAGAGCATGACAGCCGTCGCCGCAAGCACCGGTCCGGACATTCTCGCCGCGGAGTTCGACGCGGACCCCTACCCGTTCTACGCCGAGATGCGGGAGTCCTACCCGCTGTATCACCACGAGGTCTCGGGTTTCTGGATGGTGTCGCGCTACCAGGACGTGGAGCGGGTCTTCAAGGACGGCGAGTCGTTCTCGAGCCGCAACTACGAGTGGCAGAACGAGCCGCTGCACGGC